>JAPYUI010000344.1 GCA_029936175.1 Kiritimatiellia bacterium
CACCGCCGCCCGAGTCACCGCCGCCCGAGTCACCGCCGCCTGAGTCACCGCCGCCCGAGTCACCGCCGCCTGAGTCACCACCGCCCGTGGCGGCGTTATCACTGGCGGGAACGGGATTGGCGTTCACGGAACTCGTGCCGAAGACCTCGCCGAAGCGGGAGGGCTCGATCCAGGTGCCCCGCATGGTCAGGGTCGCCCCATCGATGCTGAATGAGCCCGAGATCGTTACTTCATCCGCGACAATACCCAGGTTGATCGAGCTGCCGTTCAAGGTAAAACTGGCCGTGCTTCCATCCGTCTGCCCAATGCTGCCGCGGTAAATCCGGCCGTTGTTGTCGGTGGCGATGAGACGGTCACCCTCCTGGCTGATGCCCATCTGCGTAACAGTCGGGCCGCTGTTGGAGGTCACCATGGCCCCTCCATTCGGGTTCGTATAGAAACCGCTCACCTGGATACCGACCTCGCGGACCGTGGTGTTGCCGGTTTGAACGTCACAGCCGGTGAGGAAGACCCCGGGGGCAAGCAGGCTGAGAATCAGGATATGTTGCGCATGTTTCTGCATAAATGTCGCTCGGTGACTGGCCTATAATATATCACAGGTCGAAGGGTTTGAACAGGGCATTATTGGCGCCGCCGGGCCACCCGATCCGGAAGGGCCGGCTGGCATCATCCGACCGGCGCATCGGCACCCTTGTACCATGTCCATCGGCCCAGACGACACTGGCCCGGCCCAGGTGGCGGAAATGCATCGACGGGCGCGCCGGGGAGGAGGCCTCGGTGGTCGCGTTCCACTGGAGGTGAAAATAGGGCTCGGCAAAGGAGTACTCGATGAGCGAGTCCGGCTTGTCGTAGGGCTGGGGAAAGGCGGTTTCGGCAAACAGGATCGTGCTCAGCGGATGGTCGAGCCGGTCGGGGTCGATGCCGCGCTCCGCGCTTTCGCGATTGAAGCCGGAGGCATAACTGGTGGAACCGATGCCGACCTGGTTGTAGCCGTATCCCCCACAGGCGGACTCGAAGCCCTTGCCATCGTCCTTCCGCAACTTCGCGAGCAGCGGGCAGTGCCGGATATCCCCGTTGCCTTCCAGGTACGTGGCGAGGGGGCCTCTTTTCCCGTCAAAGGGATCGCGCGGGGAGGCGCGTTCCCCATGCCAGCGCTTCAGGTTGCGGCCCATGATATCGGAAGCGGCCGGGGCATAGAAGCCGTGGTCCTGGGCGAAGAGCTGGCTGGCGGTAAAGAGTTGTTTCATATTCGTGCTGCACCAGGCATTCCGGCCCTGCACCATGGCCCGGTTCACCGCGCCGAGAAGAAGCGTCGCAAGGAGACCGATGATGGCGATGACCACGAGGAGCTCGACCAGGCTGAAACCGTCGGGGGGGGAATGGACTGGGGTGTTCATGGCAGCTGAAAGGCCAGGCGGTAGTATCGATAGCCGGCGACCGGGAGTATTTTTTCCAGGCCATCGCCCGGGATGACGGTGAGATTCATCCAGCTGGGACTGCGCAGGTCCTGGCAGGCCTGGAGGGTGACCACCCGGTGCAGCGGGGCGACAAAGCGCAAGGCCTTTCCATTGGGTGACAAGGTACAGGTGACACGGGGGTGAAGAATACCGATGGCCTCAAGGTCGAAACCGCCGGAGCCCTCGCTGGGCCAGAGGTCGTAAATCGGCTGGCCGCTATGATCGCTGAAGAATCCACTGCCCGGTATATCGACGATACGGACGTATCGAATATTGAACAAGTCGACCATCCCGCTCCGGACCAACGGCTCATCGCGCAGCTCCCCGAGGTCGAAGGGCGTGCCCCAGGACAGGGCGAGGTCGTGGTTCAGGTGTTTTCCCGCGAGGTTGTAGAGGTCGGTGGCATCCAGGCCGGGGTCGGCGATGACGACCGGGGCAGCGGTTTCGGAGACGGCCGGGAAGCGGACGAAATGGTCCCCATCGGTGGAGACCTCGACAAAGGCGAGCTCGGCGAAGGTTTGCCCCGCCGCGATCTCGAAGGCGTTCTCGAATACGGCAAAGTCCGGGCCGGGAAAATCGGCCATGGCGAGGGGGAATCCCAGGGTGATGGCACCGGGCAGGGCGCCGCCGGCCAGGGAGGCGGCATCGCGATCGCCGAGGGAGACGATGTCGAATTGATCCCCGGTGACCGGGCCCAGGGCACGTTGCGGTTCATCAAAGCCGACATCGACCTGGGCGGCGGGAGTGTAGGCGATGACCTGGTCGGCCCAGGCGACAAAGGCGGGATTGACCTGGTTGGCGGGGCTGATGACGCCGGCCCCATCCGGACCGGTATAGCCGGGAATGGGCGGGTCAAAGGCATTGTCGGGATCATCGAGGGCCTTGGAATAGGGGCCCGCGAGGCCCTGCAGGGGAAGCAGGAGAAACAGGGCCGCGGCGGGCCATGGGCTCAGGAGGCCCATGACCGGTACCGGGCGAGAAGGAGGATACCCAGCAGGGCCAAGAGCCCGGTCGCGGGCTCGGGGATGACCGTCACCTGGTCGATGGTGAAATAGGCGGGGGTGTTCACGCCGAAGGCCCCGACATCGGAGGA
>JAPYUI010000121.1 GCA_029936175.1 Kiritimatiellia bacterium
ATTATGCCATTCCCGACGCCATCAGGCACAAACAGTTTGCGCACGCCGCGATGCTGGCCGAACGCGCCCGGCTCCACTCCATGCGCAAGGAAATTGCAATGATTCAACCCCGGGGCTACCTGTTCCGGGCCGGGCAAATCATCATGGTTGAGACCTTGAGGCAACACCATGCGGGAAATCCTGAAGCATCCGCCGCCGCGGCAAAATCCTACGCCGAGCTCCTCCCCAATTCCGCCATGGAATTCGCGGTGGAACTCAAGGACGAAGGCGCGATGGCCGCATATCACGCCGCCTTTGACACCGCCTACGAGATCCTCTCCGCGCTTTGCGACAAGTATACCAAGGCCGCCGAGGCCCATAACGCCCTGGCCTGGATGACCGCGATCTGCCGGGAAAACCTGGAAGAGGGCTTGACGTATTCAGAGCGGGCGATGGAACTGGTCCCGGACAGTCCGGAGTACCTGGACACCCTCGCTGAGGTCCACTTTCAGCTTAAACACGATGAGCAAGCTATTGGAATGATGAAACGCTGCATCGAACTGGATGACGAGAACGTCTATTTCAAGCGTCAACTCGAACGATTCCAGAAAGGCGATCGTGACAGCCCGGCTGAGTAATATCGGTACAGGAAGTCGCTGGGTGAAGATTCAACCAAATCGCACTTGCCGATTCCCTTGCCCCGGACATAGTAGCACGCTGCCCCGGCCACCAGGTGGGCCAGCAAACGTTTAACCTTAACGGAGATACCCATATGAAACGTCGGACCTTCATCAAATCCTCAGCCGCGAGTGCGGGCACCCTGCCCCTGTTTTCCATCGCGAAACCCGGCGAAGCAGCCAACAGCAAACTGAACGTCGCAGTGGTTGGCGCATCCGGCATGGGTGGCTACGCACTCAAGGAAGCCGCGGGTCAAAACCTCGTCGCCATTTGCGATGTCGATGCGAACCGCGCCAAAGGTGCGCACAAAAAGCATGCCGATGTTCCCCGTTTCACGGACTACCGCCAGATGATGGACAAAATGCACGGCGAAATCGACGCGGTTACCGTCTCCACGCCCGACCACTCACATTTCCCCGCCTGCATGGCCGCCATGGAGCGTGGCAAGCATGTCTTTGTCCAGAAGCCACTCGCACACAACATCTGGCAGTGCCGCACTCTCGCCAAGGCGGCAAAACACTACAAGGTCGTCACCCAGATGGGGAACCAGGGCCATACTTTTGAAGGGATGCGCCGCATCAAGGAATGGGTCGATGCCGGCATTGTCGGTGATGTGAAAGAAGTCATTACCTGGACCAACCGGCCAAATGCACCCTGGTTTGTGCCCCCGCCCAGCTTCCCGCCACCGGAAGCCCCGGTGCCGGATACCCTGGACTGGGACCTCTGGCAGGGGCCGACAAAGCCAAGGCCCTACAGCCCCCATTACGTGCCGGTGAAGTGGCGTGGTTGGTGGGATTACGGCTGCGGCGCACTCGGTGACATCGGCTGCCACACCTTTGATGCGCCTTTCTGGACCCTCGGCCTCGGGATCCCGACCAAGGTGGAAATTGAACGCAAGGAACCGCCGGGCCCGGGCTTCATTCCCATGAGTACGGTCGTGAGCTATCACTTTCCCGCGCGCGGCAAGAAACCCCCCGTGGTGATGAAATGGTTTGAGAAGGATTACCCGGCACCCAAGCCCAGGCGCTGGGACCCAAAGAAGGCCTTGCCCGGCGGCGGCGGAATGTACATGGAAGGTACGAAGGAAACGATCTACCATGCCGGCATGCGACCGAACAGTCCCATGCTCACCCCCGGGGAACGCTTCATGGAGATGAAAGGCTCCCTGGCGAAGATCGAAAAGCTTCCCTCTCTCGGAAATGGGCCGATTCAGGAGTGGATGCGTGCGATCAAGGGCGAGATACCCGCACCCGGTTCACCCTTTCCATACGCAGCGGCCCTCACCGAGGTGGTCCTGCTCGGGGCCTTGGCGCAACGTACGGGCAAGACGATCGACTGGGACGCGGAGAACATGAAGGTAAAAGGGCAGCCTGAGCTCGACGCAATCATCAAGGAGCCCGTTCGCACCGGCTGGGCCTTTGGCGAAAACCTCTGGACCTCCTGAGGCCCCGGACCGGCATCGTTTGGAAGGCCGCATGGCGCCTCCATTTGCCTGGCTAGACCAGCACTTCGCGTACAACACGCGATTGCCGGGTGAGCGAGGTCAGGCGGTGGTTCGCCCCGTTATGCTTTGCGGTCAACTTCATGTGATCGATGCCGAAGAGGTGTAACAGGGTCGCCTGGAAATCATTGGCGTGTACCGGATCCCGCACGACATCCCAGCCGATCTCATCGGTTTCACCATGCGTCACGCCCCCCTTGACACCTCCGCCTGCCATCAGGATGGTAAACGCATTCGGATGGTGATCCCGGCCGGTGTTCGCGGACCGCCCGCGGCGATTTTCGCCCAGGGGCGTCCGGCCGAATTCCGCGCCCCAGACCACCAAGGTGTCGTCCAGCAGGCCGCGCTGCTTCAAGTCCTGGATCAGCGCCGCGACAGGTTGGTCCGCCATCCCGGCGTTAAAGGCCAGTTCCGTGTCTAAATTTGCGTGATGATCCCAACTGGCGTGGATGATGTTTACAAACCGGACCCCGCGCTCGATCATCCTGCGGGCGAGCAGGCAGTTCCTGGAAAAGGTGCTCCAGGTATCCGGGTTGCCACCCCGGCCGGGCTTCAGCTTGGTGCTGCGCTCAATCCCGTACATTTCCCGGGTGGCCCCGGACTCGTCTGAAATATCGCTCAACTCCGGGGCAGCCGACTGCATACGATAGGCCAATTCGTAGTTGCTGATCCGGCTGGCAATCTCGGGATCGTGCACCTGCGCGAAACGATGCCGGTTTAACTCCGCCAGCACATCCAGCCCCCTGCGCTGCAGGTCCCCGGGCAGGCCGGCCGGGTTGTTGAGATTCAACACCGGTTCGCCTGAACTCCGGAAGAGCACGCCTTCGTATACCGACGGCAGGAAACCACTTTGCCAAAGCGTCGCACCCCCGCTGGAACCTCGACCCGCGGTCAACACGACATAGCCCGGAAGGTTCTGATTTTCAGTCCCCAGGCCATAGGTCATCCAGGAACCGACACTGGGGTGCCCGAACTCCGCGCTGCCCGTCTGCATGAGCAGTTGGCCCGGGTGGTGGTTGAACTGGTCGGTGTGCATTGAACGAATCATGCAGAGATCATCCGCACAACGCCCTATATTCGGCAATAGATCCGAGAACCACATACCCGACTGGCCGTGTTGCCTGAATGTCCGCTTCGAGCCCATGAGTACCGCGGAATTTTTCTGGATAAAGGCAAAGCGCTTGTTGGCCAGCAAGCTCTCCGGCATTTTCTGGCCGTGTAATTCCTTCAACCTGGGCTTGGGATCAAACAGGTCCACCTGGCTGGGCGCACCCGCCATGAAGATAAAAATGCAGCGTTTAGCTTTGGCCGGGAAATGGCCCTTTCCGGGCAACATGAACCCCGCGGATTCTCCATCCCTGGATGCGCCGGCATCGGCGGCCAGCATCGCGCTCAATGCAGCACCGCCCAGTCCTGAATAGGCACTGGTCAGAAAATTTCGGCGGCTCAGCGCGATGTTTTCATGGTTGGGATCCATAGGGCTTATCCGCGGTTAATAAATTCATCCAGGTTCAACAGCATGCGCAAGGTCGCCACCCAGGCCGCGCTCTCGCGCACGTCTTTCCCGGGGTAGCGGCCAACCAGCAATCTGGCTTCGGTCTCATGCTGTACATAGTAGTTGCGGTTGGCCACGAGCAGGCCAGCGAGGGCCGCCCCTTCCGTCGCGTCGGGTTCGCGGGAAAGCGCGACACCGAATGCGTAGCCGATTCGCTCATTATCGCCCGCTAACGGCTGATCGATTACCCGCTGGCTGAAGGCCTGGGCCGCCTCGTGGAAAACCTGGTTGTGCAGGGTGGCCAGGGCCTGGATCGGGGTATTGGATCGTCCGCGATGCGTGTTGGTCACGTTCGCATCCGGACAATCAAAGGTGATTAAATTGGGATCGGGCGCCGTGCGCTTGAAGAAGGTATACATTCCCCGGCGGTAACGATCTTCTCCTCCACTGGTCTTCCATTTGAAATTATTCGCGTAACTCTGCTTACGCACGTCGTCCGGCAAGGGTGGATAGACGCTGGGGCCGCCCACCTTGTGACTCAACAAGCCGGAGGCATCCAGGAAGATATCGCGAAGGGTCTCCGCCTCGACACGCAAACGATTCTGGCGATGCAGCAGCCGATTGTCGGGATCGATGTTTACCACTTCCGGACGCGTGTCGGAGGATTGCTGGTAGGTCCTGGAGAGCAGGATATACCGGATCAATTTTTTGCGACTCCAGCCGAGGGTTTGGTAGCTCACGGCGAGATGGTCCAACAAGTCCGGATGCGAAGGATAGGCCCCGCGCGTCCCGAAATCCTCCATGGTGGAAACCAGGCCTCGACCGAAGAGGTGTCCCCAGATCTTGTTTGCCCGCACCCGGGCGGTCAGGGGATTATCCGCATCCATCAACCAGGCTGCCAGGTCCCGGCGGTCGGCCCGAGCCTCCCGGGCAGCAAAGGGATGCAGGACCTGCTGCGCACCGGGCTTGACCAGGCCGAGATCCTTTTTCGGCTGGAGGAAATCCCCGCGGTGAAACACGTAGGTTTCCCGACCGCCCTTCCGGGTCGCCAGGACGCGCACATCCATTTGGTTCTTTTTCTTCCCCGCATCGATTTCGCCCCGAATCTTCTTCCCGGGCGGGTACACCTTTTCCATGAAGTGCTGCCAGAGGTGGGCATCACGTGTTCCCGGGTTCCAGGCCCGTATCGCCTTTGCCAGTTGATCCGGCAGGGCGCTTTCCGCGAGGTTCCCGCTGAGGGCGCTGACCCGGAATTTACCGATCATATGGCGGGTGCCGTAGTTCTGCACCAGACGCACGGTCAACACCTCATCCTTCTCGACCAACAATGGCGCATCCAGGATAAAGTCGGCCTCGTGGTTTTTACCGAGCGCGCCAGCAACGGCCCAGCCGCTCTTGCCGTCGGCATCAATCGCGCCATTAACCGCCCATTTCGACTGATGGTAATCGGAGCGGGCTGCAGCAAAAGCTACCGGTTTCCCCCGGTGTACAACCACAAAGTGGTTGAGGACGAAGTTGCCATGCTTCACGAGGCCCGGCCCCTTTGCGGGCAGGCGGGGATCGGCGAAAACCTCCAGCCGGAATCCACTGATCCGCTGCGCATCCGTCTTGGCTTCCAGTACGTAGGTGTCCGACTCCGCGGTCGAGGTGGAAAACCAGATATCCCCTGCCTCGGCCTGTAACGGATCCCCTGACCGGCTCCGCGCGCTTCCGTCCCTGAGCGGGTGCACCTTCACCGGCCCGGCCCCCGACTTCAGCCTCGACCTGTTTTCCGTCACCCAGGCGGCATAGGGTTTCGCTGCATTCTTCTCGGCTTTCGCCCATTGAGCTTCCAGGTCGCCCAGTTCCCTTTTCGGTTGGCGGCTTACCTTTCGGCTCACCTCGTCGGAATCGTTGAAGAAGGCGAAGAGTTCATAGAACTCCCGCTGCATGAAGGGGTCGTAGGGGTGGTCATGGCACTGCGTACAGCCGATGGTCAGGCCCAACCAGACCGTGGAAGTGGTGTTCACGCGATCGACCAGCCGCTTTACGCGATCCTCCTCCTGGTCCACTCCGCCTTCCCGGTTATAGAGCGTTTGACGGTGGAAAGCCGTGCCCAGGACCTGCTCGCTTTGCGCACCGGGAAGGAGATCTCCGGCGATCTGCTCGCGCGTAAATTGATCGAAGGGCATGTCTTCGTTCACGGAACGGATCACCCAGTCGCGATAGCGCCATGCGTTGGGACGCCCGTTGTCTTTCTCGTAGCCATCCGAATCGGCATACCGTGCCTGGTCCAGCCAGTGCCGGCCCCATCGTTCTCCAAAATGAGGCGACTGCAACAAGTGATCGACAACGCGTGTGAAGGCATCCGCGGCATCATCCTCAACGAAGGCCTCCACCTCCTCAAGGGGCGGCAACAACCCGATCAGGTCCAGGTAGGCCCGGCGAATCAGGGTCCTTCGATCCGCCGGGGGGGATGGATTCAGCCCCATTTTTTCAAGACGATCCCGAATATAGAAATCGATCGGGTGGCCATTGGTCCGGGGTGGAATCTGCACCATGGGGCGAAAACTCCAATGCGTGTCCCAAGCGGCCCCTTCACGCATCCATTGCTCCATCAACCGGACCTCCCCTTCCGACAGGCCCGCACCTTCCGGGGGCATCCGTTCATCTGGATCGCCATGCGTAATTCGCGCGTACAACTCGCTTTCTTCCGGTCGGCCGCGTTGGATCACCACCTTGCCGGATTTGGTGGGGGCAAAGGCCAGGGCCTCCGAGATGAAGCTCAGGCCTCCCCGCTTCTTCACCCCGCCGTGGCAGGTGGTACAGTGCTCGGAGAAAATCGGCTGAATCTGGGAGGTGAAGTCCACCCGTGCTTCCAGCTGCAGGGACGCAACAAACACCGGCAATAGGATGAACAGCAACCGCATATCGAAGCATAGCCTGCGCATAGGCAAGAGCAAGACCAAGATTCTATATTGGCAGAATGCGTCGGCCCCTATATACTCGACCTGTGAAAAGGATCGTCTATCGCTGCTGTGCAGCCTGCCTGCTCCCGTGGATGGCCCGGGCCGAGTGGACCCAGTTCCTCGGCCCGCTCGGTATCGGCGTCACCGAGGATGCCATCCCGGCCCGGCCCCAGCCCGAGCTGAAATGGAAGAAGGCTATCGGCATTGGCTTCAGCAGCATTTCGGCCACGGGGGACCACGTGTACACCCTCGGACATGCCGAAGGGAAAGAAACCATCTGGTGCCTGAACCTGGCGGACGGAAGCACCGCCTGGTCGCACAGCTATTCGACGAAACTCCTGCCCAACCTGCACGAGGGCGGACCGGCAGCCACACCTACGCTCTTCGGGCACTCCGTGTTCACCCTTGGAAAGGAAGGCAAAGCCTATTGCCTGGACCAAAGGACCGGGGAGGTTCAATGGCATATCGACATAAACAAACGCTACGGACTGAAGACCCCTGAATGGGGTTATGCCAGCTCCGCACGGGTTCGGGAGCACCAACTTGTACTGGATGTCGGCCCCACGCTCTGCCTGGACCCACGAAATGGAAAAACCCTCTGGCAAACCCGGACCTACAAGGCTGGCTACGGTTCGCCGACCTACTTTGAGCAGGATGGGAAAGGATACTACAGCGTTCTCAACAACCAGGGGTTGCTGGTCCTGCGGGCAGAAGATGGGAAGGTCATCGACCTCTACCCATGGCCAACGAGTTATGCCACCAACTCCACCACGCCCATTTACCGGGATCGGAGCCTGTTCATCTCAACCGCCTACAACAAGGGTTGCGCCCTGCTGGGCTTCGACGGACAGAAACTTCGGCTCCGTTACAAGAACCAGGAAATGCGTAATCACATGAACAACTGCGTGCCTTTCGGCGAGCACCTGGTCGGCTTTGACCGCAAGGCGCACAATCGCCGCCTGGTCAAGCTACGCTGCCTGGAATGGAATACGGGGGAAATCACCTGGAGCCAGGAGGACCTGGGCTGCGGGTCATTGATCCGGGCAAAAGACCAGCTGATTATCCTCAGTGATCGTGGGGAGCTGGTGATCGCCGATGCAAGCCCCCAGGCCTTCAACGAGCGGGCACGTGTCAAGATCCTGGACGGTAAATGCTGGAGCCATCCCGTGCTGGTGAAGGGGCATATCCTGGCCCGAAATGCCGAGGGAACGCTGGTTTGCTACGCGCTCTAGCCCGAGCGTGCAGGGCGGAACATGGAATCACTCATTCGCCAGGGGATCCAGCTTTTCGGCTTTGCGTACACCGGCAAATTTTATAAACGCGCGTTCCAGGTCCGCCACATCCGAATAGCCATAATGCTTTTGCAGGCTTAACTCGGGCGGCAAACCCATGCTGACAATGTCATTGAGGTACCGTACGAAAGCTTCGTCCCCCTTGGCCAGGCGTAAAAATCCCACCATGTATTTCGACGTGGCATAATACGCGCGGATTAATTTCTCGTCCGGGTAGTCCTCCGCCACCATCAGGCCATGGAGGGGCAAATAATGCTCGAGCGGGTCATGGAAGACCGCACGGGGCCGGCGCCCCACCCCTTTAAATTCTGCGCGCGCAAATTCTTCATACCACTCGGCGAGACCTTCATTCAACCAGCGTGGAGGTTGCACCTTGAAGAAGCGGTTCAGCACCAGGTGCGTCATCTCGTGAGCCAGGGTGTCCTCACTTCGCCGGGAGCTCGGGTACTCCTGGATAAACATCAGGTCCCCGCGAACGAAGGCGGACGCCCAGCCATACTGGGTGTCAAACTTGCGCAGGAAATCATCCCATTTCTCGCTCTTTCGGAACACGAATATATGCGACTTGCGCGGGTATCGATCCTTCATGCCCTTCAACTCCTGGGCCATGTAGCTGTAGTAGAAATCTCCCATCCGGGCGACTTTCTGCGCAAAGGCAGCCCGGTCGTAGTGAATGACGAAATACCGGCTTTCCGCATGGGCCCACTTGATACCCAGCTGATCCAGCACCACGCGTTCACGGGCCTGCAGGCTCTTGGGCCACGGATGTTCCCCCGCGTACGGCCGCCAGACGCGGTCCCGGCTCAGTGCAGGCCGGGCTTTATCGGCGAGGTTCATTCCCTTGAGGTAGGCCCGATCCGCGGTGACCAGGCGGGATACACGGATGCCCACGATTGTACTGTTGGTTTTGCGTAGCAGGATGAATTCGCCTTTTTGACCCTCATAATAGGCCTGAATTTTCCGCCCGGAAACTTCGGTCCATACACGAAGCTCGGAGGCGAAGCCTTCAAGGGAACACATGAGGAGTGTAGCAACAATCAACCGCATACCTTTAGTATGCCCGAGAATTGGGCCCATTACAAGGCGGACGGACAAAGAGGGGCCTTCGCGAGGCACTCGACAAAAGAATCCCACCCCAACTTGACGCAGGCTGCTCCCTCGCTTACAGGATTCCCCTTGTGAAAATTACCGCTGTAACCGTCGTCGACATTCGTTTTCCCACTTCGGAAGAGCTTCATGGTTCGGATGCCATGAACAAGGACCCGGATTACTCCGCGGTTTATGTCAGCCTGGAGACCGATGGCGACCGGGTGGGTAACGGGATCACCTTTACCCTTGGCCGGGGGAACGAACTCTGCGCCGCCGGGGTGCGTTCGCTCGCACCGCTGCTCATCGGCAAGACGCTGGAGGAGTTCGTTGAAAATCCGGGAGCCTTCTGGCGCTACCTGGTAGGGGATTCCCAGATCCGCTGGGTGGGGCCCGAGAAAGGGGTCATCCACCTGGCGACTGCAGGAGTGGTCAACGCCCTGTGGGATCTATGGGCAAAGGTCGAGGGCAAGCCTCTGTGGAAACTCCTGGCCGATATGGCGCCGGAAGAAATCGTCCGCTGCGTGGACTGGCGCCACATCACGGATGCGTTAAAACCAGAAGAAGCTCTCGAGTTCCTTCAGGATCTCGCCCCGACCCGTGCCGCCCGCGAGGCCAGGATGCTCCAGGAGGGCTACCCCGCGTACACCACCTCTGCCGGTTGGTTGGGCTATTCCGACGAACTCATGCGGAAACGCTGTAAGGAGGCCATGGCCGAAGGCATGACGCACATGAAGATTAAGGTCGGCCAAGATCTCGATGACGACATCCGCCGGGCAGGCATCATGCGGGAGGAAATGGGTGATTCCCTGACCCTGATGATGGATGCGAACCAGGTTTGGGATGTCGACGAGGCGATCAGCAACATGAAAGCCCTCGCGCGATTCAATCCCTGGTGGATCGAAGAACCCACCAGTCCGGATGACATCCTCGGACATAAGAAAATCCGCGAGGCCATCGCGCCCATCGGCGTGGCGACCGGCGAAATGTGTCACAACCGAATCATGTTTAAACAGTTTCTCGAATGCGGCGCGATCGACTTCTGTCAAATCGACAGCTGCCGACTCGGCGGGGTAAACGAAGTTATCGCCGTACTGCTGCTGGCGCGCAAGTTCAACGTCCCGGTTTGCCCACATGCCGGTGGGGTCGGTCTCTGCGAGTACGTTCAACATCTCTCCCTGTTTGACTATATCGCCGTGAGCGGATCATTGGAGCACCGGATCGTGGAATTCGTGGATCACCTGCACGAGCATTTTGTGGACCCGGTACGGATGGAGAATGGGCGCTACATGCCGCCATCGATGCCCGGGTACAGCATCACAATGAAGCCGGCATCAGTGGCTGCTTACGCGTTTCCGGACGGGCCCGCCTGGGCCAGCGGCCTTAACCGGAAGCATGGCCCTGCAGGGAAGCCACCCTCTTGAATATCGTGTCAGGACAAATCGTTTAAATCCGGAAGCACCCGGGAACCCGGCCGAACAGAGGAACATCGGACCTAGCCCGAACGAACATAGGATACATAGCAGATGAGACTAGAAGACAAGACAGCCATTATCACGGGAGGCGGATCCGGCATCGGACGCGCGATCGCCCGGCGCTTCCTCCAGGAAGGGGCCCAGGTCGCGGTCTTCGACCTGGACACCGCCGGTGCAAACGAAACCCTCGACGGCCATGTGAACGGTCTCGTCCAATCCGTTGACGTCAGCAATCAATCCGATATGATTGCGGCCGTGGACCGGGTCGTCGAGGTCTTCGGCAAGCTGGACCTCGTGGTCAACAACGCTGGAATCGCCCAGGTGGGCAGCATGGAAAATACCACCCCTGAGGACCTGGACCGTCTCTTCGCCGTAAACGTCAAGGGCGTCTATAATGGCATGTATGCCGCCCTGCCCCACCTCAAGGCCAATGGGGGTGGCGTCATTCTCAACATGGGATCCGTCGCCTCCAGTATCGGCATACCGGACCGCTTTGCGTACAGCATGACCAAGGGCGCAGTTGAATCCATGACCTACTCGGTTGCCACCGACTACATCCAGGACAAGATCCGCTGCAACAGTATCGCTCCCGGTCGCGTGCATACCCCCTTCGTCGACGCCTATATCGCCAAAAATTATCCCGGCCAGGAAAAGGAAGCCTTTGATAAGCTTGCCGCAACCCAACCCATTGGCCGGATGGGTCAACCGTCTGAGATCGCGGGACTCGCGGTATATCTCTGCTCGGACGAGGCATCGTTTATCACCGGAACGAATTACCCGATTGATGGTGGATTTCTTCACGTCAAACGTTAAGGAAACAACATGAAATTGATACGATTTGGCCCGGATGGGCAGGAACAACCCGGTCTCGTTCTCCCGGATGGACGACACATCGACGCCTCCGGTTTCGGCGAGGATTACAATGAAGCGTTCTTTGGCAATGACGGCCTGGCCCGCCTCCGGGCCTGGGCAGACGCAAACGCGGACGAGGCAGGGGATTTGCCCGATGATATCCGCCTTGGCCCGGCTGTCTGCCGGCCCAGCAAGATCATCTGCATCGGCCTCAACTATAGCGATCACGCCGAGGAAGCCGGGATGGAAGTCCCCGAAGAACCCGTGGTCTTTTTCAAGGCCTCCTCGTCTTTTACCGGGCCGCATGACCCCCTGGTTATTCCCCGCAACAGCCAGAAGACCGACTGGGAAGTAGAGCTCGCGTTCGTCATCGGCAAGAAGGCCTCGTATGTCGATGAAGCCGATGCCATGGATCACGTGGCGGGCTACGCCGTTCATAACGATTACAGCGAGCGCGCGTACCAGATGGAACGCTGTGGCCAATGGGTCAAGGGCAAAAGCTGCGATACCTTCGCGCCCTTCGGCCCTTTCCTCGCCACCCCGGATGAAATTGACGAGGTCGACCACCTTCCGATGTGGCTCAAAGTCAACGGTGAGACGCGGCAAAACGGGAACACCAGCAAGATGGTGTACAAGGTCCCCTTCCTGCTTCACTACCTCAGCCAGTTTATGTCCCTGCTGCCCGGCGACATCGTCTCAACCGGCACTCCACCCGGAGTCGGCGCCGGGTTTGATCCGCCGATCTTCCTGAATGAAGGCGACGTCATCGAGCTCGGTATCGATGGCCTCGGCGAACAACGCCAAGTGGCCGTGCGGGCCTAGCCGATGGACCTGCACCTCCAGGACAAGGTGGTCATCATCACCGGTGGGGCGAAGGGCATCGGCGAAGCCATTACCCGGTGTTTCGCGTCGGAGGGATGCCGGGTCGTCGTGGCCAATCGCAGTACCGAGGCTGGAATCGCCCTGGTCGCTGAACTCAAGGCGGCCGGTGCAGCCGCCCATTTCGTCCAGGCCGAGTTGCGGGAGGAAGCGGCCTGCCGACGCGTAATCGACGAAACGATCGAACAATTCGGTGGCATCGATGTGCTGGTGCACAATGCGGGGGGAAACGATGCCGTCGGCCTGGACCGCAGTCCTGATGATTTTATGCGCTCGATCGAGAACAACCTTTTGCACGTCTACACCCTGACCCACATGGCACAGGAATCCCTGAAGGCGCGCAAGGGATGTATCGTCAATGTCGGCAGCAAGGTCGTCGATACCGGACAGGGCCACACCTCGGGCTATGCGGCCGCGAAAGGCGGGATGAACGCGCTCACCCGGGAATGGGCAGTCGACCTTGCCCCGCATGGCATTCGCGTCAACACCGTAGTTCCTGCCGAGGTCTGGACCCCCATGTATGAGCGTTGGCTGAATTCTCTCGAGCGCTCCGCCGAGGTGCGAAAAGGTATCGAGCAACTGATCCCGCTGGAACGTCGTTTCACCACCAGCGAGGAAATCGCAGATACCGTGACCTTCCTCGCGTCGGATCGCTCCTCCCACACCACGGGCCAAATTATCTACGTGGATGGCGGATATACACACCTGGACCGGGCTTTCACCTCAACATGAAGGTCGGCCTCTTCATCCCCTGTTACATGGATGTCATGTATCCCGACCCCGCCATGGCAACCCTCAAGTTACTCGAGCAATTCGTGGATTCCATCGACTATCCGAGCCAACAAACCTGCTGCGGCCAACCCATGGCCAATTCAGGCTGCGTCGATGACGCCCGCCCGGTCGCGGAACATTTTGTCCGGACCTTCCAGGGCTATGACTACGTGGTATGCCCATCAGGAAGCTGTACGTCGATGGTGCGCAATCACTACCACGGCCTGCTTCCGGAAGACGAAGCCACGCGAGCAGTATGCAACAAGACCTATGAACTCTGCGAGTTCCTGGTAGACGTGATCAAGGTCAAGGACCTCAAGGCACGCTTCCCGCACAAGGTCGGCATTCACCAGGCCTGCCACGGCTTGCGCGAACTCCGCCTCGCCAACTCCAGCGAGCGCCGGGATGTCCCCTTTTCCAAGCCACGCCAACTGCTTGATCTCGTCGAGGGTATCGAGATCGTTGAACTTCAGCGCGTGGATGAGTGCTGTGGCTTTGGCGGAACATTCAGCGTTAACGAAGAAGCCATCAGCGTGCTGATGGGGAAAAACCGGGTCGCCGATCACGAACAGGCGGGGGCTGAGTACATCGTAAGTGCCGACATGTCCTGCCTCATGCACATGGAAGGCCTGATCAAGC
>JAPYUI010000345.1:0-1286 GCA_029936175.1 Kiritimatiellia bacterium
GCCAACTGCCACATGCAGGAGTACGCCTTCGCCGACCCCCGCAGGATGAGCGTGGGCGTGCACGGCGACCTGACCGCACGCACCTCGATGCCCTTGTTCAACCTGGCCTATGCGAAGCAGTTTTTCTGGGACGGTCGCGCCCCGAGCCTGCGTGCCCAGGCACTGATTCCCATCGAGCATAAAACGGAAATGGACGAGCGCCTGGACAATGTCATTCGCAAGCTCAGTCGGCGACCGCCCTACCCGGAACTGTTCGCCGCAGCCTTCGGCGAGGGAGGGATCACCCCGGAACGCCTCGGGCTCGCGCTGGAGCAATTCATGCTCACCCTGGTTTCTGACCAGGCCAAGTACGACCAGGTACAAGATGGCACCGCGCGATTCAGCGCACCGGAACAACGTGGGCACGACCTGTTCTTCGCAGAAAAAATCCCCGGGCAACCCGGTTCCGGGGCCAGCTGTACCCGCTGCCACAAGCCGCCCCATTTTACCACCCACGCCTTCGCCAACAACGGGATCGATCCCACGCACACGGATCCCGGACTCGAGAAGGTTTCACGCAGGGAAGAAGACCGGGGTAAATTCAAAATACCCTCCCTCCGGAACATCGGCGTCACGAAGCATTACATGCACAACAGCCGGTTTGAGACCCTGCAGGAGGTGGTCGAATACTACAATTCAGGCGTACAGCCCGGGCCCCACCTTGACGCACGCATGGCGGTCTTCGAGGAGGGCCTGGGCCTGAGCAAGCAACAGCAGGCTGACCTTGTCGCCTTTTTACACAGTTTGACCGATCACAGCTTCCTCAACAACCCGGCCCATTCCGAGCCGAAGCGAAACCGCTGAACCTCCTTGCTGCGTACACAGGATGAGGGTGTGGACCGTCTCCATTTGCATGGCCGGAGGGCTTATCGCTCCATCGACAGGCGAACCGGACCGGGGTGGTTGACCGCGGTCGCGGCCTTTGCCGCACCCGGCATTTCCGCATGCGGGTTGCGCACCTTGTACTTCCCGGAGGTGATTATTTTTCCGTTTTCAATCCGCGGTGGAGGGTGGCGATTCGGGGTGGGCCTTTCCGGGATCGTATCCGCTGTCTGGTCGGTCCATTGCGCCAGGAGCTTACGGGCCTGCTTGACTTGCGGTGTATGTTCCGGGTTCGAAACCAGGTTTACCAACTGGTGGCCATCTTTACTCACCCGGTAGAGTTCTTCGGCCGGACAGGGATTGGCAAATACCTGTTGTTGGTCCTGGTGCGTCTTTCCTGCAGCATGCGCCTGCCACAATTCGAT
>JAPYUI010000345.1:1386-2515 GCA_029936175.1 Kiritimatiellia bacterium
CTCAAGTCAATGACGCTGATCAGGCTCTCCGTAGTCGCCGGGTTCTTGATCAGCGCCGGGTAATGAACGACCCACGGTGTCTTGATCCCGCTGTCATACAGGCGGCTTTTGCAGCGGGGAAAGGGACGACCGTTGTCGGCGGCGACCACCAACATGGTCTTGTCTAACACGCCCTGCCGGCGGAGTTCATCAACAACCAGGCCGATATAATGATCGTAGCGACTGACCTCGTGGTAGTACTTCGCGAGGTCCCGTCGTGTGGGGGAGCCGTCGATGAGGTAGGGAGGAACCACGATTTGTTCTTCTGAATACACCGGCGCCTTGTCGTTTATCGCCCAGCCCCGGTGTGCATCGCTTGATGCGAACCAGAAAAAAAAGGGCTGGTCGCTCGGCCGGTTCTCCACGTGGCTGACCCAGTCCTGTTCCTTGCCGGGTCCCCCTCCCCCGGTGATCTTGTCAAAGGCCCGGTCTTGATTTTTGAACATGTGGTTTTTACCCGAGAGCACGGTGTAATAACCCGCCTTGCGCAACAAGGCCGGGAAGCGCACCTGGGCATCAGGCAGGCGCGTGTGCAGCTCGGGCGCCCCGGTGTTATGCGGGTAGCGCCCGGTGATGATGCTGCAGCGACTGGGGCTGCAACTGCTCGTGGTCAGGTAGGCTTGGTTGAAGCGCATCCCGTTTTTGGCCAAGGCGTCTACGCTGGGCGTCTTGATATGCGGATGACCGTAACACCCAAAGTCATCCTGGGAGACATCATCCGCGATGAAAAAAATAAAGTTGGGCTGCTCGTTCGACCACGCGGGGACAAGGGAAAGCCCCAGCAGCATGAGCAGGGTTTTGCATATCATGCTTGAGCGTTAGTGCAGCGCCTCTGGAAATGCAAGCGCTTCCGAGGGATGGCGTTTGCCACGAGCGCAAGGCCTGGCGCATCATGGAAAGCACGCGGTCGCGCAGGTACGGCAGGGATGCTGAATACTGTCGCGGTGGAGAGGATCGCCTGGAAGGACCTGGAGCGGCGAACTGCCACTCATCTTCGGCGTTTCGGTCAGGTCACACAACGCTTGGCGGCTCGCTTGGATTTGGCCTGGGAAAAAACCGCTTTCTTTGCGGCCAGGGTTTTTGCCTTGTC
>JAPYUI010000007.1:0-19928 GCA_029936175.1 Kiritimatiellia bacterium
GGGTAACATCGGGATTGGTGAAAACCAGCTTCACCGGCTGACCGGGCCTCACCTTGAACCGGGTCTTGGTAAACAACAGGCGCTCCGGAACACAGCTGATCTCGACCACGGCAAGCCCCTGCTGGCTGTCGAAATTCGATTCGGTGGCATTGCGCGTCGTAATCCCTGAGGTGATCTTGGAAAACTTGGCAAAACTCGCGTTGAAGGCCTTGACCTCGGGGTGTGCCGCATGGAAACGGCTGTCCAGGTGCCTGGATACATTCTCGGATCCCAGGCTGGTGGTAACCGCATACTTCAAATGGCTGCCCATGGGGTGTTTCAAGACCCCGATGGCTGCCTCGAGGGATTCGCGCGTACCGATGTACGTGGCGGCGAGGATCGCCTCCATCCGGACAATGCCATTCGTGTCGTTGGCCCGCGCACGCAGGAGCTCCATGGCGTTAAACAACTCCCCGGACCCATACCGCAGCTGGCGTGTGGCAGCCGCACGGGCGAGGTGCTCATCGCAATTCAACAGCGTTTCCAGCAAGTCCGGGTTCTTTGCGCCTATGCACCGATAGGTCCAGAGGGCCTCAACCTGGTGATGCCGGAAACGCGGGTCCTTCGCGTCCAGCCCTGCGACCCAGCGATCGAGCACCGGTTTGACTTCGCCGGCCTTCCGCGCGCGCAATTCACGCTTGGCCCAGTAGCGATACCGGTATTCCGGCCGCTGGAGGATATCGAGCAGGGCGGATACAGACTGGCCGGCAATCGCAGGCGCTTCCTGCAGCTTCGCTCCCTTGGGAAGAATCCGCCAGATGCGCCCCGATGTGCGGTCGCGTCGTTTGTCGCGAAGCGAATACTGCGCGTGTCCCTTGATCGGGTTGTACCAGTCGCAGACATACATGGCTCCCCGTGGACCAAATCGCAGGTCGACGGGAATAAAGCTCAGGTTGGTCGAGAAGATAATGTCACCAAGGTATTCCTCCTTGAAGTGATCATCCTGCTCAACCCAGCGGTGCATCTCTACCCGGTTGGTCGGCTTGTAGCGCACCTTGACAAAGCCGCCCTGTAATTCTTTCGGCCAGGAGGGAAAATCCACGAATTCCTGGCCACAGGTACCGGAATAGGCGGGAATCCCGGTCGCCTTCGGATGCTGGGTCGGATAGGGCGGGTTGGTCGCGTGAAAGGCCGTGGCGAAAATCGGGTGGCTGGCCACGTGGTGCCCCCAGTCGTCGAAGGTCACGCCCCAGGGATTCGTGTTCGGGTAGTTGCCGAAGGTGACCAGCCGATGCGTGTCGGGACGATAGCGGAACCAGGCACTGTTCTTGGCCCGGATGGGCCCGTAGACCGTCTCCACCTGGCTGTTGTGAAAGATCGATTCCCGAAAGAGCAGGTCACCGTCGGGTGTCCAGACAAAATCGTGCAGGGCGTGATGCGAATCCTCTGTCCCGAAGCCGGTGAAAACCTGGCGACGAAAATCCGCTTTCCCGTCACCGTTCGTGTCCTTGAGAAAGGAAAAGTGCGGCTCTTCCGAGACGTAAACCCCGCCATCGCCAAACTCAAAGCTGAGCGGAATATGGACATCGTCCGCCCAGACCTGGCTTGTATCCGCCCGGCCGTCGTGGTCCGTATCCTCGAGGATCACGATCTTGTCGCGCGGACCGTGACCGGGATAGACATGGGGATAGGTGGTTGAGCAGGCCACCCAGAGGCGACCCTGGCTGTCCCAGCGCATCTGGATCGGGCAGGCGATGTCCGGGAACTGCTCCTCGCTGGCGAAGAGGTTGACATCAAAACGCTCGTCAACCTTGAACGCCGCCCGTTCATCCGCTGGTGTCATCCACGTGTTCGCCCCACGGCTTTCCGCCGTTGTCGGCAGCTTCGGCACCGAGGAGTCGTCCGCCTGCGCAGGAACCGGCTTGCCCGCAGCCTGGTCCCAGATCCGCTGGTCACGGTTTGCGACCATGAGTTCAAAGTTCCGCATGGCGGGAAGAAAGTCGAGGTACCCGTAGCGCTTGTTGCGGCCGCCGGTGTAGTAGAAGGTGTTTACCGGTCGATAGCGATAAAAGTATTGCTGGTTCTTATCCGCAACCGTCTTGCGCAGGTCCTCGTCGACACGGGGGGCGGCTTCCTTGCCAAAGGAGCCCTTAAACAGGGCCGCGGCAAGGACCGCGTTGCCCGCTTTCTTCAGGTGAACCCCGTTAAAGGTCAGGTCGCTGTCCGGATCAGCCATGGCTGCGAGGGTGCCTTTAAACACATCGACAAAACCCACGGCCTCCGCAGCCGCTACTTCTTTCATCGCCGTGGTGTAGGCCGCGAGGCGCGGATTGTTGAGGTCCGCCGCCCGCACCCCGGTTACATTCTCGTTCGCTGCGGGAGAAAGGAGGACGATCTGCGGCCCGGTCTTCCCGTTGAACGCGCTCGACCTCAACCGCTGCAGCAATCCTCCCAATCGCTCCTTGAAGCTCGGAAGGGCCCCCACGCCGGCGAACGATTCATTAAAGCCAAAGGCCGCAAAAATCACGTCGGCCTTTTCAAGAGTAAGGTGCTGATCCATGGAGGCGAAGTTTGCCGGTCGCGGCTGCAGGTCGACCTCATCCGCAGACCAGCAAAGATTCCGCACCTTGAGATGCAAGCCCGGGAACTGCTGCTGGATCATCGCTTCAAAATGTCCAAAGCCGCCTTCCCGGTCGAGCAGGGTGTTGCCGACATAACAGATCTTCATGCCCGGGCTGAGCTTCAGCGGCAGGGTCGTCGTCGCAGGCGGCACCCGCTCCGGCAAGGGCGCCGTCTTGGCGTAAATACCGAAAGGAGCCAGGGCGGGACTCTTTACCGGGTCCTTTTTTCCCGTCTCAACATTTTTCCCATCGACGGCCTTTGGCGCCCTTTTTTTGTTTTTCTTTTGCTGGGCATCCACAGCACAAAGGCCGAGGGCCAGCATGATCGTGGGCAATAATAATGACTTCATATGAAAACTCCTCGTGGGTTGCGCCTGTATACAATAGCGCTGCGGATTATCAGTGTAAAAAAAGGACTTTGTGGGGATGCAACAGACCAAGCCCGGCCCGGACCCCCTGCCACCAAGGCTTGCTGGCCCCCGGGTGACCGGCCCCATGCACTCTGCTCCAATGCACGCTAACTAAAGGGTTTTTGCCTCCAGGCAATAAAACTGCGGGGCTTCTCATAAGAAGGCCGCCACGGCCGGTAATCATAAGGTATGAACGAAGAAGCCTACCCTCAACCCGTGAGTATTATAACTTCTTACGACTGGATTGTGCTGACCGTCGGCCTCGCGGCCTGCCTCTATTTCATCGCCATGTTGTTCTGGGTCGCCTGAGCAAACCCGGCACCTGCCGAACCGGGCAGCCTGGGGATCCTGCGTATTTCGTTCCCGCCACACCCATTCCTGCCGTATTGCATGCCGTCAACGAAATGCCCAGCATTTCAGATGCGGTGGCAGCCATTCAACTTTTGACGACCCTTCTGCAGGAAGCCCCCTCCGCCTATTTCAGCCTGTAATAGGTAGTTTTCGCCTCCCGGCCGGGGAGCGCAACCGCGTCGCAAGTAGATTACAATATTGTAATTTTCAAAATATTTTCTCTATCCGACCGTTTGCCTACCATACAACGAGCCCGAAGCCTCCTGCCGCAGGGAAAATCCTGCAGGGTGGGGGATTCCCGTCGTCACCTGGCGATCAGGCCGGAAAAGGAACAGGAAAAGCCTAATGATTGGAAAAAATACCTCGATGGATCGAAGCATGTTGAAGCGCAAGACCATGGTCGCAGTTGTCGCAACCGCCTTCATGGCCTTGTCCCTTGGCAGCCAGGCCCAGGTTGTGATCAGCGAGTTCATGGCCAATAACGACAACACGCTGGTGGACGGCGATGGCAACTACTCGGACTGGATCGAGCTCTATAACCTGAGCTCCAACGCTGTTGACTTGACGGGGTGGTTCCTCAGTGACTCCACGAATAACCCGATGCAGTGGACCTTTCCTCCCACCAGCATGGCCGGCGGGGAGTACCTGGTCGTGTTTGCCTCGGGGCAGGCCGAGGACGATTATACCGACCGTCTCGGCTACCTGCATACCACCTTCAAGCTCAGTGCAAACGGGGAGAGCGTGATCTTGACACAGCCTGGCGGGGTTACCATGGCGCATGCGTTCATGGACTATCCGGAACAGGATGACGATATATCCTATGGACTGGGACAGGACGCGAGCTTCTCCACGCTTATTGTCGAGGAGCAGGACGCAAGGGCACTGATTCCCTCTTCCGAGCCGGCTTCGACATGGAATACCACCAGCTACGATGATGCGGGTTGGCTGAGTGGACTTACCGGTGTCGGTTACGAAAGGAATGGCTCGACATACGGAGCCATGATCAACCTGGACGTGGGCGACATGTTTCAAAACACGCGCTCCATTTATATCCGCATTCCTTTCGAAGTGGATGACCCCGACGCCGTCTCGCTCCTGACACTCCGATTAAAGTACGATGACGGCTTCGTGGCCTACATCAATGGCACGGAGGTTGCCTCGGAAAATGTGCCGGCCTCACCGACATACCAGTCTCGAGCCTCTGGAGCGCACGGTGGGACGGCCTACGAAGATTTCACGTTGCCCAATCCTTCCTTGTATTTACAGGCTGGCGAAAATGTCTTGGCCATCCATGCCATGGACTATCCCTCGCCCCCGCCTGACCTCTTTATCATGCCCCTGTTGAACGGCACCATGGGGGGTGACATCCAAATCAACTCGGCCTTATACTTGACCTCGCCCACCCCCGGAACCGCCAATGTGTCTGGCGTGCTCGGCTACGTGAAAGATACTTCTTTCAGCGTTGACCGGGGATTCTACACCGATGCATTCGACGTGGAAATCAGCTGTGGAACCGACGAGGCGTCCATCTACTACACCGTGGATGGAACCACCCCGGCCGCGGACAACGGCACGCTTTACGCCGGCGCCATCCCCATCAACCGCACCACGGTGCTGCGGGCGGCGGCCTTCGTGACGGGCTACCAGCCCAGCGATACCGACACCCAGACCTATCTTTTCCTCGATGATATCATCGGCCAGGGAGCCGATGCCAGCTCGCTGGCTCCCGCATGGCCTTCGGGTTCTGTCAACGGGCAGGCCCTGGACTATGCGATGGATCCAGATGTCGTGAATGATCCCACCTATGCCGACCTCATCGATGATGCCCTCCTGGATATCCCGTCGATTTCCATCGTGACGGACCCAGACCATCTTTTCGATCCCGGCAGCGGCATCTATGTGAACCCGCAGGACGATGGCTCGGCCTGGGAGCGTGAAACCTCGGTGGAATTGATCAACCCGGATGGCACGGATGGTTTCCAGATCAATGGCGGTATTCGCATTCGTGGTGGATCGAGTCGCGCGTCGAGCAACCCGAAGCACTCTTTCCGGCTCTTTTTCCGCTCCGAGTATGGCACCTCGCGCCTGAACTACAAACTGTTCGGCGACGAGGGTGCCGACAGTTTCAAGCGCATGGATTTGCGGACGGGCCAAAACTTCTCCTGGAATCATGGCAATTCCGGCGACAAGGCCACCTGGCTCTATGACACCTTCACGCGCGATGCCCATCGTGAGATGGGGCAACCCTATACACGCGGCCGGTTCTATCATCTCTACCTCAACGGCATGTACTGGGGACTGTACCAAACGGAAGAGCGTCCCGACGCACGCTATGGAGAGTCCTACTATGGCGATGATAGCGACGACTATGACATCGTGAAGTCCGGTGACAGCCGGGGACTTATCGAGGCCACGGACGGGGTGTTGGACAATTACCAGGATCTGTGGACGGCTGTGAATGCCGGCGTGAGTTCCGATTCTGCCTACTTTGCCATCCAGGGCATGAACGCGGATGGAACCGAAAACGAAAGCGGTACCCGCTTGCTGGATGTGGACAACCTGATCGACTACATGTTGTGCGTCTACTATACGGGTAATCGTGATTCCCCGCTTGGCGGACCGGGGAGAGGGAGCATGCCTCGTAACCTCTTTGCCCTCTACAACCGCACGACCCCGGACGGATTCAAGTTTGTCGCGCATGACGGGGAACATTGCCTCGGATACCACCTGAGTGCCGGGGTCAACTATGATTTTATCAACGACTATCCGGTGATGAGCACCGCCTCCTTGACGACAATGGCCTATTTCAATCCCTGGTGGCTGCATCTTAAACTCCTGGACAACGATGAATATGTGCTGCGCTTTGCTGACCGGGTACGCCGGCATTTCTTCAACGAAGGCATACTGACTCCAGAACGCGCTGCCGCGCTGGTGACCAATCGCAAAGAGGAAATGGAGATGGCCATCATCGCCGAGTCGGCGCGTTGGGGCGATTATAGGACGGCCACTCCACGTACCAGGAACGACGACTGGCTCCCGGCGGTTAACAGCATTTTCAACAGCTACCTCCAGGCTTCGCCCAATACCCGCAGGGATGTTGTCTTTAGCCAGATTCAGGCGGAGGGCTGGTATCCGGGGGTGGACGCACCCGGGTTCAGCCAACACGGCGGCAGCATGGCTTCGGGCTTTTCCCTTTCCATCTCCGGGGCCGGCCAGGTGTACTACACGACCGACGGTTCTGACCCGCGTGCGGTGGGCGGCACCGTGGCCGGCACGGCCTACAGCTCCCCCCTCACGGTCGCACTATCCACCCACGTCAAGGCCCGCGTGCGGAGCGGGAGTACCTGGAGTGCCCTGACGGAGGCCACCTTCGTGGTGGACGAGGACTCGCCCCTGCGGGTAACCGAGATCATGTATTATCCCGCGATGGCGACGGCCGGGGTGGAGACCAATTACCCTGCGTCAGATTTTGAATTCATTGAGTTGCTCAATACGGGGTCCCAGGCAGTCGGCCTGGCAGGCACCGCCTTCAGCAAAGGCATTACCTTTGAATTCAACAATGGGGATGTTCCGACGCTGGGTCCGGGCGAATACGTCGTGCTGGTAAATAATCTCGAGGCCTTTACCGCGCGCTACCCCAACGCCGGCAGCATCCATATTGCCGGTGAATACCATGGAAAATTCTTCCTGCCCGATGCCGCGCTCGACAATGGCGGAGAGGACCTGGTACTTGAAGATGGTCTCGGCCGCACCATTCTCGATTTTGCCTACAGCGATTGGTACGAGATCACCGATGGCGGGGGCTATTCCCTGACCTTGATCGACCCGACCGCTGCAACCAGCACCTGGGGTGACAGCCTTTCCTGGCGGCCGAGTGCGCAGGTCGGCGGCACCCCGGGAGAGGGTCCGGAGGACTTCCCCTCGCCCGGGGACCTGGTGATCAACGAGATTCTCACGCACCAGGACCAGGATGTTCCCGGGGACTGGGTTGAACTGGTCAATACCTCGAGTACCACCATCGACATCAACGGATGGTTCCTGAGTGACGACGAGGATGCCCTGGACAAGGTACAACTCAGCGGGCTCTCATCCCTGGCGCCTGGCGCCTATCTTGTTCTTAGCGAGGCGTCCCACTTCGGCGCCACCGTGGCCGGACTCAATGGATTCGGGCTAAGCGAGCTGGGTGATGCGGTCTACCTGTCCTCCGGGGATGGGAGCACATTAACCGGCTACCGGATCGAGCAAAGCTTCGGCGCCGCCGAGCGCGACGTTACCTTCGGGCGGCATATCCTGAGCGACGCCGAGGTCGACTTCACCGCACAGAGCGAGGCAACATCATTGGCCTCCAACAGCTACCCGCGGATCGGGCCCGTGGTGATCAGTGAATTGCTGTATCGCCCCGCCGACAGCAATCACTTTGAATTCATTGAACTCTACAACTCCGCCACGACGAATGTACCGCTGTACAACACCGCGACGCCGGCCAACACCTGGCGCCTGGATGGGGCGCTTACCTTCACCTTCCCGGAAGGGCTCAGCCTGGGGCCGGGGGAAAGTCTCCTCATCACGGAGACCAACCGCGACGCCTTCATGAACAGGTATACCGTACCCGATGGAGTGACCGTACTCGGACCCTACGATGGCAAGCTGAACAACGGGGGGGAGGCGGTTCAGCTTATCCGTCCCGGGGAACCGGAAACCGGGACCGGTGAGATCCCGTATATCCTGGTTGAACGCGTCGCATACGACAACCAGGCACCCTGGCCGACCCTGGCGAACACCGGTGGGGTATCCCTTGTGCGAGTCGATCCAGCCCTGTATGGCAATGATCCTTCGAGCTGGACCACGGGTCCGGATCTTTCCCCTGGAACGGTGGACTTTACGGTTCCCGACCCGGACGCCGATGGCGACGGCATGCCGGACACCTGGGAAACCGCCAACTTCGGCGCGACAGACGCGGTCGATGGCGGGGCGAACGACGACTGGGACAACGACGGAGCTTCCAACTACAACGAGTGGCGCGCCGGCACCGATCCCACCAGCGCGGAGTCCGTGCTGGCCTTCATCAGCCAGGAGGTGGCATCCGGCCATGTCCTTTCGTGGTCCAGCGTGGAAGATAAAACGTATTCCATCTGGCGATCGACCGATTTGATTGTCGGCTTCGATGAATCCGTGCTCACGGGTATCCTCGCCACGCCACCCATGAATACGCAGGTCCTTTCGACGGAGACCGCGGAACGCGTGTTCTATCGGCTTACGGTGGAAGATGAGTAGCCGCGTGCGGCAAACGCATTGACCCGACCGAAAACGGGAGATGCGGACCTCTCCAGTGAAAGAAACCGCAAACCGACACGTTGCTGAATCCAGCGACAAACCAAGCGCCTTTCCCCTCCCGGGGCTTCCGCCACGCATACGGAACGAACCTTCATATCACGCACAATAATTCCATACCCTTTTTCGTTTTCTGTTAACGAAAGCACCTTGTCGGAAAAAGCCCGTGGGGTGCGGTGTCCAGGACGTGTGCGAACGGATCGTCGTGCTTGAAACCCCCTGGACAGGCAAGGCCAATGAACGATCCGGAAACACAGGGATGGACCATGAAAACCATAAAGAGACTGCCGGGTGGCAGGATGTTTGCCCTGGTGCTCAGCATTCTCGGTCTAAGCGGCAGCGAGGGCCGGGGTGGCGAGCGCTTGACCCTTTCCCACGTATCGACAACGGAGATGGCGCTTGGCACCCATCGCCCGGAGATCCGGGTACGCCCGGATGGCGGCCTGATGGTGGTGGTGGTGCAACCGGGTCCCGGGCCCAACGAGGTGGGGAAAATAAAGCACCAGGCATACCGTTTCGATGCGGACCTGCAACAGGAGGGCGACCCCTTTCCCGTAGCGGCCATCGATGGCACCTACGGTGAGCCGGCCGATCACCGGGCGATCCTGGTCGACGATGAGCTGGTGGTGGTCTACCAGACCCTGAACTACGAGGAGGGGCGGCCCGTGGGTGGAGGCGGCGGACCCTCGGAGGACTTTGCCACCGACCAGTCCCTGATGCTGGCCCGTTTTGATCTCGAGGGCAACGAGTTGATGCGCGAACCGATCATTGCCCTGGCCACGGACTTCACCCAGGATAATTTCCCGGACCATTGCATGCTGTGGTCCGGGGGGCGGCTGTTGATAAGCACCGGCACCCGGGCAAACCTGCTCAAGATCCGGGAGGTCGATCTCGACGGAGACGTCCTCGCGACCCATGCAATCCCCACTTCAACCGATGGCATCCACGGCAACATCGGCAACAGCATGCATTTAAACGACGGCCAGGTTCGCCTCGTTTCCAGCCTGGGGCCCGTGGGGCCGGGACGCATCACGGTCAATGCCCTGGACGATGCCTTCGCCGTGAGCCGCCTCGCCAGCGTGGGGGACGACAGCCTTGAACGGCACTTCCCCACCGACAGCCGGGTGGTGGGTGACTGCACCCTGGTAACCTACATTGCCCGGGCGGTTGGGGGAGATCCCGATATGCTGGCCAATCCTTACGGGGTGCGGCTGGCGGTGCTCGACACATCCCTTGAGTTGGTGGACGACATCGCGGTGGGGGAAGGCGGGTTTTCTCACGTGCATCCCACCATGGCTTACCTGGACGATCGCCTCTATGTTGCCTGGAGCAAGCGCAGCGAGAACGGACCCCCGCAGGTCCAGGTGGAGCGCTACGACCTGACGTGGACCCCGGACGAATCGATTGAAATACTCGATGTACACCAGGGAAGCAACACCCGTGAGCTCAGGCTGAATTTTACCTCGAGCCCGGGAGGCCGTTACCTGGTCGAGGTCAGCGAGGACCTGGTTACCTGGCAAGCACTTGGGGATGCCTTCTCCTCCAGCGGCGAGCAAACCGCCTACACCATAACGGGGCTGTCGGCAGGCACCTTTCGCCGCTTCTACCGGGTCAAGAAAAACTAGGGGAACCCGCAATCCGGCCGGCCGGTTCGGCACGTCCTGCTGACGCACGCGTTGCACGATACTTATTTGAGATTCGTCAGGACCAATTTCCCGCTCAGGGGATCGAAGACCAGGTTGAAGTTTTTTAAGAAAGCCATCCCGAGCAGGCCATCAATACCCGGCGACGGTTTTTCCTCCGAGACCAGGGCGTCCACCTTCGCTACGCGGGCTTCGCCAACCTGAACCGAGTCCAGCGTGATCTTCTGCATCGAAATAATCGATCCATCCGCGAGTTGTATTTTGACCATGGTGCCGGCCAGCGGCAGGTTCAATCGCACGGCCAGGGCGCGATGGAGGGTCACGTAGGACGCACCGGTGTCGACGATGAACGATCCGCGGATCCTGCCATTCAACAAGACCTCAACGATCAGCGCATTCCCCTTTCGTGTGTGGGGAACCGTAACCTCCCGGAAGGTCTGACGGTGCGCGTTCAAGCGCGCCTCCATGCGGGCGAAGTAGGGCTTATGCCCTTCGCCGTGCGACTCCTGGTAGGCTTCGCGCATGGACTGGAAACGGTAGATAAGTTGAACCGATTGATTCAGGTAGTGGTTCAAGGTGCGCTGCGCCTGGGTGATTTTGGCTTTGCTCGCAGTCACTTGCTTTTGCTTATTCAATTTGGCGACCCGCAACTCATTTACTTGCTTCACCGTCGCATTGTACTCCACCGGATTTTCCTGTAACCCCTTCAGGCTGTCCATCATGGCTTCATGCTGACGGTCGGCCTGCTCGATCTCGCGTTCCAGCTGGTGTATATGCTTCAAGTGCCCCTGGGCAGCGACCTTCGCCCGGGAGGCCAGGATCCGCCGGGTGTCCAGCTCGGCAACCCGGCCCACGAAGCCAACAAATTCCGGCGGCGGGGCACTGGATGCACCGGGCGAGTTGGACGCGGTCGAGGGCGGGGCCTCGCCAAGGGCATGGGTCGCGGGGCTGGATGCTGCGGGGTCCTTGTTGTCGACACGCTCCACCCGGGCAAGCCGGCTCTTCGACAGTTTCAACTGCAGGCCACCATCCAGGATCGTGACATGGGTGTCCGTTTCCGAAAGGATCTTTCCGTTCATGGTCCGACCATTTTTAAATACCACCCGATCCGCCGGTACCGAAAAGGGAAGCAGGAGGACAACCAAAAAATGCAGGAAGGCTTTCATGCCGCCTTTTTCTCTTATATTTGTCCCCATGTCGAGTGGCGGGGGGGAGCGGATTCACTTTAAAATGGAACGTGTCCGCTGCGAACATCGCTTGTCGCTCCCCCGGGAATGGTTTATACCCGGACAGGAACATCCAACCGGAGACCTGCATGCTGAATATCGCCACGATCCTCGAAACCCAGGCCCAGCGGAATCCGGGACGTACCGCCATCGTGCTCGGTGATACCCGGCTGAGCTACGCTCAACTCAACGGTGCCGCCAACCAGGTCGCCAACGGCCTGGTCGCCCGCGGCATTCAACCCGGGGACAAGGTCGCCTTGAGCTGTCCGAACTTGCCGTACTTTCCCATCGTCTATTTCGGGATTCTAAAGGCCGGGGCCGTCGTCGTGCCACTCAACGTCCTGCTCAAGCGTCGCGAGATCGCCTATCACCTGGATGACGCCGAGGCCAAGGCATACTTCTGCTTTGAGGGTTCACCGCAGCTGCCCATGGGCGAGGAGGGCCATGCCGGCTTTAACGAAGCCGCAGGGTGCGAGCACCTTTTCATCATCACCGCCGATCCCGCAGCCCCCTCAGGGATCGAAAACCTGGCGACGCTCGGCATGCTGATGCATGAACAGTCTCCGGACGGTACATACCAGGCGACCGACAACAACGATACCGCCGTGATCCTGTATACCTCCGGGACAACCGGCCAGGCCAAGGGGGCAGAGCTGACCCACGATAACATGTTGATCAACGCGCTGGTTGTCGCCCGGCTGCTGCATTACACCGCGGATGATGTCAATCTCGTCGTCCTGCCCCTGTTCCATTCCTTCGGACAGACCGTACAAATGAACGCCGGCCTCGTCGCCGGCGCCACACTGGTGTTGCTCCCGCGTTTCGATGCCGCAACCGTTCTGGGACTGATGCAGAAAGAAGGCGTCACGACATTTTGCGGCGTGCCGACCATGTACTGGGGGCTGATGCAATGTCCGGATGTCGAAACATTTGACCTGGGAAAAATAGCGGACCAGCTCCGCGTTTGCGTTTCCGGCGGAGCCGCCCTGCCTCTCGAAGTTCTCAAGGGCTTTGAAGAGCGTTTCCGCGTGCCGATTCTCGAAGGTTACGGACTTTCCGAAACCTCTCCCGTGGCCTGCTTTAACCAGCTGGATCAAGAGCGCAAGCCCGGCTCGATCGGTACCCCCATCTGGGGCGTCGATATGAAGATCGTTGACGCCACGGATCAAACCCTGCCGGCCGGCGAACCGGGTGAAGTGCTTATCCGGGGCCACAACGTGATGAAAGGCTATTACCGCCGCCCGGAGGACACCGCCGCCGTGATGCCCAAGGACTGGTTTCACACCGGCGACATCGGCAAGACCGATGAAGACGGCTATTTCTATATCGTCGACCGCAGCAAGGACATGATCATCCGCGGGGGCTTCAACGTCTACCCTCGCGAGATCGAGGAGGTCCTGATGACCCATCCCGCCGTTTCGCTTTCAGCTGTTATCGGTGTCCCCGATGCCAAGTCCGGAGAAGAGATCAAAGCCTTCGTTATCCTGAAGGAGGGCCAATCCGCCACCGAGGACGAACTCCTCGGCTGGGGCAAGGAGCAAATGGCCTCCTACAAGTACCCCCGCCTGTTGGAAATCCGCGAGAGCCTTCCCATGAATGCCACGGGCAAGATCCTGAAGCGCGAGCTGCGCGCTTGAGCCGGCCCTGGGGTGCTGGATATCCCGCAGCACCTGGGATGCGATACCGAAGCGAGTTAGGTTAGCGGCATTTAATCCCTGAACCGGTCGGCCCCGCGCGAGCGGGGCTCGAAGACAACCAGGAGCTCGTTTCCGCGGCGGCTGTCATAGGAAAACGGACTGATCTGCTGTTCAACCAGCACGAAGCATTCGGTGAAAATCTCCAGGATACGGGTCCGGGGGATCTTAAACGGCGGACCGGGAACCTCTTCTTCGCCGTGGGTGATGTATAGGCAGGCCACCAGTTGGCCGGTCGGCTTCAGGCATCGATGCATGGCCGCAAGGTAGGCCGGGCGTTGACACGGATGAATCGCACAGAAGCAGGTGTGTTCCCAGATCGTGTCGAAAGTTCCGGCAAATGCTTCCGGTAGCTTGAACAGGTCCTGTTGCTCGAAGGCCGCCTCCGGATAGAGCTTTGCTGCCTTTGTGATAGCGGAGGGTGCCAGGTCGATACCGAGGGTTTCCAGGCCGCAGGCCGAAAGACCTTCCACATCGTGCCCGGCTCCGCAACCGGGCACGAGTACGCGACCATGCAGGCAGGCTTCTTCTACCAGGATGGGAATCATCGGATGTGCTGCTGCATGGTCCCAGGGCGTGTGATCCGCCTCGTAATGCGCCTCCCAGGCATCCAGGTTATTGCTGCCAGGATCCAGGTCAGGCATGGGGTACGATTCCGAAGACCTGTCGCATGGCCTCGACGACTTCCGCCAGCGGGAGGCCGACAACATTGGTATACGAACCCTGAATGCTGCGCACCAAGTGAGCGCCCAGGCTCTGAATCCCATAGCCACCCGCTTTGTCCATCGGGTCACCGCTCGCTACGTAGGCCAGAATCTCCTCGTGGGCGAGGTCGCGAAATTCGACCTGGGTGTGGATCGCCCATTGACAGCTGTTTTCCGGTCCCAGCATGGCCACGCCGCTGACCACTTCATGCGTTTTGCCGCTGAGGTGTTTCAGCATCGAAACCGCTTCTTCCGCATCGACGGGTTTTCCAAGGATCCGGGTCCCTTGCACGACATTGGTATCGGCCGCGATGACCAAGGCGTCCTGGTGTTTCTCCTGCACAACCAAGGCCTTTGCCCGGGCGATGCGTATGGCGTGCTGCTCCGGCAGCTCGCGGGGAAAAGGCGTTTCATCCACATCCGGGCTGATTATCTCGAAGGAGAACCCGGCCTGTGCAAGGAGTTCTTTCCGCCGTGGAGATGAGCTGGCAAGCACTATTTTCATGACCGGGCGGCGACTTCCTTCTTCGCACCTTCCTCGCAAATGCACGTATAACCAGCAAACTCCATCCCTATCCAATCATCCTCAATCATCTTTGGAGCGCCCTGAAAATCGACGATGACCCGGCGGCGGGCATCCCATCCGTCCCCATTTTCCCACCCGTACAGGGGCCGGGTCCGGTCCACACCGTGTCAGGAGACCTGGTCTTCCCCGATGGGAGAACAGAAACAATCCTTCAGGTGCTGGATGGCTGTTTCGACAAGGACTTCGTTTATTTCGTGCACCTCAAACTTGGCCCCGATGCCTCTCGGCATGGTGATGCACAACTCACCCCCCAGGTGCTCCTGGAAATCCGCCAGCCCGCCGAGCAGCTCCAGGCGGCCATCGCCGAGGCGACGATCCATTTCCGCATGCCAAAGCGTGTAGCCACTTTGATGCAATCCGGTTTCAATCGCCGCGTATTCATCCCCGGTAATCCAACCCTGCTTCATGGCATAGAACGAGTCGATGCAAATACCGGAGGCCACGGCATGCCCGTGGGAAATCTTGAAGTTGGACATGCCCTCGAGCTTGTGCGCGGCCCAATGGCCGAAATCCAGTGGACGGGCTGTTCCCAACTCAAATGCATCCCCGTTGGTCCGGATGTGATCCAGGTGCATGATGGCACAGCGTTCAATCAGACCCTCCATGCTTTTCACGTCACGGCGCCGGATCAGCGGAGCCATCTCGCAGAGGTCCGCAAAAAATTCGCGGTCCTTGATGATCGCAACCTTGAAAGCCTCGGATACCCCGCCGACCCAGTCCTCAAAAGACAGGGTGTTCAGAAAATCGTAGTCGTTGATCACCGCGAAGGGTGGCGCAAATGTTCCGATAGAGTTTTTGGCTCCGTGGAGGTTCATGGAATTCTTAACTCCGACCCCTGCGTCATTCTGTGCCAGCACGGTGGTATTCATCCGCACTATACGAAGCCCACGATGCACGATCGCGCTGGCAAACCCAATCGCGTCCTGAACCGCACCTCCGCCGATAGCGATGACAAAAGACTGCCGGCAGAGCCGATATTCGAGCAGTTGGTCGAGGACACCCATGATCAGGCGATAGTCGTTTTTGATCTGTTCGCCGCCCGGGACGATTGCGGGGTCGGCCACCAGTTCCAGCTGGTTCACGTGGGCATTAAAATAATTCCGAATGTCATCCGGGAGGGCAGGGTTCTCCGTGGCGACTCCTTCGTCGATGTAAACGATAACCCGGTGGCGGCGATCTTTATCCTGTTGGCTGAGGGTATCGCGGAGCAAGGGGTTCTCCGGGTTGAAAATCCCCCGGCAAAAGGCGACCGGGTAGTTGAAATTCACATTAAATATCTGCTTGTGATCCATCGTAAACCTTTAATTAGTACGTGCTTACATCCGCGTCAAGCCCGGCAGACGAAGGGCCTGCGGGCTCAAATTATACAATATAACGCCTGTGGCCCTCCATTTGTTCGAAAATACACCCGCCTGCACCTACAAGACCGTATATTTCCCCGAATGGAGAAGGGCCCGGTATGCCTTTGCCGAAACGGCGTGTTTTGTGTCTACCGGCGTGTGGAGCGTGTTGGCCCCTCCGGAGTACCAAAAGCTTAATCGTCGAGCTGTTTGGGTAAAATGGCCTTGCCGAAGCTTTCCTCGCGCGGGCGGGAGGTGATGATAATCGAGTTGTTCACCGTGCCGTCGTTGATGGAAAATTTTTCTTTAAGGCGAAGGAACGGCGCGGTATTGCGAATCTGGCCGAATTCGGAACTCTGGATCCACTGGCGCACGAAGGGGGTGCCGAACTGGGCCTGCGCCGCGTAGAGCACATTACACGCCTTTTGAATCAAGTCCGAACCGGCGGGCGGCTGGTCGAGGCGAGAGGTCAGGGTGGTATCATTCGGCCACTTGGCATAACATACGGACAGATTAAAGTACCCCACCGGATGCGAGGGATCGAGCTTGATGGTTCCTTCAAAAATATTCGAGGCGAGTTTGTATTTCTTGAGCCACATGTAGGCCACACCGAGGTTGTTCTGGGCCGCGACATCGAGCGTGTTTTCCTCCGCGAGAATACGCAGTTGTGGAATCGCCGCTTCGAAATCCTGCGTTTTCATCAGGCTCCGGGCGAGCAGCTGGCGGGCATCGGAATTGAATTTGTCATCCGCCAGAATCCAGGTCCCTATTGCTGCGGCGCTGCCATAGTCCTTCCCCTCGAAGAAGGCGTTCGCGAGCAATAAGCGGGTGTGGATGTCTGAAGGGTCGGCGGACAGAATAGCTCCAAAGTAGGTGGCGGCCTCCAGGTACTGCCCGTGCTCGTAATGCACTCTCCCAAGCTCGCGTTTCAAGGTGATCAGGTTCGGATTTTTTTTCAGCTTGGCTTCGAGGAGCCGGATGGTCTCTGAGGGCGCGTTTTTGTTTGAGGGGCTGTCCGCCAGATTGATCTCGGTCCGGGCCTCCTTCATGTTTTGTATGAAATCATCGATTCCGTTTTCAAACACGGAGGAGATATCCATGATCGCATGGTCCAGCTCGGGGGCTTGGCGATCGGGATAATCTTCCGAATCCACCCGCGGGTTGCTCGGCGGCAAGGGTTTGGAATAATGGGCCTCCTCGCCATTCGTACGGGTTTTGCCCTGGAATTTTCCGCCAAAACGAACCATGCCGAAAATGCCTCCGTAGACAAGAAGTGCAATGACCAGAATCGCGACAATAACGAGATTGGCCCTGGTCGGACCGCTCGTACGGCCGCCTCGGCCGCTACTGGCCCCGCCGCGACGGCGAGGGCTACCCGCGGCATCAAACATGCCGCTCGCCCTACGGGCATCCGTACCCGTCTTGCCGCTGCGCAGTCCCTCCGGCTGGATTTTCTCCTTGGGACCGCGCCGGTATTTGCCCCGGGCAAAACGCGGAACGCTTTCCTTCTTATAAATGTCGTTTGCGCTTCTAGCCATCTCGTTCCCGATATCGCTGGTTAAATGTACCCGTTTTCGGTTGAAAAGACAGGTTTAAGCCGAATTTTCGTACCGCAACACGCTCATGAGAAAAATCGCGGCGGTTTCACTGCGCATCACGTGCGCCCCGAGGCTGACCGGGATCGCCCCAGCTTCTCGCAGGCTCGCGAGTTCCTTCCGGCTGAAGTCTCCCTCGGGGCCGACAAGACAGGCGATAGAAGACACCGGCGTTTCCAGTGCCCTTTTCAGGCTGCCGGCATCAGCATTCAAGTCGGCGAGCAAAACACGCTCAATATCCGAAGCTCCGGAACGGATGAATCCCTCCACATCGATCGCGGGATAAACCACCGGCAACCAGGGATTCCCACTCTGCTTCATTGCACTCAAACAAACAGCCTGCCAGCGCTGGGGTTTATCCGCACGCCGGATTGCATGATCGCTGATCAAGGGAAGAATGCCATCGACTCCGAGTTCCACCGCCTTTTGAAGCACCAGGTCGAACTTCCCGGACTTAGGTAAAGCCTGCACGAGCATAATGGATACGGCGGGACGCGGCAGCTCATCGACCGCAAGCACACGGCACCGCAAGCTGCGTCGCTCACAATGGATGATTTCCGCCCGGACGCGCCGTCCCTGGCCGTTCAGGAGCTCGACCATTTCACCGACCCGCACACGAAGCGACTGCATCAAATGCCGCGCCTCTTCCCCTTCAATCGTCGGCTCGGCACCGGATTCGACGGGTTCCGTATAGAAGCATCGGTGCACGAGCGTAAATCCTGCCTAACTGTCGGTACGATCGAGTGATTCTTTGCGAACGAAGAACTTCGCAACCTTCTTCTTAAAACTTGCATCCATTGAGTGGTTGGTCGGCTTGAGCAATTCGTCCAGTTGCCCGATTTCCTTCTTCTGCTTGTGATTCAAGCCGGTGGGCACTTCAACAATCACGCGCACATGCTGGTCGCCTTGACCGTAGCCGCGTGGATCTTTGATGCCTTTATTGCGCAAGCGGAAGATCTTGCCGGATTGCGTCCCGGCCGGAATTTTTAATTTGGCTGAACCATTCAGGGTCGGGACCTCGATCTCACCGCCCAGCGTGGCCGTAGTAAAAGGCACCGGCAGTTCACAACTTAAATCGAGGCCTTGCCGCTCGAAAACATCGTGGCGCTTGACATGGATGATCACAAACAAATCTCCCGCAGGCCCCCCGCGCAGGCCCCCCTCGCCCTTGCCGGCCACCCGCAGGCGCGAACCGGTTTCGACCCCACTCGGAATCTTCAGGTTTAGGGTGCGCTTGCCCTTGACCCGCCCCGAGCCGTGACACCGGCGGCAGGGATTCCGCACAACTTCCCCCGTTCCCCCACAGGTGGAGCAGTTTTGCCGAATATGGAACAATCCATTGGAAGTCGTAGTGACGCCCGAGCCCTGGCACATCGAGCAGGTTTCGCGAGAGCTGCCCTGGGCCGCGCCTTCTCCACTGCAATCATCACATTCCTGCATGACCGGAAAGGACAGCTCGCGCTGGGAACCGAAAACCGCCTCCTCGAAATCGATCTCAAGATCGAAACGGAGATCCGATCCTCGGTTGGTGCTGCGACTGCCGCCACCACCGCCGCCGCCACTGCCGCCGAAGGCACCCATGAAGGTCCGCAAGGCTTCTTCCAGGTCGACGCCGCCGAAACCGCCGCCGCCGAAACCGCCGCCACCGAAACCGCCGCCACCGCCGCCGCCTTCAAAAACAGCATGCCCGAACTGGTCATATTTGTGACGCTTATCCTCATCGCTGAGCACCTCATAAGCCTCGGTGACCTCTTTAAAGCGCTCTTCCGCTTCCCCGTCGCCCGGATTTTTGTCCGGGTGGTACTTGATGGCCAGTTTGCGATAAGCCTTCTTAATTTCTTCCGGGGACGCCGATTGCACCACGCCGAGCTGCTCGTAAAAATCCTGTTTCGCCTTGGCCATCAGACCTCTCCGCCTTCGTTCGCATCCTCTTCCCCGGCCTTGCCCGGACCCTGCGAAACCACGACCTGCGCCGGGCGGATCAGTTTATCATCCATTACGTATCCCTTGCGCGTTTGTGCAAGGACCTGGTCGGCGGCGAGCTCGTCAGAAGACGTATGGCTGATCGCCTCGTGTAGTTCCGGGTTGAAGGCTTCCCCTTCCGCTTGAACCGCGGCCACCCCAAATTTTTTCAAGGCGGAAGTAAATTGATCGAAGATCATTTGAAAACCGGCATGAGACTCGGAGGACTCGGCACCCTTCAGGGCGAGTTCAAAATGGTCGAGAACGGTCAATAGTTCCAGGACGATAACCTCCTGGGCCTGGCGATTCCAGGACTCTTTGTCCCGGCGGGTGCGCTTGCGGAAATTGTCGAAATCGGCCTGCAGGCGCAACAACCTATTTTGCAACTCGGCGAAAGCATCGCCTGGATCGGTGGCTTCATCCGCCGTGGTTTCTTCAGTCCCTTCCGGCACCTGGGAGGCTTCGTCTGCGACCGGCTCGCCGCCG
>JAPYUI010000007.1:20028-45412 GCA_029936175.1 Kiritimatiellia bacterium
TTCTTCAGTCCCTTCCGGCACCTGGGAGGCTTCGTCTGCGACCGGCTCGCCGCCGCTCGCTTCATCGCCGTTTGCTTCCATATCCTGCCGCTCCGCCTCGGGCTCTTCGAGCGCTTCTTCTGTCTGCTCATCCTCTTTCATATCGTTCCTGAAAATTCCTTGGTTGGGGCTCCCTCTCCGGGTGGAAAAGGCAACGTATCATACATCGGAACGCCTGCGCGTCAATGGGTAAGCACCAGGCCGAATGGGCCGACCAAGAGGGCTTTGGCCGACCGGGAGCGCGGGGTTCCCGGTCCCAAATGGCCCCAGATCCGGACTTTCTTATGATCTATATGGGTGGGGAGAGTTGGAGGGGTGTTCCCTTTTTTGGCGAAGTACAACAACGTTTTGCGCAGACGGACATCTTACATGTTCTTTGTCAAACGAAGACAATTTCCCTTCTCGGCATCGCGGGTGTACTTGATGTCGTCCACGAAGGTCTTGATAATATAGAGCCCAAGGCCGCGGTCGCGTTGGTCCTGCATATACTGCGCAGGGTCGATCCCTTTGTTCTCTTCACCCGTCAAGCCCCTGCCGAAATCGATCAGTTCGACCACGATGCATGTGGGACGACGAATCAGGTTGATCTGCATACCTAACTGGTCGGGTCGCGAGTGCTTATTCTGCACGTGGCCGTAGGAGTGTTCAATGATGTTGGTACACGCCTCGTCGACCGCCATTTCAAGCTGGGCGGTTTTGTACTCGGAGAGCCCGGCCCGGGCACAGACGTCGAGAATAGATTGCCGGGCGATCCTCAAATATTCAAAATGACAGGGCAGATGAATGGAAACCATCCCTTCGGCACTGATGTCCTCTACAGGATCCTTCATACAAACGTGGGCGTGCAGCGGTTCTATTTCTTGTCAACTGGCAAAACTCGCAACCGCCTCATCTTGGCCTGCATGGATTTCCAGGACTTTCTGAAATCCCAGCAGCTCGATTATGTTGTAGATGCGGTCGGAAAGATTCACCAGCTTGAGGTCCCCATTATTCTCACGCGCACTCCGGGTGAACCCGATCAAGGCTCCCAGCCCCACCGAGCTGATATATTCAAGGCCTGCGCAATCCAGAATGACGCAATGGCGGCTCTGATCCACCAGGCCCTGCAGCGCATCTTCCATCTTGGGAAATGAGTAGGAGTCCAGCGAACCGTTGATAAATACGAAATCCAGATCGCCCTCTTTTTGATGAGTAATGACACAATCGCGCATGGAAACTCCTAACTGACATACCCGGTTTGTTTGATCTACGGTTTGACGCTCAGGATGATCAGCGTCATGTCATCAAACTGTTGCACATCTCCCGTGAAACGCAATAATTGTTGGATGATATTATCCTGTAATTCGGCGGACTTGGCGGACCGATCTGTGCGTATTACCTCGAAAAGTTGTTCTTTTCCCCACTCTTCCTCTTGCCGATTCATCGCCTCGGTAATCCCGTCGGTATAGAGTACGAGCCGGTCTCCTATGGCCAGCTCACCCGCCGCAGTCTGGATCATCTGTCGAAAGCGAGCCACATCGGGCGCGAGTCCCAGGGCCTGCCCCGCGGGCTCGATTTCTTTCATTATATCCTCATTCGCCGGCAGGTATAAAAGCGGCTCGTGGCCCGCTCGGGAATAAACATAACACCCGGTCTTCAAATGGATAACGAGATAGCCAATCGTGATAAACATGTCCTCGGGTATATCGTCCTGAACCGTCTCGTAGACCCGGCTCAAGACTTCACCTGGATCAAGTACGCCTTTGGCATGGGTCCGAAAGGCACTGCGGCAGAGCGCAGTCATCAAGGCGCCGGCCACGCCTTTTCCGGAGACGTCTGCGATGACCAGGCCGACGTGGTCATCATCCGGGCGAAGCAGGTCGTAGTAGTCGCCGCCAACTTGACGAGCGGGGATGCTCTTCGCAGCCAAGTCCAGGTGCTGAAAATCGGGCAACTGCTTGGGCAAAAGTGATTGTTGAATCCGATGGGCGAAATCCAGTTCTCGATCCAGGCGTTCTTTTTCCACCAGGTCATTTTTTAAGCGTGCGTAATGCAAGGCGAGCGAAGCCTGGTCCGCCAGGGCCTGGATCAGGCCGATGTCATGCTGATTAAAGGGCGCTCCATCGCTCGGATTGGCGAGGACGAGGACCCCCTGGATATGCCCGCGAAAACGCATGGGTACCACCATGACCGAGGAGAACACGAGGAGCTCGTGCGGGTGAACCGGCAAGCGGCGGTCATCGGTTGCATGCGGGATGAGAATCGGCTTGCCATACCGGGCTACCTCGCCGACCAGGCCTTCCCCCAACTGGATGGGATGGGCGCGCAGTTCTGCGGAGACATACTCGCTGAGACTACTCGCTCCCTCGACCGCTTCCGGGGTAATGTTATTCAAGGGGGGCAAAAACCCGGTGATGGAACGCGCGTGCAGGTAGTCCTTCTCCAGGAGATAAATCGCGGCCCCGCCCGCGCGTGCGGTGCGATGGGCATAATACAGGACCTGCGTGAGCAGCTCGTTGATTTCGAGATCCATATCGCCTTCGAAGGCTTCGCTGATGTCCTGGAGAAAGCCAAAAACGACTTGTTTTTCCAGTAGTAGCTGCCGGTGCGCCCGTCGACGTTGGCGAGCGTAGTGCAGCACGACCAACAGGAGGGTGAAAGCTACTGCAGCCAGGCCCCAGGCAATCACGGGCCCGGCGAGCAGGTTTATGATGAACTCCGCAGGCTCATGGCCCGAGGATTGAGTAAAACCGGTCAGGTGAAAAAAGGGGAAGTCGGTCATTGGAAAAGCTGGTTGGGGGGAAATCAGCCGCCCGGCATTTCGGGAAGGATCAAAATCATTTACGAAGGCTACCCCTTGAGCTCTTCTTCAAGGTATTGAAGGACATCCTTGAACCGCGCTTGGTTCGAAGGGGAAATCAGGGATAACTTTTCATGCGCATCGAACATGATTTCCGCCTGCTCTTTTTGTGTGACATCCGGTGAATTCGCTTCCTCCATTTCGTCGTATCCTTGCAGGGCCTCGCGGTAGGCTTCGGGCAATTCTCCCATCGGATGCGTCTCGGCCAGGAGATCCAGGCCCAGCGTTTTCAGGAGTTTCCCGGTCTTTTCGGAAAGGTTAACCATGACCAGTTTGACCTCCTCGGCTTCGCGAAACCGGAAACACAGGCCGGCGATGACCCCCATGAACGTACTGTCCATGCCCTGGCATTCGACCAGGTCCAGCACCAGCTCCCGACGGTTCCCTTCCAGCATGGCCTGGCCGAAATTCTTGAGCGATCCACTGATCTTATAGGTTCCGCGACCTTCGATCCGGACAAAAGCAGCACCCTCATTGACAGCAACAAGTAAATGATCCCCGGTCGACATTGATCTTCCTCAGGGGCGGTTCCAGTTGGGAGATGCCAGCTGCGCGACCGTGCGTGAACCCTGGGTCAGACGAACCCGCCATGCCTTGACCGGACCGGCCGCCGCGACCTCGCTGGGCGGGATAGTAAGGGTGGTGCGTTTGCCTCCGCGCAGCCCGGCTGCACAAGCAACCTTCATGGCGCGGCGAACCTTCCTGCGTTCCTGTTGGTATTCAAAGATGAGGCTCGTGGTCGGTGCGAGCGATGGGCCCGCATCCCACGTCACGTAAAAAACCTGGTATACCGGCGTATCCCGGTAGGTGCTGAACTTCGTGCTCCGCATTTTGAGATACGAGCGCGTGGGCTTAACCTCGTCGTTCACCAGCTCATGTTGCACGTCGACGACGCGGGGGAGGAGTGGGGTGGGGGACGCTCCGAAGATGCTAGCCGTACCGAGAGCAATCCCGACGAGCGCGAGCCTGGATACAAAACCTAAATTCGTCCGCCTGGGAACGCCTACACTCCTGTTCATCAGCTACTGCCAACCTTCTCAAACAACTCCAAGCTTAAGCTACAACAGGCTATGGTACCTGTCAATCACCATGCAAATTCAAGTCTGGACGAGGTCTTCGGGCAGGTGCGAGCACGATGACGAACTCACCCTTGATCGAGCGACCGGAAAAATAATCGATCAATTCCTGTGCGCTTCCGCAACAGGTCTCCTCGAATTTTTTGGTCAGCTCGCGACCGATGAAGACCGGTCGCTCGCCCAGGATATCGCGTACGTCCTCCAGGAATCGAATGATGCGATGCGGCGACTCAAACAGCACTACCGCCCGCGACTCGCCCACATAGATGCCGAGCTGCTTTTGCCGGGCGACCGACTTGTGCGAGAGAAAGCCGTCGAAAATGAACCCCTTGTCGCCCCAACCGCTGAGCGCGATGGCCGAAGTGACCGCCGATGGCCCGGGTATCACGCTCACCAGCATTCCCGCCTTGCGACAGGCCCGCACGATGCGACTTCCCGGGTCGGAGACCCCGGGCATGCCGGAATCACTGACCAGCACCAGGGTTTGACCGTCCTGAAGTGCGGCGTTGATGGTCTCGATACGGGAGGCCTCATTAAATTTATGGCAACTCACGCAGTGGGTCGTGATCTCGTACGGTTCGAGCAGTTTGCGGGTGTGCCGGGTATCCTCGGCAAAAATCAGGTTCGCCTGCTTGAGCAGCGCGACCGCACGGATGGAAAGATCGGCGCGATTGCCGATAGGGGTGCCGACAATGTAGAGGCCGGGTTCATGGGTTTGATGGTAATCCATGCGATCTCCCTAGCAGGCTCGGCGCGATATTCCGATCAAAGTCTGAACGAATGATATTCCCCCCTGTCTATCACGCTAAGCAACATTGACAGCGCTATTTGCAGCGTTTAACATTTTCACCATGACCCCGACAACGACAACAAAGATGGGGAGTGTCCTGCTCAAGACCGGTCTTTTCTCAGAGGCCCAGGTGCACGAGCTGCTCGCGCTTTACAAAACGGGTGACGAGTCCCTGACGAACCTCGTATGCACCCAGGCCTACGCCGAGGAAGACCCCTTCCTGCATGGGCTGGCACAGAGCATGGACCTGCCCTTCGTAAAGCTATCCGACACGATTCCGGACGAGGTGCTCGCCATGCTGCCCCCGAAAGCGGTGCTGCAGTATCACATCATCCCGTATGAGGTCGACACGGGCACCCTGAAGGTCGCCACTAACGATCCCTTCAAACCGGGCCTCTACGACGCCCTGCGCCTGGCCTCGGGAAAGCGTATTCGTTTTGCCCTCTCGACCAGTTCCGACCTCGAGAAGGCGGTAAAGAAATTCTACGGCATCGGTGCAGAGACCATCGGCAAGATGATCGATGACGGCAGCCTGAGTATCGACAGCGAAGAGGACCTCTTCGACAGCGGGGATATCGACGAGAGCGACGAGGAAGCCTCCGTCGTGAAATTCATGAACCAGATCATCTGGGAAGCGCATCAACAGGGTTCCACGGATATTCATATTGAACCGATGGAGAAAGACCTGCGTATCCGTTATCGGATCGACGGCGTGTTGCACCAGACTCCCGTGCCCCCGCAGGTCAAGCGCTTCCAGTCCGCGATCATCGCGCGCATCAAGGTGATGGCCCAACTCGACATCGCGGAAAAACGGCTCCCGCAGGATGGCCGGATCGGGGTGCGGATCAAGGGCGAGGAGATCGACATCCGGGTCTCGACCATGCCGACAACCTATGGTGAAAGCGTGAGCCTACGCCTGCTTATGCGCAGCCAGGCCCTGCTGGGCCTGGCGAATCTCGGGCTGCGCGCGATGGACGAGAAATTGCTCCAGAAAATTATTCACAAGCCCTACGGCATCATTCTCGTCACCGGTCCGACCGGTTCGGGCAAGTCGACCTCGCTGTACGCCTACCTGAATACAATCAACTCGGTCGACAAGCGTATCATCACCGCGGAAGACCCGATCGAGTACGAGATGAGCGGCGTCAACCAGGTGCAGATGAAGCCCGAGATCGGGCTGACCTTTGCCCAGACCCTGCGCGCGATTCTCCGCCAGGATCCGGACGTGATCATGGTCGGGGAAATCCGGGACGGGGAAACGGCCGAGATCGCCATCCAGGCCGCACTGACCGGCCACCTTGTCTTCAGCACCCTGCACACGAACGATGCCGCGAGTGGCTTTACCCGCCTGCTCGACATGGGCGTGGAGCCCTTCCTCGTGGCCTCATCCATCGAAGCCCTGATCGCCCAGCGACTCGTGCGGCGCCTGTGCAAGCATTGCCGGGTCCCGGCCAAAGACCTGGATATGAACCTGCTGAAGGAGGTCGGGTTCCCGGTTGAAGAGCTGGAGAATACCACCATTTATGACCCGGTAGGCTGCGAGGAATGCCGCAGCTCCGGCTACTCCGGCCGAACCGGTATTTACGAAGTGCTGGTCGTGAACGACTACATCCGCCCGCTCATCGTGAACCACTCGCCCGCGAGCTCCATCAAGCAAGCGGCCATCGGCAAGAACGGCATGCGTACCTTGCGCGATGACGGCTGGTCCAAGGTGCTCTCCGGCGTGACCACGGTCGAGGAAGTCATCCGCGTATCCGAAGAGGACGAGGAGCAGCCCGACCTGCCCGCCTGATGCCACGTTTTGCTTATAGCGCCCGCTCGCGCTCCGGGGAGAAAGTCGATGGACAGGTCGATGCGACCGATCGCCGCTCCGCCATGATGGAAATCGAGCGCCTGGGCTATATGCCGATCTCCGTGAAGGAAGATAGTGGGGCCGGAACCGACGAAGCCAAAAAGAAGGCCCCGAAGAAGAAAAAGGACGCCTCGGCAATTCGACCTGGTGAGAAGCAGGCGAAAGCCGGCAAAAAAGCCAGGCCAAAGTTCCAGTTTGAAGCCCGCACGCGGAAGCGGATGAAGCTGCGCGAGACCCTGTTGTTCGCGCGCGAGTTGCGCGACCTTTTACGTTCCGGCATGAAGCTCAGCGAAGCCCTGGGCAGTCTTGCCCGGCGAAAAGGTAATCCCGGAACCTCCTTCATCCTGACCGCCCTGCGGGACGACATCACGCAGGGTTCCAGCCTGTCCGAAGCCCTGGCCAAGCACCCCGACAGCTTTTCCGCATTTTTTGTGAACATGGTACGTGCCGGTGAAGCCAGCGGACAACTCAACGGTGCACTCGGCCATGTATCGGACCACTACGAACGCATGCTGGAAGCCAAGGAGCAGGTGACCATGGCCCTGGTCTATCCGATCATCGTGCTGGTCATCGGCTTCCTGACCGTCGTCTTCTGCATGTGGAAGGTAATTCCCAAGTTCACCCTTATCTTCCAGGACCTGAACAGCACCCTGCCCCTCCCCACCCAGATCCTGATCGGTATCAGCGACCTGACCGTGCGCTACGGGCTGGTCATCCTGGCCGTGAACGTGCTGGTAGTGGTGCTCTTCCTGCGGGCAATCAAGACCCCCGCCGGGCGGATGAAGTGGCACGGCTTCCTGTTGAAGGTCCCGGTGCTCAACCGCTTGATCCAGGCCAATGCCTACGCCCACTTCGCCCGCACCCTCGGCGGCCTGCTCGAGAACGGGGTGCCGATTCTCAGTGCCTTGAAAATTGTCGAGGACACGGTGGGCAATGACATCATCGCGAAGGAGATCCGGGAGGCACGTGAACGCGTGACCGATGGGGCCACGATTTCAAAGCCCCTCGCCGAAGGCGGTATTTTCCCTTCCATCCTGACCGACATGTTGAAGGTGGGGGAGGATTCGGGGAACGTCTCCGGTGCGCTCGGCCACATCGCCACGCGGTATGATGACGAGCTGACCCGCAGCGTGAAGATGTTCACCACCGTCCTGGAGCCGGTCCTCATGGTTTTAATGGCCGCCGTGGTCGGTTTTATCGCCGTAAGTATGCTTATGGCCGTGTTTGAAATGACAAATGGGCTGGATATATAGGGTTCAGGACCTCGACGTGCCCGCCTCCGGTGGGTTCCAGGGACCCGGTGGCCGGGACAGCGTATGTAGTTCTCAGTTGATCGCAGGCCTGAATTGCGGATAATAATGCCCGGTGTTTGAACGTCCAGGCGGAACAACGCGTCGAAAAGACCAGATGAATAGAATGCCCGGTGTTTGAGCATCCAGGCGGAACAACGCGTCGAAAGGAAAGACCAGATGAATATGCAATTAAAACAATCAGGGCGGGCCACGGGCTTTACCCTGGTGGAAGTACTCCTCGTGATCGTAATCATTGGGATCCTCGCAGCCGTCGCGGTTCCGAACTTCGCGGGCAAAACCGACAAGGCCCGCGTCGCATCAGCCAAGTCGCAGATCAAGAACCTCGCGAGTGCCGTGGATATCTTTGAGGTGGATACCGGAACCTATCCCGCCAGCTTAAACGCTTTGCTCGTTAGCCCGGGCGTAAACGGCTGGGATGGCCCCTACATGAAAGGCAACTCGATTCCCAATGATCCCTGGGGCGTGCCGTATCAATATTCCACAAGTGGCAACGGATACGATATCAAGTCGCCCGGCCCGGCGGGCAAGAACACGCCCATTTCACTCAACGACTAAGCGGGCAGACCGCATCGCTTTTTGACGTGGGCGGAGCCCTTTCCTCCAGGGACTGGAGAACGGGGCTGCGCCCGGTTTTTTTTCGCGGGATGGCGCGTTCCTCGACGATCGAGGACCCGTGCCCTGCCCGAACGGTTTAGTGTAAGTACACGCAAGATGAAGAATCCACTTGAGTTCAACGGACGCCACGGGCGGGGTTTCACCCTTATTGAGATCCTCCTCGTCGTCATCATCGTCGCCATGGTTGCGGGAATCGCCGGGGTCCAGTTTGCCCACTCCATGAAGGGCGCGCGCCTGCGGGCCTCCGCCCGAGGCATCATCGCGATGAACAAGTATGCCCGCAGCATGTCCGTGCTCAGCCAGCAGCACATGGTCCTCCTCTACGACAGCAACGTGGGCAAGATGGAATTGGTCACCTTGAGCCATGCTTCGGATGCCCGGATGGGTGACCGCTTCGACCGCTTCGGCGGCGGAACGGGCGATCCGGCAGAGGGCCGCTACGACGAAGACGGCGAGCTTACCGAATACGGCATGAGCGTCGAGGAATCGGACAAGAAAATGCGCCGGATGGAGGAGGGGATAAGCATCACCGATTTTGAGGTGGATATCGAGGACCTCTATGAAACCGATGGGGTATTCTGGGTCAACTACTACCCCAATGGCATGTGTGATGCCCACAGCTTCTCCCTCGAGGATCCCCGTGGACACCGCGTGGATATCAAGGTTGAGTCGATCACCGGCGAGCTCAGCGTGGAGTACCAGCCCTTTTGAGAGCGCCGGTAAAATACCGGGCGAATCGTGGGCTGACGCTCATCGAAACCATGCTCGCGATCGCCATCCTGGGCCTGGGGCTGGTCATTCTCATCGCCGCCGCCGCCCGCGGGGTCAAGGTGGCTAAAAAAGCCCAGGAGTACGAGGTCGCCCGCAAGCTGCTCGCCTACCTGGATCTTCACGAACCCCTGCAGCTGGACGAGTTGGAGGAAGATTCCGGGAGCGGCGACTTTCCCCGCCCCTATGAGGAATACGAATGGAGACGGGATATTGAATTTGCCGGTGTCGAGGAAGACGAACTCTTCCGCATCACCACCCAGGTGCTCTGGCCAACCTCCAGGGGAAAGAAGGCCGAAACCGTGGTGACCCTGCTCCACTTGCCCACCGCGAAGCGTATTGGCTTTATCGATGAAGATGCGGAAGGAAGGGAGCTCGATGAGTAAGCGTGGCTTCACCTTGATAGAAATCATGGTCGCGATTGGGTTGATGTCGATCGCGGTCTCCATGGTCTGGATGAGCTTCTCCCAGATCATCCGCGCCACCCGCAAGGCGGAAGCGATGATGGATCGGCTCCACCACGGGGATTTTGTCATGGAACAACTGATCTCCGCCTTCCGCTCCGCCTCTTTTTTCAACAACACCCCGGCCAAGTTCGAGATGTGGCTGGAAGACGAAACCGCGGGTCCCGTCGATGCGGACATCGTGAGCATCGTCACGTCCAGCCCGGCTTTTATCCCGCCGAGCAACAAGCTGGCCCACCAGCTCCACCGCATCTTTATTTCCATCGAGGACAACGACAAGGGGGAACCGGCCCTCGCGGTGAGTGCGTATCCCTACATTGTCGACCTGGAGGACCCGGAAGTCGACGAGGTCGAACCCTGGATCGTCACCAGCAAGGTCATCGGGCTGAATTGCCGGGTCTACAATCCCAGCGACCAGGACTGGGACGACGAGTGGGAATTCAAGAACTCGATTCCCCAATGGGTGGAAATCACCATCTACCTCAAGCCGCTGGTGGAGGACGATGACCCGATCAGCATGACCCGCATGATCGAGATCCCCCTCGGCTTCCTCGCCAAGCGCCAGAACCGGGACTTGAATGTCAACAACCCGGGAACCACCGACACGAGTGCGACGGATGCGGAATCGGCCACAACCAACCCCGGGACCGGCGGCACGAGCAATCAAGGCACGAGCGGTAACACCAATTCCGGTATCCCCGCCAGCGGCGGATCCTCCTCACCGAGCCTGCGTATCCGATGAAAATGCCCCGGCATACCCGAAAAGGCTCCGTGCTGATTGTCGCGCTCTGGGCGATTATCATGCTCTCCATGATCGTCAGCTCGCTCGCCTTCCAGATGCATCTTGAGGCGCGACTCGCGTCGCATTATCGCAAGCGGGTAAAGGCCAAGCAACTCGCGCTCGCCGGGATGGAATACGCGAAATTCATGCTGTACAAGAGTGTCTCCTCCTCCCAGGACGACGAGGAGGAATACGGTGAACAATTTTATAACTACCTGCTCAACCTCCGGAACAGCGTCGGGGTGAACAGCTTTTCATCCGAGCTGGGCGAGGGGACCTTCACCATCGACATCCTGCCCGAGCAGGGGCGGCGCAACGTGAACACCATGACCTACGAGGATTGGCAGGAGATGCTCGACCAGGCGGGCCTGCCCAAGGACCGCTGGGCCGAATTCATCGATACCCTCATGGACTGGGTGGACACCGACAACAACAACCGCCGCAAGGGGGCCGAGGAAAACGACGACTATTACAAGGATGCCGAGTACGAAATCAAGAATGCCCCGATCGATACCATCGATGAAATCCTGATGATCAAGAACTGGAACCGCGACCTGCTCTACGGCGGCCCGGGCCTGGAAGACGGGGATCCGCCCATCCGCGGCATTGCCTCGCTGATCACCACCTGGGGCAATGGGAAAGTGAATGTGAACACGGCAACCCGTGATGTCCTGCTGTCCATGACCGAGCTCGATGAGTTTGATGTCGACCTCATCCTGGAAAACCGTACCGGCATCGATGCCATCCCGGGCACCGAAGACGACGGGTTCGCCTCGGTCGAGGAGGTCGACAGTTTGGTTAACGCGGGCGGCGCATTGAACAATCGAATCACGGTGGATGACAAACAATATATGCGCATCAAATCCGTGGGTGAAGTCGGTGGAACCCGGACCACGGTCTGGGCCGTTTACCTGATCAGTAGCCGCGACATGACGCCGGTGTTCTGGGAGGAAGCCGACGAAGATAAATAACCCCGATCCAGCTGGCAAAAGTTTTCCCCGGGCAGGGGAGTTCACAATTGCGCTTTGCTAGACCGGTGGGTACTATCCGCGCCAATGTAAATTAATGGCAAAACAGCTTAAAACCGGAATCGTCATGCGTGATCGTGCCCTGCACTGGACCACCATGCAGCAGGGCAACAAGGGGGAATTTTCCCTTGCAGAGCGCCAGTCTTCCGATCCCCTGCCCCTGGAGGAGGAGGGAGAAGATGAACGCCCCTTCGCGGAGCTCTTCGAGGCGAACGCCCCACGGTTGAAAGGCGAGTTGCATTACGCACTGCCCGCTCACCAGGCCCTGCTCCGGGTGATGGACCTGCCCACCCACGAGGAGGAAGAAATCGCGGGCATGGTCGAGTTCCAGATCGACAAGGTTTCCCCTTTTCCTGTCGACCACATGTACCTCTCCTGGGAGATGCTCGACAGGACAGAGGACCACACCCGTGTCCTCGTCGCCGCCACCCAGCGCAAGTTTGTCGATGCCATCGGCGAGGCCTGCCGGGACAACGGACTTACCCTGCACCGCGTCGACGTTGACTTGTTATGCTGGATATACCTGCTCAGGGAGGCAAAAGAAATTCCCACGCACGGGCGCCATATCGTGGTGCTCCTCGAAAAGGCCTACGCCAACCTGGTGATCCTTGATCACGGCACCCCCTTTCTCTTTCGCTCGCTCGGTGAAATTCCCGCAGACGGCACGCTCGACGAGTTGATCGAGGAAGTCGAGTATACCTTGACCTCCACCGAGACCGAATGGGGCGACCAGGAATACGTTACCTGCACGCTCTGGCACTGGGGCCAGGCCCCACGCATCCTCGACCGGCTGGAGGAAGCCACCGGGGGCAAGGTGCATACGCGTAACTTGAGTTCGCTTCCCGACCTGCACGAGGGGGTGGCCCTGCGGGCCACCCGGGAGGAAAAGGCGATCACCGACCTCGCACCGCTTGAGTGGAAAGAGGCCGAGGAGGGCCGCCAGTTCCGCAGGAAGCTGATCATCGGCTCGGCCGCGGTACTCGGCCTGTGGCTGGTCACCCTGATCGCCTTCTTTACCTGGGTGGGCATAGAGCGCAAGGGGGAGCGCGGCCTGATCGCCGAGAAAGATGCCCTGGCGGGGCCCGCCGGCGAGGTGCGCGAACTGCAGAACCGGGTGGCCGAGCTTTCCCAGTACACCGACCGCACCCACACCGCCCTGGAGTGCCTGCGCGAGATCATCGTGCTCATGCCCGCCGACGTGGAGTTGTCGAGCCTGAATTATTTCAACGACAGCGTGAAAATTGACAGCCGGGGCCACGAATCCCGCCTGAATCAATTTTACAAGGGCCTGAGCGAATCCGAGCTCTTTATCGGGCTCAAGGATGACAGCTTCGACGGCAAAAAGATGAGGGTCACCGCGTTGCTCCCGCTGGGGGATGACTCGTGAACACGTCCCGCCGCGAAATCCTCCTCGCCCTGCTTACCGGGCTGGTCGTGCTGCTGGGGGGTACCTACTGGATCATTGACAACAAGATGCCGGAGATCCGGGAAATACGCCAAAACAAGGAAAACCTGGCCCGGTTGATCGCCAAGAACGAGCACATCATCCGCAAGCGCGTCCCGCTTGAACGCGAGATGCAGGGCCTCATCGCCAACCTGCCGCAGCACCCGATGAGCAAGGATGTCAAGTACGAGCTCTATAACGAAATCACCCAGATCGCGGAGGACAGTTCTTTCACCATCAATCGCAAGGAGGCCGAGGAGGAGCGCCAGATCGGTAATTTTGACCTCTACGAGTTGTCGATCGACTGCGATTACAGCACCACCATTGAGCCGTTGACCTATTTTCTGTACAACCTGCAGGCACGCGGCATCGTGATGAACGTCACCGAGCTGTCCATTAAACCCCGGTCGACCCGGTCGAGCGAGCGCGGCAAGATAAAGGGGAAATTTACCGTCGACTTTGCCTTCACCCGGACCGACGAAATCCCGGCCCCCGCTCCCGAGCCTGCCCCGGCCCCGGCCCCACCGGCCGGAGGCCTCGAGGTTACGCCTGTTGAATGATTTCCTGAGAAAGAGCCAACCATGAAAAATAAATGTATCCTCCTCCTCGCCGGGCTGCTCGCTGGCTGCCTGAGCCTGCCCGCGCAGGTCGTGAAACCCAAGTCGGTGCTGGCCGGCCAGCCGGAACCCCTGTGGGACCTGACCTACCGAGGGACCCCTTTACAGAACGCGCTCGACATGTACGGTCAAATAACCGGGCGCATCATGATCAAGGCGCCCAACGTCTCGCCAATCACCCTGGACCTGATCAGTGAAGAGAAGTTGCCGGAAACCGAGGTGTTGAAGGCCATCGAAACCGCCCTCGAGCTGAACAATATCAGTCTCGTGCCCCAGGGAACGAACTTCATCATCGTGAAAACAGCTGACACGATGCTCCAGGGCCCCGGCGTTATCGGGACACAAGCACCTGGGGAGCCCTTTCCTGAAGATTCGACCATCATCCAGCAGGTGATCGCATTAAAACATATCACGCCGGCCGAGTTGCAACCGGTGATTCAGCCGATGCTCCATACCTACGGCAAGGTCCAGGGCCTGGAGCGGACGAACTCTCTCCTGATTATGGATACCAAGTACAATGTCCAGCGGGTCATGGAAATACTGAAGCTGCTCGACAAGCCCTCCCTCCATACCGAGGAGCAACGGGTCATTCAAATCGAATTTGCCCAGGCCTCGGAAGTCGCGGCCAAGCTCCTGGAAATTATTGCGGAGAGCGTGGCCGAAAATGAACGCAACCAGGCCGCCGCCCAGCGCACGAGTAGCGCCACGCGTTCAAGCACAACCCCGAGCCGGACCACCCCGCCCGGTGTAATCCGTGCCCGGACCGGCACCTCCGCGGCGGTGGCGCGGGCCAGCGCCTCCTTTGACCTGTCAGGCGACGCTTCCTCGCGCGGATTGATCACCGGCAAGCCACAGATCGTCGCGGATGAGCGGACCAACATCCTGATCATCATTTCCCGACCGGAAAACTTTCCGTTTTTCGAGGACATGATCAAGGTGCTCGACACGAAAGTGGACCCGGAGATCACCTTCAAGAATATCCGGCTCGAGTATGCTGATGCCGAGGAGCTTGCGGCGATCATCAACGAGCTGATCGGGGCGGCAGTCCAGGATAGCCGCAGCTCCCAAACCAGCGCGGGGGCCCGGACCGCGGGCGGGACCGCTCAAAACACCAGCCGGGGTGCCAACACCATCAGCGATTTCATCAATAACCAAAACCGGGGCCGCACAACCCCCCAAGCTGCGAAGACCGCGACGCAGGCCGCGGCCGCGGTGGGTGGCAGCCTGGGTGAGATTTCCGAGAATACCCAGATCATCGCGGACCCGCGGACCAACTCCATCCTCATCATGGGCCGCACCGAGGACATCAAGGTCCTCGAAAAAGTCGTTTCCGAGCTCGATATCATGCTCGACCAGGTACTCATCGAGGCCGTGATCCTGGAAGTCAGCCTGAACGATAATATCGCCTACGGTCTCGACTGGCTGCAACGTTCACTGACCGTGGCCAACACAGAGGTCCTCGGCCCGCGCGGCGGCATTAATTCCTCCACCCCCATCGCCGCTTTCGGCGGCGGATCGCGACAGGGGGGATCCACGTTCCTCGACGGCGCAAACATCACCCGGGATGTTGAACTCTCCGATGGCGCACTGAGCTACTTCGCCAGCTTCTACGACCTCAACCTCGACGTCGTTGTTTCACTGGCCTCGGGCTCGTCCGACGCCCGCGTGCTCTCGACCCCGGTCGTACTGACCACCGACAACACCGAGGCGAGCATCATCGTGGGCGAAAGGCGCCCGATCCCGACCTCGACCCAACAGGGGCTCGGCACCGGCGTTTCACGGACCTCGGTGGATTACGAAAATATCGGGATCGAGATCAAGGTGACCCCGCGTATCAATCCACAGGGCTTTGTCGTGATGGAAATCGAGCAAAGCGCGGACAACGTGGGGGGCAACGTGATCATCAGTGGCGATGAATTCCCCATCATTACCACGCGCCAGCTCAAGGCCAGTATCGCGGTGCAGAATCGCCAGACCGTCGTGCTTGGGGGCCTGGTGTCGGAAGATCAGCGCGACATCAATACCAAGGTCCCCTTCCTCGGCGACTTCCCGATCCTGGGCACCTTCTTCAAGAACAAGCGGGACGAGAAGAACCGTACCGAGCTCCTCGTCCTGATCACCCCCTACGTCCTGAGTTCCATCGAGGCGGCCTCCGCGGAAACCGCTCGGCTGTTCAACGCGACCAAGGCCGCGGACCATACCTGGCATCGCCGCTGGTCGGACAGTGACCTCAATCCCGATAGGCATGCGAATACCCCCATGGGCCGCTTTCGTTTTGGCGGCAAAAAAGCCGCCGTTGAAGAGGCCGTGGCCAACCCGGTAATCCGTCGGCCGGCCGCGCTGAAAGAAGCCTTCCCGGATCCGGTTGAGGCCACCCCCGAACCGGTATCCGCGAATCCTGCGGAGCAGATCATGCCCAAGTCCTCGCACATCGAGCAGTTTAAGGAAGCCTTGCGCGTGGCGAATGCCCAACAGCAGGCCGACCTTGAGCAGGCCGCAGCAAATGCCGCGCGCGCGGAACAGATCGAGGCGGAATTCACCCCTCCAGCAAAAGCGGTTTTACCGGAGCCCACGATACCGGCACCGGTCTTTCCCTCGCCCTCGCCCATCCCGATGGAGGCCTCTATCTTGCCGGGGATCCCGGCACCAGCGGTTCCGGCACTGAAAACCCTCACCCCAATCCCCGCCATTCCCGGACCGGTGATCCCCACACCTCAACCACAGGCACCGATTGTCCCGAAGCCCCCGCCTCCGGCAGCAACCCTTCCGGTTCCCACGGCCGCCTCCATCGGACAGGCCAAACGCGTGCCATCCCCTCCCGGGTCGGTACCGCCCGTGCCCAGGCCGGATTCCTCTGCTCGCTTGACATTACCCGCAATCGGCCCCGCCGGGGCCTTCCCGGGGGTCCCGAAAATCGCGCCCGCACCACCCCCGATTGACAGCCGCATCCAGCAACAGCTGATCACCAACGCGCCGCCGCCGAAGGCGCTGAACCAGGTCCCGGGGAAAAAGCTGATCCTGGATAATCGCGCGGACAAGTAAGAGGCATTGCGGTAGACCCCTGGGCGAAGGGGCATGGCGAAGCGGGTTCAGAGGTAGGCACGATCCCGCGGGATCCAGCTTCGCGCGGCCTGGATCTCTTCCAGGCTCATCCGGGAACAGGCCCTTATCTCGAAGGCGGCGGCACCGTGTTTCTTCATCCTCGTGGCCGCCTCGTGTATGCGGCGGGTCACGCGGGCTTCACCGGGATGCCAGTCGTAACGGGTCTGCACCTCGACCTTGACTTCATTACCGGATCGCAGCCAAAAAAGCCTCACGCTACCCAGCGCATATCGCCAATCCCGACACGCAAACTGCCATTGGGGAATGGCGATACGACCGCGGTCTGCATGTTCCACCGCTTGCGCCAGCACCGCTCGTATGCCCGCATCCGCCCGAATGAACCCGGCAACATCGATGGCCTGCGGCATGCCCGTCCCGTCCAGGTAATGGCGAAGCATACGCCGCGCCTGGGGCCAGCCGGTGAAGTACACCCGGTCGATGAACCAGAGGATCAATCCATCGCTGCGAAGACCACGGGCAAGGAGATTACAGCCTGAATAAAAAAGCTTCCCGCTCGACTCCAAGACCGTGGGGAACATCCGGAGCCTAGGCCGCGGGGGCCCCATCGAGGCGCGTGAGATTGACCGGGCCGTCGGCGGTAATGTGGATATTGTCTTCAAAACGCGCGCCTCCGAGTAGTAGCAAGGGGTCGATGAGCTCCCAGTTCAGGAATGAACCTTTTTCCGTTTCCCGCTCGGGATTCAGGAGCCCCGGCATGAAGTAGATTCCGGGTTCGATGGTGTACACCATGTCCGGCTCAAGGATCCGCGTCATGCGCAGGTGTTTAAACGCTTCCTTCGGGGGCACGAGGACACCGGTTTCGTCCTTGAACAGGCCGGCGACATCGTGCACCTGGATGCCGAGCATGTGGCCGATCCCATGGGGCAAAAACAGGCGTTCGACCTTGGCTTCCTCCAGGGCTTCTCGATCGCCCCGGATGATCTCGAGCTCGAGCAGGTGGTCCATGGTCCGGCTGAGCGCGGCCCGGTGAATATCCTCGTACGGCGTGCCCACCGTGAACTGCCCTGCGAGTTCCAGCTGCAGGGCATCGACCCGTTTCATGACCTCCCGAAAGACCGGATGTATTTTCGGCCTGGCATAGGTGCGGGTAATGTCCGAGGCGTAACCGTTTTGCCGGTAGCCGGCATCGACCAGCAGCACCGTGCTGTCCTTCCCCGATGCTGCCCGGCGATTCTGGTAATGCAGGATCGCTGATTTCTCGTCCAGGCCGATGATGCTGTGGTAGGGCAGCTCGTGCTCGACCACGTCGTTGGCAGCCATGAAGGCCCGGTGAATATCTCGTTCACTCCCGCCCGCAAGAAAGGCCTGTTCGGCGGCCGCGTGAGCGACCAGTCCACGGACATTGGCTTCGCGGATGGATTCGACCTCGTAAGGCGTCTTGATCGAGCGGTGAAAATCAAGGCGGTTGACCAGGTTCTTTTCGTTCTGGAGATCACTGGGAAAACCCATGCGCCCGGCAAAATCCGTGTTTTCGCCAATGAACGCAATACGACGTGCCGCGGGTAAATGATCCATGACCTCATCGGCTTTTTTCAATGGGACGATCTGCATGGCTGCCGCCCACCAGTCGGCTGTGTCAATCGCCCGGTCGTACCAGAAATCATCCGCGATCACCTGGAAGTAGATCGGTTGCTCGCCCGGTTGAACCAGGACCATCTGTTCCGGCCGATTAACCGGCACCCAGTGGTTGAAGTGGGCGTGTGCGATGAAGGGTACGCCGGCGTCATCCGACCAGAAAAGGTGTTCGCTCCCGCTGTGGAGCAGGACCGCCTCCACGTGAATTTTTTCTTCATCCAGCAGGCCCAGGGTCTCCTCGTAACGGGACTGAAGGGTTCGGATATGTTGGCTGAACAGGTCTTTCACGGGAAGAGAAATAGACCCCCGGCAGGATTATGCAAGAAAAGCTTTGAGCCGGGCGATAAGCAGCCTAATATTATAAAATGGGTCATTCCTCCGTTCAAATTTTAAAGACACCGATCCAGCCCATGGACTGCATCAGCTCCGGGTGGTTACTGATCAAGGACCAGTACTGGCTCTTTCTGGGCATCACCTTTGTCGGCATGATGATCGGCAGTGCGTCCATGTACATCTGCCTCGGGGCGATGATGTGTGGCATCTTCATCGCCCTGTTAGCCAAGATGCGCGGCGAAGCGGTGGAGTTCGGCACCTTGTTCAGGGGCTTTGATCTTTTTGTCCCCTCGTTGATTCCACTGATTATCATGATCGTCATCGGGGCGGCACTGGTCGTCCCCTTTTACATCAAGATGATAATCGACATGATGCTGATGGCCGAAACACCGGATGCATTCCCAAAGGCCGTGATTATCGACCTGGTGATGATGATGGCCGGGGCCTTGTGCTTAAACATCCTTTATTTCTTTCTTTTCTTCTGTTTCCAGTTGATCGCTGACCGTCGTGCCGACGGCCTGGCCGCGATGGGCTTGTCATTCAAGGCGGTAGCTAAAAATTTCTGGGGGGTCCTGGGCTTGTCCCTGCTGCTTGGCCTCATTGGTTTTTTTGCTACTATCCTCACCTGTTATATCGGGGGGATTTTCTTCCTGCCGGTGATGTACGCCGCGATGGCGGTCGCCTACACGAAGGTCTTTCCGGTCGAGCCGCCGGGCTTGCCGGTCTCGATCCCCCCCGCACCGGAAATCTAGCACGCGCGCGAGGATTCCATGGCGCGCTTGTTCCGGGGCCCAGGCCAGGCCGCCACGCCCGGATCAGGCCAGCAGGTCGTGCATGACCCGGGCGCCTTCGACGCCGGTCAGCTTCTGTTCCAGGCCCTGGTACCTGAAGGTCAGCAGGTTGTGATTCACCCCGATGCTGTGCAGCAGGGTCGCGTTCAGGTCGCGGATGTGCATCGGGTTCTCGACAATATTGTACGCGTAGTCATCCGTCCGGCCATAATCAAAGCCGGGCTTGATCCCGCCGCCGGCCATCCACATGCTGAAACACCGTCCATGATGATCCCGCCCATGGCTGTCCTTGGTCAGCTTGCCCTGCGAATAGATCGTCCGGCCGAACTCCCCACCCCAGACCACGAGGGTCTCGTCGAGCATGCCCCGCCGCTTCAGATCCTTGACCAGGCCCGCGGAGCCCTGGTCGACTTTCTTGCACTGGTGCCTAATCTTTTTCGGCAGGTTACTATGTTGGTCCCAGCCGCGGTGGAACAGTTGCACGAAACGCACGCCTTTTTCCGCCATGCGGCGGGCCCGTAGGCAGTTCGCGGCAAAGGTGCCCGGTTTACGCGCATCTTCACCGTAGAGGGCGTAGATCTCGTCCGGTTCCTTGGAGGTATCCAGGATCTCCGGGGCCGACATCTGCATCCGAAAGGCCATTTCATACTGGGAAATCCGTGCCTGGGTATCCGGATCGCCAAACCGGTCGTAATGCTGGTTGTTCAATCGCGCCAGGCCGTCGAGCATGACCCGGCGATCCTTGCGGCTGATCCCGTCCGGGTTGGACAGGTACAAGACCGGGTCGCCCGAGGGACGAAGTTTCACGCCCTGGTGCTCGGCGGGAAGAAATCCACTGCCCCAGAGCCGCTCGTACAGGGCCTGCAGCTGGCCGCCGTCGCGGGATACCATGACCACGTAGGACGGCATGTCCTTGTTGTCACTGCCCAGGCCATAGCTCAACCAGGAACCGAGGCTCGGTTTGCCGGGCTGCTGGGACCCGGTGTTGATAAAGGTAATCGCCGGGTCGTGGTTCACGGCCTCCGTGTGCATGGAGCGAACGATGGTCAGTTCATTCGCGATGGAAGCCGTATGCGGAAGCAACTCGCTGATCCAGGTGCCCCGCTCGCCATGACGCTTGAAGTCAAACATCGGGGATACGCAGGGAAAGGTTTTCTGCCCGCTGGACATCCCGGTGAGCCGCTGGCCCTGCCGGATCGAGTCCGGCAGCTCGGTTCCATGCAGGTCCGGCATGGCGGGCTTATAATCGAACAGGTCAATGTGCGAGGGTCCGCCTGCCATGAAGAGATAGATGATGCGCTTTGCCTTCGGCGCTATTTTCTGCGCGATGTGCAGGGGATCGACCGCGGCGTTCGCGGTCCCGATCAGCCCCGGATTTACCAGGGTACTCAAGGCGGCTGCGCCTACACCCCCACCGGCACCGAGCAAAAACTTCCGTCGGCTGTGTGTCTGGAGTTGTTCAAGAATCGGGTCCATGGGGCACTCCCTTATCCGCGGGTTAACACTTCGTCCAGGTTCAAAATCATGTTGGCAATCACCGTCCACGCTGCGTGCTCAGCGACTTCCATGCTTTCCTCGCGGACGGATTCACCAACCGCCAGGTATTTTTTTGCCGATTCAACATCGGCCTGGAAAGAGGCCAGCTGCGCCTCGTAGACCTCCCGGCAGATCGCAAGCTCCTGCGGAGTCGCAACGCGCGCGAGGTTTAAACGAAAGGCGGCATGAATGCGATTCTCGAATTTCGCACCACCCTCTTTGAACATGCGCTCGGCCAGGTTACGGGAGGCCTCGACAAACTGCTCATCGTTCAGGGTGACCAGGGCCTGGAGCGGGGTGATCGTCCGCGCGCGCTGCACCACGCACTTCTCCCGCGACGGCGCATCGAAAATCGTCATGCTCGGCGGCGGGGCCGAGCGCTTCCAGTAGGTGTACATGCTCCGGCGATAGAGCTTCTCGCCCGAGTCGCGCTTGAACTTCAGCCCGGCGTTGATGGACACCTCGTTCCACAGGCCCGGCGGCTGATAGGGTTTCACGCTGGCCCCGCCGATCTCCTTCACCAGCAGCCCGCTGACCGACAGGGCGTGGTCGCGAATGAACTCGCCCTGGAGCCGGAAGCGCGGACCATGGGCCAGCAAACGGTTCTCCGGGTCCGCATCCCGAAGTCCGGGTGAAATCCGCGAGGACTGGCGGTACGTGGCCGACATCAGGATCTGTTTGATCGTCCCCTTGATATTCCAGCCGTTCTCGACAAAATCGCTGGCCAGCCAATCCAGCAGCTCCGGGTGACTCGGCGGAGTCCCCTGGTTGCCAAAATCCATCACGGACGATACCAGGCCCTGGCCAAAGAGCATCGCCCAGTAGCGATTCACGGTAACCCGCGCGGTGAGCGGATGATCCTCTTGCACCAGCCACCGGGCAAGCCCGAGCCGGTTGGCCGGGGCATCTGCAGGAGGTGATGGCAGGAAGGCCGGGGTGCCGGGCTTGATCTCCTCTTCCTTGTTGGGTTGATCATAGGCCCCCCGCATAAGCACGTAGGTCATCCGGGCTTTGTCGTTGTCCCCCATGATCATCGAGTTGGCCTTCGGGTGCTTCTTCTCCACCGCCGCTCGACGCTTGCCAATATCCGCCTGCTGCTGGAGGAGCTTCTTGTACTCGACGTCGTGCTGGTTCAGGTATAGGCCGGTGAGGATCGCCTGCTGCTCATCCGTCCGCTGGTCGTCCGGCGTAGCCAGCAGTTCTTTCAGGGCATCGCCGGCGTCCTGGAGCCGGGCGACCTCAACCTGCGAAAGGACCCGCTTGTACACGCGGATATCGTCGACCTCGCCTCGCCAGTTCCCGCCGTTGGAACGCGCACCGACCCGGAAGGGGGCATCGTTCTTGATGGTGGCCGTCAGGTTGTCCGCCTCGACCGCGTGTTCAACCGGCTGGCCGTTGATGTATACCTGGACCCCGGCGGCTTTGCCGGATCCGTCATAACTCACCGAGACGTGTTCCCACTGATCGGGCCGGAGTCGTGGCGTAGAAACCACTTTTACGGCATTACCCGGCCACTGGTGGATGATGTGCGTGCCGACCTGGCCGTTCTGCATCCATAAATCGTACCCGCGGTATGCCTGGGGCGTCTTCATGCGGGAGAAAATCGCACCGCCCGCGTTCTTCGGCGCCTTGACCCAGGCCGCAAAGGTAAAGCCCTCATTGAATTCGAGTTCCGTTCCCGCGGCGGGAAAATCGATGGTCGTTTTGCCGTTCAGCTTGATACAGGTATTGCCCGATCGCTCGGATTTTTCAAAGGTACCCGCCAGCTTCCCCTGGTGGTTGCCGATGATGTCGGTGAAGGCCCCGCCTTCGTTTTCATCCAGCGGCAGGTGGCTCAGCAGGCCGCCCGGCATCGGGGCGGCCTTGCCAGCATCGAGATCTTTCCGCTGGCTCTCGATCCACCCGGCAACCTGCGGCAGCGCGGCCTTCTTCCGGGCTTCGATCCTGGCCTGCTGCTCTTTTCGCTCGACATCGAAGGCGGCGAGACCTACCGCGAGTTTTGGATCGACCACGTCAAGGGTCGGGCCCTGGTTTCCCTTCCGGGTCTGCATGCCCGGATCCTTGTTGTTATTGAAGTAAGCGAAGAACTGGTAGTATTCCTTGTTCGAAATAGGGTCGTACTTGTGCTCGTGACACTGGGCACATTCCATCGACAGGCCCATCCATACGCTGGCCGTGGTCTTCACCCGGTCGACGATGTAGTCGACCCGGAGCTCCTCGGGAAAGGCCCCGCCCTCGTCAGAGGTTGCGTGGTTGCGGTTGAAGCCAGTCGCGAGTTTCTGCTGGTCGGTTGCATCGGGGATGAGGTCGCCTGCAAGCTGCTCGACCGTGAATTCATCAAAGGGTTTGTTCTCGTTGTAACTGTGGATGACCCAGTTTCGCCACGGCCACATCGTCCGCGGTCCATCGGCATGCATCACGCTGGTGTCCCCGTACCGCGAGGCATCCATCCAGGCCAGGGCCATGCGTTCACCGTAGTGTTCTGAAGCCAGGTAATGGTCGACCAGCTTTTCATGGGCCCCGGGTGAACGGTCGGCGAGAAAACGATCGAGCTCCTCCAGGGTCGGCGGAAGCCCGGTAAGGTCAAAAGCAACACGTCGAATCAAGGTTGCCCGGGAAGCTTCCGGTGAAGGTTCCAGGCCTTCCTCCTTGATACGTTTCAGGCTGAAGGTGTCGATCGGATTTTTACCCCAGGCATCGGCCTTGGCGGGAAGCCTCGGCTCCACGATTGGGGCGAAGGCCCAGTGGTCCTTGTACTCCGCGCCGGCCTCGATCCAACGCGTCAACAGCGCGATCTCGTGCGTTTTTAAGGTGCGATGCGAATCCTCCGGCGGCATGCGCTCCTCCGGATCGGTGGAACGGATACGAGCGATAACGAGGCTGCCCGCAAGGTTCCCCGGGTCGATGGCCCGGGAACCATCCTTGCGCAGGGCGGTCGCATGCGCATAGGAATCGAGGCGGAGCTTGGCTTTGCGCCCCTCGTGGTCGGGCCCATGACAAAAATAGCAATTGGCCGAGAGGATCGGTCGAATGTCGCGATTGAACTCGAACTCGGCAGCTCCGCCGGACGCCATCCCAAGGAACAGGCTGCCCAGGGTGTAAAGAAGATGGTTGTTCATAAACATGGTACTCGTTCTATATAATAAACGTCGCGATCGATACTTTTCACGACAGAATAATCGTATTTTAAGCAAGCTGGTCTTGTAAAGGCTTGGTTTAAGCGGAGATACCCCCGGGCAAATTTTTCCTGTAATCGGGAAAGCCCGAAAAAGTCTTCCATTGATCGGAACTACAATCCGGCGTATGAATCCGCCCTCATTCGATGATGAGAAGAGCCAGCGTAATCCTACTGTGCCTCGCGAGCCTGATATTGATCGGTTGCCGCAGCACGCCGCCCAAGAATTCGGCTTTTGAGGCTCCCTGGCCAGTGCCCGAGACCTGGAAAGGCGATTCCCGTGCCCTGGAGCCCTGGCTGGCTTCGTTTGACGATGCCACCCTGGAAGCCCTCATCACCCAGGGCTTGGGTGCCAACCACAACCTCCGCCAGGCGGCTCTCCGGATGCGTCGCGCGCGTCAGCAGGCCCGGGCTGCCGGTTCGGCGCGCTGGCCGAGTATCAACGGCCGACTGGACGGGTCGCGCACCGAGCGAAATCGCGGCCTGGTCGAGGGCATTTCCACCACGGCCACGGAGGATTATGGCTTTTCCCTGGACATGAGTTGGGAACTCGACCTCTGGGGCAAGCTCGCCGATCACCAATACGCGGCCGAATCGGAATGGGAAGCGACGAAGGAAGACTTTGCGGCCGCCCGCCTCTCACTCGCCGGCCGTATCGCACAAGCCTGGTACAATGCGGTGACCGGAAAGGAACAAATCCGGATTGCCCGCGAAGCACTGCACAGTTCAAAAAACAGCCTCGCCACCATCGATGACCTTTATCTGGGGGGGTTAAATTCCGCCTTGGATGTCCGCCTGAGCCGGGCGAATGTAGAAACCGCGCGAGAAAACCTGCTGCTGCGCGAATTGAATGCCGACCGGTCGCTCCGGCACCTCGAAGTGTTGATCGGCGATTACCCGGCGGGCAAACGTTCCGCCAAAGGAGGCATACTTCCGGAGCTGAAAACACCTATTCCCACTGGGTTACCCTCCGAATTGATTACGCGGCGTCCCGATCTCCGGGCCGCGACCCGGCGATTGGTTGCGGCGGGCTACAAGATCGACGAGGCCGAAAAAGAATACTTGCCCACGATTCGACTGACCGGCCGGGGTGGAACCAGTACCGATGCCTTCAGCGATATCCTTAACCAGGATTTTCGCTTCAGCAATGTGGCCGCCGGCTTGACCCAACCCTTTTTCAGGGGACGGCAGCTCAAGGCCGGGTTGGCCGTGGCGAGAACGGACC
>JAPYUI010000007.1:45512-51272 GCA_029936175.1 Kiritimatiellia bacterium
CCCTTTTTCAGGGGACGGCAGCTCAAGGCCGGGTTGGCCGTGGCGAGAACGGACCAGGACCTGGCCTTGGTGGGCTTGTACGATACGGCCCTGCGCGCGTTCCAGGAGGTCGAGAACGCGATCAGCGCCGAGCAGAATTTACGCCAACAGGCCGCGGCCATGGGCAAAGTGAACCTCGAATACGGGGAGGCTGAAAAGCTGGCGATGGAGCAGTATGAAGATGGGCTGGTGGATATTTTAACCGTGCTGGATGCCCAGCGGCGATACGTTCAGTCCCAGCAGCAGCTGATGGCGATCCGAAACCAGATCGTGCAGAACCGGATTGACCTGGTGCTTGCCCTCGGCGGGGATTTTGTTGCGGAGCCGGGGAACGCAAAGGGTGGATCGGTAATTCCACCGGACGATCAGCCCCACGCGGAGCAAACGATCCAGCAATCGACGACTCCGTCTTTACCCATCCCCGCAACACCCGTTCCGTATCAAAAACCCCCCTTGCCCCTGATTCCGAAAAATCTGTTGCAACTGCCCGTGGAGCAACCATGAAAAATATCGTTCGACTCATTCTCTGCCTGTTCATCCTCGGGGGTGGCGCGGGGCTTACCTACAGGATGATCAACTCCAAGAAAGCGCCCGAACGCCGGCCACGACCGCGCTCACAAACCCATGTGGACGCGATGCTCGTCACCCCGGTTGATTACCCGGTGAACATTCACACCCAGGGGACGGTCCAGCCTCGAACGGAGACCACGCTGATCCCCCAGGTGGCCGGAGCCCTCGTACAGGTCGCCCCGGGTTTCCGTGACGGGGGCTATTTCGAGGAAGGGGATGTGTTGCTTCAAATCGAGCGTATCGATTATGAGACCGCGGTGACCGTGGCCGAGGCCGCGGTCGCCCGGGCCAGCCTGCAGGTCGACCAAGTACGCGCGCGCGCGGCCCAGGCGAAGCGGGAATGGGAACGCCTCGGCAAGGAAGGGGAGCCCTCTGCCCTCGTCCTGCGCGAGCCGCAGGTCAGGGAAGCCCTCGCCGCTTTATCTGCTGCCAGTGCCCAGCTGGAAAAGACCCGCCGCGACCTGAAACGTACCACCATCAAGGCCCCCTATGCGGGACGGGTGCTTGAACGCTCGGTCGATGTCGGACAATACGTCTCACCCGGCACCCGTCTCGGGCGGATCTACGCCATCGACTACGTGGAAATCCCCTTGCCACTCAGCGATCGCCAGTTGGAATTTGTCGACCTGCCGCACGTTTACCGGGGCGAACAGGCGAAACCCGGGGGCTCCAAGGTGACCATCCAGGTCGAGCAGGGAAGCCGGGCCTGGACCTACCCGGGTCGACTGGTCCGGACCCGTGGTGCCGTGGATGCGCGCAGCCGGCAGACCTCGGTGATCGCGCAGGTGGACGATCCGTATGGGCGTCATGGTGATCGTCCTCCGCTGAAAGTGGGCATGTTCGTAAAAGCTGAAATCGAGGGCCGGATCCTCCCGGGCAGCATCGTGCTTCCCCAGGCCGCCTTGCGGGAAGGGCGTTACGTCCTGTTGATCGACGACCAGGACCAGTTGCAACGCAGGCCGGTGACCATTCGCTGGAGCGAAAAGGACGTCGTGGTCATCGCCTCCGGGCTGAAGCCGGGCGAACGGGTTTGCCTGACCCCGGTGGCCTACGATGTCACGGGGGCTAAAGTGATTCCGAGCATCGATGGTGAAGTCCGGAGGATCGAAAACCGGGAAGCACCGCAGGCAGGCCTGTCCGGCGACCTCCCGGGCAAGGGCGGCGGCAAGACGGGAAGGGGCCCGGCGAAACAACCATGATCAACTGGTTTACCCGCAACGGCATCGCGGCCAACCTGCTGATGCTGACCATTGTCGGCTGTGGCCTGGCCGCCATGTTCAACCGCATCCCGCTCGAGGTCTTTCCCTACATCGCGCTGGACAATATTTACCTGCGGATGAGCTATCGCGGAGCCACGCCCTCGGAGGTCGAGGAGGGGGTGGCCATTCGCATCGAGGAAGCGATCTTTGATCTCGAGGGTATTAAACACCTGTACACGGAATGCGATGAAGGCCGGGCCCTCATCCGAATCGAGCTCGAGAACGGTTACCCGGTGCGGAATATCCTGGATGATGTGAAAAATCGCGTTGACGCCATCACGACCTTTCCCACCGAGACCGAGCGGCCCACCTACAGCACGATCGGCCGACGCCGTGAAACCATCAGCGTGGTCCTGGCCGGGGACCTGGAAGAGCAGGCCCTCCGCAGGCTCGGGGAGGAAGTCCGGGATGATATCGCAGCCCTGCCCGGGATCACCCAGGTAGAGCTCAAGGGCGTACGGGCCTATGAAATTGCCCTTGAGATCTCGGAACAGACCCTGCGGGCCTACGGGATGACCTTCGATGAAGTCGTCCGGGCGGTGCGCCGCTCGTCCCTCGACGTTCCCGCCGGTTCAATCAAGGCCGCAGGAGGCGATATCCTTGTGCGCAGCAAGGGCCAGGCCTACCGGCAGCAGGATTTCGAACAGATTGTATTGCGCTCCTTCAAGGACGGCACGCACCTGACCCTCGGCCAGGTGGCCCGGATCCGCGACGGGTTCGAGGAGACGCCCATTTACGCCCGCTTCAATGGCACCCCGGCGGTCGAGATCGAGGTACATCGCATAGGGGATCAAAACGCCATCGAGCTGGCCGATGCCGTTAAAGCGTATGTAATCGCCAAGCGCGAACAGTTGCCCGACGAGATCGAAGTGAGCTGGTGGCGGGACAGCTCAAAGACGATTCGCGGCCGCCTCAGCACCCTGATCGAAAGCGCCCTGTTCGGGACGGTGCTGATCATTATTCTGCTCAGCCTGACCATGCGTTTCTCCCTGGCCTGTTTCGTTTTCCTCGGCATCCCCGTGGCTTTTCTCGGCGCCTTTGCGGTGATGCCACTGATCGGGGTCACGATCAACTTGATCAGTCTCTTTGCCTTTATCCTGGTGCTGGGTATCGTGGTCGATGATGCCATCGTGGTGGGGGAAAGCATCTTCTCCCACCTGGAAAACGGGGAAGACGGAACCCAGGCGGCGATCCTGGGCACGCACGCGGTCGCCACGCCGGTGACCTTCGGCGTACTCACGACGATTGCCGCCTTCGTGCCGCTGGCCCTGATGCCCGGTGAACGAGGCCAGATCTTCTATAATATCCCGGCGGTCGTCATACCGGTGCTGCTGTTCTCCCTGGTGGAATCCAAACTCATCCTGCCCGCGCACCTCAAGCACCTGCGTCCCGGCCGACGCAAACGCGCGGAGCTGAATGTTGTACAACGGATCCAGCGCTGCTTTAGCGACGGACTCGCCTGGTTCAGTGGGAAGGTCTACCGGCGCCTGCTCGGCTTCTGCCTGGCCAACCGCTACGTGGCGCTTTCGGTTTTTCTCGCCGTATTCATGATCTCCATCGGCATCTGGGTCGGGGGCATCATCGGTTTCCGCTTCCTGCCCAAGGTCGAGAGCGAGCGGGCGACAGCCAGCCTGACCATGCCGATTGGCACCCCGGCCGAGGTAACCCGGCAACATATCATCCGCATCGAGGAAGCCGCACGGAGACTACAGGCCGACCACCGGGTTCCCGGAACGAGCGATTCGATCATCGAAAACATGTTCTCGGTATCCGGCGGACGCGGTGCCGCCAATGCCGCGAACCAGGGACGGGTGACCTTTGAGATCATGGCTGCGGAAGAAAGGGACCGGGAAGGCATCACCACCACGACCCGCGAGCTGACCGGAAAATGGCGGGAAGCGATTGGCCAGATTCCCGGTGCGGAAGAGCTGACTTTCCGGGCGGTGATCATGCAGGGGGGTTCACCCATCGACGTGCAGCTGGAAGGCTTCGACTTTGACGAGCTGGAAACCCTGGCCGAACAGGTCAAGGAACGGCTTCATACCTACGCGGGCGTGTATGAGATCAGCGATAATTTCCAGAACAAGAAGGAAGAGATCAAGCTGCGGATCAAGCCGGAGGCGGAGACCCTGGGCCTGACCATGGCCGACCTCGCCGGCCAGGTACGCCAGGCCTTCTTTGGCGCGGAGGCCCAGCGGGTGCCGCGTGGCCGGGAGGACATCCGGGTGATGATCCGTTACCCGGAGTCGGAACGCCAATCGGTCTACGACCTGGAAAACATGATGGTGCGCACGCAGGAAGGCACCGAGGTGCCCTTCAGCGAAGTGGCCGAAATGGATATGGGCCTGGGGTATTCAAGGATTCGCCGGGTGGACCGCAAGCGCACGGTCGCGGTGCTCGCCGATTACGACGAGAGCGATATCGCCCGGGTCCGGGATGACCTGGAGGTCTACCTGGATGAGTTGATGGTGGCCCATCCGCGGGTGCAGTGGTCCTGGGGAGGGGAGGCCGAGGAAGAAGCGGAGACGAATGCCAAGCTGCGTATTTCACTGCTCTTCACGCTTTTCGTGATCTTTGCCATGATGGCCATTCCATTCAAGTCGATCATCCAGCCGATCATCGTCATGGCGGTGATTCCCTTCGGCCTGGTCGGGGCGGTTCTGGGTCACCTGATCATGGGGCGGGACCTGAGTATCATGAGCGTGTTCGGGATGCTCGCGCTCGCGGGGGTCGTGGTAAACGATTCCCTGGTCATGGTGGACTACGTGAACCGTCGACGGCGCGAGGGCATGCCCTTGCGGGAAGCCGTATGCACCTCCGGCGTGGCGCGCTTCCGCCCCATTCTGCTGACTTCGCTGACGACCTTTTTCGGCCTGCTTCCGCTGATCTTCGAGACGAGTACGCAGGCGCAGTTTTTGATTCCGATGGCGATATCGCTGGGCTTCGGGATTCTCTTCGCGACCTTTATCACCCTCCTGCTCGTCCCGATCAACTACATGGTCCTCGAGGACATCAAGCGGGGCGGACGCTGGTTGTTTGGCAGGTAGGGGCCCTTGTCGGAGAACCGCTTCCATCCGTACGCTTTTGCGTGTGGCTACTCATCGGCCAGCACCACCCGGAAGCCCATGTCGATATCCCGGTAGTCCCGGTCAAAAAAGGCCCGGGCATAGACCGTCTGCATCTTCGCGTCTCGTTCTGCCCAACTGCCTCCGCGTCCAGCCGCCAGGCCTTTTTGGGCCCGCCCCGGGTCCGGGATACACCACTCGTAAACATTGCCAGCCATGTCGTAAAGGCCATAGCCATTCGCTCGCCCCCCCCGCGGTCGCAGGGCATCATGACCTCCTTCTTCCCGCCAACCACGGGGATACACCCCGCCGGCCACACCCCCGCGTGCGGCGCTTTCCCATTCGGCCTCCGTGGGGAGGCGGACCGAACGGCCGGTGTGCTGGCCCAGCCAGGCGGCATAGGCTTCCGCATCGGGGTAGTCGACCCGGGTCACCGGCAGGCGAGCCTGGCCCGGACCCGCCCGGTAGCCCTGGGCAAGCCGGGTGATCTGTGGGCTCTCCGGAAAATCCCTTGTGGTCTGGTTGAGGAAACAGATGAAATCCGCAACCCGGACCTCGTGAATCAACATCCTGAAACCTTCCAGCTCCTGGCGTTCCGGCTGCTCAAAAGACCGGCCGGCGACGCTGCCGAGCGGGTAGGTGCCCGCGGGAATCGTGGCGAAAAGCAGGACCGGCGCCCTGGCAGGCCGCAAGGCATCCAGCGAGGGCGGGGGACTCGGATGGAAAATAGCGGGGAGGAGGGGAAGCAGCAAGAGCCCTGCGTACGATCCCAGCACGAAGGGAGAAAACCGTTTCCGGCGTTTCACTCCTGCGCTGGGGGTGGCGGT
>JAPYUI010000007.1:51372-54301 GCA_029936175.1 Kiritimatiellia bacterium
CGTTGACAAAAACCTCGACGTTTGTCGCGGTCGACATCGGGTCCGGGAGGCGAATCGGGATCTTCTTGCCCTGCACCAGGACCTCCTGCTGGTCCGGCTTAAGGATGCGGGTTGCCTGCATAAAATCGCCCTCCCCGCTGCACCAGCGGTTCACGGTGAACAGGCGCGGGTAGCTAACCGGCATCTGCTGGGCCGCAATCGAATCAAAAAGACCGATGAGGATAAATTTTCCGTTCCGCTCCTGCCGGACATCATCGCACAGCAGGCTGGATTGCAGATCCGGCATCATGTTGATTTCCTCGTTCACACCGGAATCCTAGCAGGCTGGGATGCCCCGTGCAAGGTCGGCATTCAACGTTGCAAAGCCTTTTAAATAGGGTAGGGATCAACCTCGTTTTAAACCTTATCCCCGAGGGCTGTTCATGATTAAATCGATCGATCGACTTATACTCGTCCTGCTGGGCGGGCTGCTTGCCAGCTCCTATGCGGCGAATCATCCCAATGTAGTCATTATCTATGGCGACGACGTCGGTTACGCGGATGTCGGGGCCTATGGATCCACCCTGATCCCAACACCAAACATCGACCGCCTGGCCAAGGATGGCCTCCGGTTCACGGATGGCCATTGCTCGGCAGCGACCTGTACCCCCTCGCGCTTTTCGCTGCTCACCGGGGTGCATGGATTTCGTCACGGCGTCCGGATTCTTCCTCCGAATGCCCCCTTGACCATCCCTGTGGATGCCTTGACCCTCCCGGACGTATTCAAGCACGCCGGGTACACCACGGCGATCATCGGCAAGTGGCACCTGGGGATCGGCAGGAAAGGCACGCCGGTCGACTGGAATGGCGAGGTGAAACCCGGTCCCCTGGAAGTCGGCTTTGATTACTCCTTCCTCCTGCCCTCGACGAATGACCGGGTACCTTGCGTGTACCTGGAGGATCACCGCGTGCTCAACCTGGACCCCAAGGATCCCCTCTTCGTCGGCAAACTGACCAATGCCGATCCGCGCAGCACCCGGTATCCCGACGGGAAGAAAAATCCGGAAGCGATGACCTATTACAAGAGCACCCACGGGCACAACAGCAGCGTGATTAACGGCGTCGGTCGCATTGGCTCTATGGCCGGGGGCAAGTCGGCCCTGTGGAACGACGAGACGATGACCGACGAGTACGTGAAGCAGATGAAGAAGTATGTGGCCCGGGTGAAGGACAAGCCCTTCTTCCTCTTCTTTTCTTCCCAGGCGATTCACGTACCCCGCATGCCCCACCCGCGTTTTCATGGCAAGACCACGCTGGGGTACCGGGGGGATGCCATGGTGGAGCTCGACTGGGCAACCGGGGAGATCCTGGACACGCTCGAGAAGCATGGCCTGACAAAAAACACGATCGTGATCTTCTCCAGCGATAACGGCCCGGTTTACGACGACGGATATGATGACGGTACGAAGGTCCACACCTCGTCCAGGGAAGTCGACCAGGGTCACGATGGCTCGGGGCCCTACCGCGGAGGGAAATACCAGATTTACGAGGGCGGAACACGCGTACCCTTCATCATCCGCTGGCCCGCGAAGATCGCGCCGGGGACGTCCAAGGCCCTGGTCAACCAGATCGACTTCGTCGCCTCGTTTGCCCGCCTGACCGGCCAGGACCTACCCGCGGATGAGGCGGTGGACAGCCGGGATACCCTGGATGCCTTCCTCGGCAAGGACGCCAAGGGCCTGCCCTACATGATCGAAGAAGCCGGGACCCTGGCCCTCCGCAAGGGTGACTGGAAATTTATCCGTGGGGCCAAGAAGAAGAAACGCGCGCCGGCGAAAGGCCAGTTATACAACCTGGCCAAGGATATCGGGGAACAACAAAACGTGATTGAGCAGCATCCCGAGCTTGCAAAAGAGCTGAATGCGCAGCTGCAGGGACTGGTCGACAAGGGCCGCGTCCGGGATTAAGCCTTTCCGCCGGGTAAGGGCACTCCACCTCTCGACCGTCGCTGCAATTGCAGGGGATCCACTGCGGGTCGCTGTGCGATCCTTGCCGGTACGCAAGGTTGACAGGCCCGGACGAATATTTACACTCGCTTAAACCCAACCGGAAAACCCAGCATGAACAAATCGATCCCCCTCATCCCCTGCCTTTGGATATGCCTCATGACCCCGCCTGCACAAAGTGGCCAGACCGCCCAATCCTTCACGAAGGAAGGCACGAAGAAGACCAGCATGAAATACCTGCTTTACCTGCCACCCGGGTACGAGGCCGATACCACCGCTAAAAAATGGCCGCTCATGCTCTTCCTCCACGGGGCGGGCGAGCGCGGGGACGACCTGAACAAGGTGAAGGTCCACGGTCCCCCGAAGATTGTCGCGTCCAAGGACCTGCCCTTCATCGTGGTTTCGCCCCAGTGCCCGAAAGATCAATGGTGGGACATCGAGAGCCTGAGCGCCCTGCTGGACGAAGTCGAGAGCAAGCAACGCGTCGACCCGGAGCGCATCTACGTCACCGGCCTCAGCATGGGGGGCTTCGGAAGCTGGGCCATGGCTGCCCATGAGCCCCATCGCTTTGCCGCGATCGCTCCCATCTGTGGCGGGGGTGACCCGAAGCAGGTCCGCAGGTACAAGCACCTGCCGGTCTGGGTTTTTCACGGAGCGAAGGACCGGGTGGTTGCACTCGAGCGCTCCACGCAAATGGTGGACGCGCTGAAAAAACACCAGGCGGATGTAAGCTTCACTGTTTATCCAGACGCAGGGCACAACTCCTGGACCGAGACGTACAACAACCCGGCCCTGTACGACTGGTTCATGGACCACAAGCGAAAGTAGGCGACCGGCAACCTTTCAGTCGACACCCGGTCTCTGCCATGACCGGGACTAGCCGGACAAATCCTGCGTCGTTCAACGATTTTTTTTCGCTGATCCCTGCGACAAATAAGTAGGAT
>JAPYUI010000007.1:54401-55671 GCA_029936175.1 Kiritimatiellia bacterium
AACCTCAGGAGAACCGAATGAAGATGAAAAACCTTATCTGGAGCATGGTGCTCCTGTTGGGAACCTCCGCGCTGTTAATCGCGCAGGAAGCCACACCGGCAGTGGTTGACGCACCGGCGGCGGATGCCACACCGGCGGTGGTTGCTGAACCGGCGGCCAAGATTGATTCCGGCGATACCGCCTGGATGATCGTGGCGACCGGACTGGTCCTGTTGATGACCCCCGGCCTCGCCTTTTTCTACGGCGGCCTCGTCCGGCGCAAGAACGTGCTGTCCGTGCTCATGCAATGTTTCATGTGCATGTGCCTGATGACCGTGCTCTGGGTCGTGATCGGCTACAGCCTTGCCTTTGGCGGGGATGGTGGTTTCATCGGCGACACGAGCATGGCGATGTTCAAGGGCGTTGGCATGGAAGCATCCGGGGGGACGATCCCGCATATCCTTTTCGCGGCCTTCCAGGGCATGTTTGCCATCATCACGCCCGCGCTGATCCTCGGGGCCTATGCCGAGCGCCTGAAGTTCAGTTCTTTCTGTATTTTCTCCTCCATCTGGCTGTTGATCGTTTACTGCCCGATATGCCACTGGGTCTGGGGCGGGGGTGCCGAAGGTTTCTTCAACCTGGGTGCGGACGGTGCACTCGACTTTGCCGGGGGTACCGTGGTCCATATCAACGCGGGGGTTGCCGCCCTGATGGCGGCGATCGTCCTCGGCAAGCGCCAGGGATACCCTGAGAAAATTTCGCCCCCGCACAACCTGCCCTTTGCCGTGCTGGGTGCCAGTATGCTCTGGGTGGGCTGGTTCGGCTTTAACGCCGGCTCGCAGCTCGCAGCAGACGGCGTTGCAGCCCGAGCCCTCGTGGTTACCCACGTGGCGGCTGCGACTGCCGGGCTGGTCTGGGCGCTCATCGAGTGGGTGCGCAACGGCAAGGCCACGGTGCTGGGCATCATTACCGGGGCGGTTGCCGGACTGGTTGCGATCACGCCCGCCTGCGGTTTTGTAGATACTACCGGGGCACTCTTCGTGGGTATCGGTGCGGCCTTCTTCGCCTACATCGCGGTTGCGATCGTCAAGGAGAAGCTGGGCTACGATGACTCGCTGGATGTCTGGGGCGTACACGGCGTCGCCGGGATCTGGGGCGCGATCGCGACGGGCATCTGGGTGGTCGGTGGTGACAACGCGCTTGGTACCCAGGTGCTGATCCAGTGCAAGGCCGTTGCCTATACCCTGGTATACTCCGGTGTCGTTTCGTTCATCATTCTCAAGGTGCTCGA
>JAPYUI010000007.1:55771-61081 GCA_029936175.1 Kiritimatiellia bacterium
CTTTCATGACGGAACCGGCCTTCCGGTCAGCCCCTCGTCTATTCCGCGGTGGGGGCCTTGATGACCCGGATTTTCGCCAGGGATTGTTGCGGTCCAGGGTTTTTTATCACTTTTGAAGGTTTAGGGCGCTGGACTTTCTTAATTTCGAGCATCCCGGCACTTTCCCGGGCAAAGGCGGGTTTGCCCTGCTGGGTATAGTATTTTCCGTCCCATTTCATCTTTGCTACCCGGTTGTGTGTGAATTCAATGTACCCGTTCGGGTAGCTGTAGGTCAGCCTGTCCCCTTGGCGAACTTTTCCGGAAGGTTCCCCGACCAGTCTCTCGACCTGCCCGCTTTTCATCCCAAAACGTAGGGGAAATTGGCCTTTTTTGACCACAGGGGCGGCGGGTTTCGCCGGTTTCGCCTCACCCTCGAGCTGGATTGGTTCGATGTAGCTGGAGAATTTGATCTCCTGGGCCCTCGCCCCGGGGAGCAAAACCACACAACTTGCTAAATAAATGACTGTTTTAACGTTCATAATACGAATTTCCGCACTGGTTTCCGCAGTGGTTTCAGCACGATTCGTTCCACAACAGGTGCGGGAAACGTTATTTATAAGCCATCTATTGCCAAATTCAACCGGGTCACCCCAGCTCGAACGCCTGCTGGTACTCTGGAGCGATGGCATCGAAGCCCAATTGCCCGCTCAGATTCCCGGCAAAACCCATGGCCACGTCCTTATTCTCCGTGGGTGATGAACACCCGTTTCGGCTTCGTCTTGAAGGCCTTTCTCCAATCGATGAGGAGGGGTTGAGCTTTGAATTCTAGAAGATACCGAGAGCCCCTAACATTGCGCGCTGCACCGAGAAAACTGAATTTGATATCCATCGGGTTGCCTTTCCTTCCCGCCGCTATTTAATTTTTTTCCGGTGCCTCGAAAAAGCCTTTCCGCCCGGGACCCCTTCCCGGGCCGGGGGATCGCTGGCCGGCTATTTCCCCGACACGTTCAGCATCTTCTGCAGGGAACCCAGCATGAGCTTGTTGGCCTTCACCAGGGCCTTGTCGATGCCTTCGAGCATGGCGTGATGGTAGAGGCGGCCGACCCGCGACTTGGCGAAGTCGATGTAGTCCTCGATCTCGGCCGCATCGAGGTCGCGATAGGTGTAAACAAAACTTTCGATGGTGGTTCGTCGTATCACTGGGCTGAGGTGTTCCATTTGCTGGTTGAACTGGGCCTGGATAACCTCGTTTTTCGGGCGATTGTCGGGATGAACAAGGGCGAGCTTGGCGGCAATCACCGCGATCTGGGTATTCCGGGCGATGTTGATCTGGTGCTCGGAGGCGGTCATCGCCTGGTCGAGCGCCTCGATCCGGGCGACGCGGTTGGTATCCTTCATCAGGGTTTTCAGCTCGAGAGCCATTTTATTCACGACCGCATCGGCATCGGTGTCGGCCTCGAGCTGGCTGATCTTTTTCCCGAGCGGGCTTTTCAGCCACGTCATAACCCCATCGATATCCGGAGTCACCATGTTGGCCTGGATGTGTTCGGAGATTTCCTGGAGCATGCGTTCGGGATCGTAGGCTCGTTTCATCGAGCCCTGGTACTGGGCATGCAGCTGGGCCGGCCAGGCTTCCGCTGCCCCGCTTTGGCCGAAGCCGAACTTGACCAGCTCAGCCACCTGCTCGACCTGCTGCTGGAGGCCGGATTCCCGGATGACCTGGTCGACGAGCTTCGCTCGCGGGGAGTCCGCGGCGAGCGGGAGCCTGGCAAACAGGCCCAACAGGAGAAGCATGGATACGCGGAACACGCGTGAATATACCCCGCTCCCCGAGATATTGGCAAGTACAGGACGCGCCCACCGAAACCGGGCTGATCTGCCCGGCGGTCTTCTCCGCCGCACTTTTCCTAAAAAAACTCCAAGGGCCATGGACCGACAAGCGTCATGACGTTACCATGTGGGTGATGAAAAGATGGTTATGTGGCTTGTTGGCCCTGTCTGGATGGGCTTACGGGGCCTTCCTGGGCTCGGATTTCCCTGAAAATCCTAAGGAATCCGAGCCAAGGGTAGAGATTCCCCGGCCGATTCCACTACCGCGGCCCGTGCCGGCAGGCGGCCTGGTCCAGCTGGTCCACCGGCTGGAAATCGGCCCGCCGGTCAGCTATCAGCATGTGACCGTCTATCCCCTCCAGCTCCGCCATGGGGTAAACAGCCATATCCGAACGATGTCCGAGGCCATGGCCCGGGACTGGCTGGAGATTCGAGAGCTGGGACAAGCCCGGGTACCGGTATTGGACGTTCGAAACAACAGCGCCCACTCGATCTTTCTCATGTCCGGGGAAATCGTGCTCGGCGGAAAGCAGGACCGGGTGATCCAGCAGGACGTCCTCATCCCGCCACGCAGCCCCTGGATCAAGGTTCCCGTCTACTGCGTGGAACGGGATCGCTGGGACCAGCCGGTGAAACCAACCTTCCGCTATTCGGGCTATCTCGCGGGGGGAAGCCTTCGCCGGCTCGCGGCCAAGTCCGCGTCCCAGGATGCGGTCTGGGAAAACGTCGAGGCGGAGATTGCGCAATCGAAGGCACGCGCACCCACCCGCAGCTATCGGTCGGTGTTTGAAAGCCCGGCTTTCAAGGAGACCGGTGATCGAGCCGTTGCCCGTTACCGGGGATGCCTGGCGCGCCAGACCGTCGGGGCGGTAGTCGTCGCGGGCGGACGCGTGATCCATTGCGACGTGTTTTCCGATCCGTCCCTGTGCGCAAAACTCTGGCCACACATCACCCGTTCCTATTGGATCGACGGTTGCCGGCATCCAGGTGGACGCAAGCCCGCACCCGCCGGACCCGGGCTCGTTCGCCGTTTCCTCGAACGAATCGACCAGTCGACCCAGGTGAACCAGGCCACGCCCGGAGCGGGGCGGGCGTACCGGGTCCGGGGTCGACTCGACGGCCACGCCCTGATTTTTGAACAGCAGCTTGTTCACGCAAGCTTGTTCAGCGGAATACAGATCAACCCCCGACCGGAAATCCTGCGATGAAAACGACCACACTTTGTTTACTGTTAGCTATCACCCTCCCCGCCGCATTCGGCAACGGGGTCCTGATCCCCAAGGACCCGGGTGTTCCGCCGCTCGCGATCAAGAATCAGCGTGTAGATATCCAGATAAAGGATGGGGTCGCGGGCACCCGGATCGAACAGGTGTTCAAGAACAGCACCGACCGTGACCTGGAGGCCACCTACATCTTTCCCTTGCCCAAGGGCGCCAGCATCACGGAATTCGCCATGTATATCAACGGCAAGCGGGAAACCGGGGAGCTGGTTGAAAAAGGCAAGGCGAAAAAGATCTACCAGGATATCGTTCGGCGCATGAAGGACCCGGGGCTGCTCGAGCATATCGGTGGGGAGTTGTTCAAGGTCAGCGTCTACCCGGTTCCAAAGAGCGGTGAACAGAAGATCGAGCTGGAATACACCCAGACCCTGTCGTACGAGGCGGGGCTCTACACCTTCGTCTATCCGTTGAAGACCGGGTCCAAGGCTTCCCATACCCTGGAAGACTTCACCGTATCTGCCCGCATCCATTCGAGCGTGCCGCTCAAGAATATTTATTCGCCGTCCCACGAGGTGGGCATCTCGCGTAAAAACGATCACGATGCCGTGATCGGTTTCGAGGAGGATCGCAGCGCCCTGGACAAGAATTTCGTGCTTTACTACGGTGTGTCCAAAAAGGATTTCGGCCTCAACCTGCTCACCCACCGGACCAAGGACAAGGACGGCTACTACATGATGATGCTCGCGCCGTCCGTCACCACGGCTGAGAATAAAATCATCAAGAAGGACGTTGTTTTCGTCTTCGATACTTCCGGCAGCATGGCGGTAAAAAAGATGGAGCAGGCACGCGCGGCCCTGGAATACTGCGTGAAGAAGTTGAACCAGGGGGATCGCTTCAATATTGTGCGGTTCAGCACCGACGTGGAATCCTTCAAGCCCGAGCTGGTCAAGGTGAGCAAGCAAACCCGCGACGAAGCCATCGAGTTCGCCCGGACCCTGGATGCCCGGGGGGGCACGAACATCGATGGGGCTCTCCAGGCCGCCTTGAACATGCGGGGCAAGGATAAGAAACGACCGTATATCGTGGTTTTCCTTACCGACGGCAAACCGACCATCGGGGAGACGGACACCCAATCCATCGTCAACAACATCGACGGAAAAAATTCGGCGGGTGCCCGGGTCTTTGTCTTCGGCGTGGGTGAAAAAGTGAATACCCACCTCCTGGACAGGATCTCCAGCGGCCACGGGGGGATCTCGACCTACGTGCATGCGCACGAGGACATCGAGGTGAAGGTCTCCTCCTTCTCCGACAAGATTTCCTACCCCGTTCTCTCTAACCTGAAGCTGGCTATCGAGGGCGTCGAGACGCGCCGGCAGTATCCCAAGCAGTTGACCGACCTCTTCAGTGGCGATCAACTGACGGTGATCGGTCGCTACAAGGGCGACAAGCATGTGGCGATTACCCTCAGCGGCGAGATCAACGGCGAAGCGCAGGAATATGTATACGAGGGGACCTTCGCAAAATCGAACGTGGACAACGCCTTTATTCCCCATCTCTGGGCCACGCGCCGGGTGGGACACCTGCTCGATGAAATCCGGCTGAACGGCGAAGACCCGGAATTGAAAGACGAGGTCATCCTGCTTTCCAAGGATTTCGGCATCATGACCCCCTATACCTCGTATCTCGTGCTGGAAAACGATGCCGCATACCAGAAACACAACATTCCCCGGCCGGGTCAACCCCAGGTATCCATCAGGTTCGGCTCCGGGCCAACCGGCGGCTTCAACGCGAAGCACTCCCTTGCGGATGCAGCAGGTTCCGCTAAATCACTCAACCAGCTTACGGTCGAGCAGGAATCAACAGCAGGGGCACAAAATGGGAGTTTCTTCGGCCTGAAACGAAAAAACCAGGCCGACGATGCCAGGTCGAGAGCCACCAAAGTTCCGTCGGTGGCGCGGGCCATTCCAAATTTCAGCCGGGCGGGCGAATCAGCGGATGGCGATGCCCTGCTCAAGAGCTCGGGCAAGGAAGCTTTGCGGGTCAGCGAGGGCATTGCTCTCTACAAGCAGATGGAACGCAGGGAGGACCTGGGCAGTGAGGCCTTCCGGACCATCAAGGGGCATACTTTCTACAAGCGCGGGTCCGTGTGGGTGGACGGCGACTACGATGAGACGAAAATGAAAGCAAAAGCCCGGCGCATAACATTCGGCAGCGATGACTATTTCACCCTGGTTGAGAAACAACCGGAGCTGCAGCCTTTCTTTGCTCTCGGCGAACAGGT
>JAPYUI010000346.1 GCA_029936175.1 Kiritimatiellia bacterium
TGATCCATCTCGGACGGGAGGTCCTGAACACCAAAGGGGTGGAGGTCTACGTCCTCGCGGGAATGAAGGCCTTCCTGGAGAACAATCTTCCCTGGAAGGAGCTGGTCTCCGAGGGAAACATCGTGCTGCGCCTCATCGAGCCCGGCGCGCAGCTTGACCTCGCACCAGGTATCCGGATAACCCCCCACCTGGTCCCGCACCGTGACGAGTATTCCGAGACCGCCTGCTTCCAGGTCGATGGGCCGGAGCATTCGCTGTTGTGGCTGCCGGACATCGACTCGTGGGAAGCCATGAGTCCGTCGATCGAGGAACGGCTTGCGGGCGTGGACATCGCCTTTCTCGACGGCACCTTTTTTGATGCCGCCGAAATACCGGGGCGTGACAGTGGTTCCATTGCCCATCCATGCATCGAGGACAGCATTCGCCGGTTTTCCGGCCTGCCTGATGCCGAGAGGAAAAAAATCCGGTTCATCCATCTCAACCACACCAATCCTGCCATCCAGCCCCGGAGCAGTGCCGCCGCCCGGGTTGAACAGGCTGGCCATTCGATCGCTCGCCAGGGGGATTTGATCGCCTTGTGATTAAGATAGCGAAGAACTGAGGTCCCTTTCCGTTCATCCGGAATGGGCATCGCGGTGGCCGCATGCTACGCCAAGGTCGTGTTTTGGAATCCCCTGAATCCCAACTTTTTACAACAATGTGCCCGAATGCGCTGGGGTTTGTTTTTCAAATCTTATTGTCCAGGTATACAATTATCTATACCATCACCCATCATGTTGTGCCCGAAGCCTGCTTTTAGCCTCTTTGCGGTCCCCAGTGCCCGTTGGGCTTGGATTCTTATCCTTTCATGCCTGACATTGGACCGTGCTGCCGCCGATGACGTAACCTACCGGTATTTCAGGTTTAGCCCCACCAGTTTGCGTGGCGGTGCCGGGGCGGGAAGTGTCCAGTTGGCTTCATTCAATATCCTGCACCAGGGCGCGAGCCTGATCACCGGCGCGACAAGCGCCAGCAACCCGGGTGGCAACAACCCGCCCGCGGAAGGCGTAGCCAATCTCATTGACGGGAATGCGAACACCAAGTGGCTCGACTTTAACGTGCTCCCCTTTGTTCTCGACTTCGGCGCGGCGGTTACCGCGGATACGTATTCGTTTACCACCGCAAACGACGCCATAGAGCGCGACCCGACGGGATGGAGGGTTGAGGGTAGCCTGGACAACACGAACTGGGCACTCATCGATGTCCGGGTGAACTATGCGACCAGTACCAGTCGATTCACCACCGAGTTTTTTACTTTTTCGACAACCTTCCTGCCGGGGATCAACAACTTTAGCTCGGACAACAACATCATTCTCAACGGGAACGCGACGACCTTGCGTTGGCAAACCAGCAATGCCAACACGGTCATCCTGAACGGATTCGGCATGGTGCCGGCCTCGGGAAGCCAGGTCGTCAACCCGGGGAGCACAACCACCTATACGATTACGGCGACCAACCCGGATGGTTTTTCCCATCTTGATGTTACGGTCACGGTGGTTGCCGGCGCGGTCGAGACCTACCGCTACTACCGGTTTACGGCGCTCGAGATGCGGAATCCGGATAACGTAACGGTTCAACTCGCGGAATTCACCCTGTTCAACGGGGGCGTACAGCTCAATCCCACCTCGGCGAGCAACCCGGGTGGCAACAACCCCGTCGGGGAAGGCCCGGCCAACCTCATCGATGGCAACACGGCCACCAAGTGGCTGGACCGCAACTCGGCCCCGGTGGTTTTCGACCTGGGGGCCCCAACCGCCATGACCGGGTACACCATCACCACGGCCAACGATTTCAGCTCACGCGATCCGGTCACCTGGTTGATGGAGGGCAGTGACAATCAAGCCACCTGGGAGTTGATCGACCACGTCATTGACTTTCCGACCACCGACAGTCGTTTTGCCGAATCCTCCTTCATTCCCGTGGCCGGTTCCAGCCTCATCCCGTATATCCAAAGCTTTACCGCCAATACCTCGCTCGTGGACCATGGCGGAACCGTCAACCTCAGTTGGGTGAGTTGGGGGGGTAACAGTTGGGTTGTCAACGGTGTCTCCAACCCGCTTTCCGGTGACTTGGGCACGGTGACCTCCGATCCGCTCGCCGCGCCGATGACCTTTGTGCTCACGGTGACCACGGTCGACGGCATCTCCCGTACCCGCAGTGTGAACGTGGATGTAAGCACCCCGCCGACACTGCGGATTCTCCAGTACTCCGTGGATAGCGACACGGGACAAATCAATCTCACCTGGGCGTCTTCCGCGGCACATAGCTACCAGGTCACCAGCTCAACCGATCTCGTCTCCTGGTCGACCATCCGCGCCGGTATTGCCGGGGCAGCCGGGGGGGAGGAAACCTCCACCGTTGCTTCATTCCCCGTCGGGGCGGGGTACCGGGTTTTCCGGGTTGGCGAGGAATAATCCCCGCCCCGGTTTAAGAGAGCAGTACATCGTTTCATGGTCCGGGTGTCCATGCTG
>JAPYUI010000008.1:0-8017 GCA_029936175.1 Kiritimatiellia bacterium
CGATACCACGACCGAAGGACCTGCAGGCCCCGGGGAGAAGGTTGAGGAGCCTGAGGTATCTATTTTGGACAGTGAAAGCCTGAAGCAGCAGGTGAAACTGATCAGCTGTATTTCCCGCAGTGGCTTGGATCCTGAATCCACTCTCGCGGCCTACCTACTGGCCCTCCCGGAGCTCGCGTTTGCCTATGTCGATGCGGTGAAGGGAAAGTCCGGAATTGAAAAGATAAAATTGAATAACGAATTAAACTACAAGCTTGAGCACCTGGACTCGAAAGATACATCCGCTGCTCGAGAACTCATCCAGGCGGCGATTGTCGCATCCTGAGGTTTAAAGACCCGGCGACCAGAGATACAGGAAGCGCGTGTGCGCCGCGGCCCCCGCGTCCAGGGCTTTTAAATCAATCAGCTTAATGTCCCCTATATTTATTGCGGGGGTCGGCATGACGCTTTCCGCATAAATATTTCCGCGATAAGCCCCCTCGTACTCATAGGAAATCACCTTTGCATCGGGCGTTCCGGCAAGCTGGCGCGTGCGATCGATCACGTCATCCAGGTATTCAATGCCATCGATCAATTTGTGATCGAGAGCGATCTTACTCACGAAGACCCGGCCGTCAGCAAAGGTTTTCAGCGTTTCCCGGGTGAGGCCCTTGTGTTCACGTGAACGGACTACGACGTCGAGGAAGCGTTGGTACAAGTGGTCAATCATGTCCTGGAAAATAGCTTGTTCTGCTTTCGTGAGGTCGCGCCAAGGCGATCCAATATCTTTCTTGTCAGCGGATTTGATCACGTTCATCTCAAGGCCGATCTTGTCCGCCAGACCTTGCCATTTTGGCCAGGTAGCGATCACCCCAATGCTGCCCGTGGTCGTTGTCGGCAGGGCATAAATCTCATCCGCCGCCATGGCGATGTAGACCCCGCCCGATGCGGCGATGTCTTCCATGAGGGCGATGACGGGGAAGGCCCCGCGCTCCGCTTGCATTCGCTTTTTGAACGCCAGCAGCTCATGATAGATGACGTCCGATGCGGTGACGCCGCCCCCGGGTGAATTGATACGCAGGACCACCCCCTTCACGAAATCATCTTTTTCAGCTTCCTGGAGTCGGTCCTTTACTTTCACCAGCATGGATTTCTGCCCGGAACTGGCCACAATACCTGACAGGTCGATGATGAGAATTTTATCCAGGGTGAAAAGTTTGCCCCCGGCTCCTTCGATGCGTTCTTCTTCCAACGGCCCTCGTTTAGGCCCGAAAAGGGAGACCTTAACGCAACTGGTGGTCAGTGCGAGGAGCAGTAAAAAAATAAGGGTTGACCGTATCCATCCTATCATAGCATCACATTTTATGGTTTCCCATGAAGCAAAGCAGCACGAATGACCAACTATTTTCTGTTCAGGTATAAGCCGGCCCTGTGATGCCCGACCGGGGCATCACCGGTAGGTCGGCGGGGTCTCACCGGTGTCTGGTTCCGGGAGCCATTTAATTGTCGCTTACCGGATCCGGTTCAGGCGGCCTTAACCCCAGTTTTTCAATGTAGCTCCTGATGTGCGGCGCATTGGGGTGGCGTTTGGCGATATCCATCCCCAACTTGATGCGTTGCCGAACGACTTGCGAGTTTCCTGCGGTACGCCCGGTCAAATGCCGGGCGAGCAGGGCGCTTTGAAGGTAAATCATGCCCACGAGTGCCTCGGCACGTTCGGTCAGAACCCTCGGAAGACTGGCGTAGACCTGCACACAGTGTTCCACGTCCTCTGCGGCCAGTCGGTATCGCTTGGTGGCCTCGTACATCTTGGCGCGAAGGGAAAGCGCGTAGATGTATTCACGTACCACAGAGGGCTCCTCTTCATACACGCCTTCCAGCAACCGGATGGCCTGCAGGAATACGGCTTCCGATTCCCGGTGTCGCTCCAGGGTCGTCAGCGTCTGGCCGAGTTCGGCGAGCGCGACCCCAAGGGCGAGCAGGCCCATGCTGTCATCTTCTTCCGGGGGGAGGTTGCGAACCAGTTTGTGCAGGCGCTTGACGCTGTCTATCAAGGGTGGTTCCGATTCCGCAAACTGCCCCGATTGGTAGAGGGCAACCCCACGGGCATATTGGGTGTTGGCAATGAGAGCGTTCTTCTTCGGCAGCATTTTGTTGGGTACGCTTTGGTAGGCCTTCATCGCCATGTCATAGGACTCGGCTGCTTTGACGAAATCGCCTTTGTGCGATAAACGTCGGCCGATTATTCTCATGATCTCACCGAGATTAAGCGACCAGAACACGGGGAAGGGTTCGGACAGGCCCCGGACTTCTTCGTGGAGCAGGCCGTAGGCCCAGTCGGCGGACGTTTGATTGTCCGTCTCTTCATAGCATAGGCCCAGGCCCGCCAGCAGGCTTAATCGTTCTTCCCGGGAATCAGCCTGGCCATGAGCATGGTTCTGGTTACTGATCGTCAGGGCCTGTTCCCAGATGGAGATGACCTGCGGATAGCCTTCCATCCGGCGATATACCTTTCCGAGCTCTTGCAGAATTTGACCGTAACCCGGGTAGTAGTGCTCCCGGTCTTCTGCGAGTAAGGCCTGGTATTGCCGCTGCGCTTCCAGCGCCTGCTCGAGGGCTTTTTCATGTGCATCGGACATGGATAATACCCGGGCCAACTGCATGGTGGCCATCGCTTGTTCCGCTACTTTTTCCTGTTGGCGGAAAATTTCGATGGCCATGAGTGTATGTCGCCGAGCCTTCTGGATTTCGTCCGTGCGCAGATAGGCTTTTCCGACGAGCATGGCGCTCCATGCCCGGTAGTCTTCCATGCCCTCACTGCTCTTTGAGCGAGTGCTGGCCATTACGAAGGCTTGGCGAAGGGTTTCCAGTGAGCTGAAAAAGTCCCCCTCTTCTGTGTAGCCATTCCCCAGCTTCATCAGGAGGTAGATGCGGTTTGGATGCGTGCCGGTCCGTGCGGTTTGCTTCAAGTCCCCATAGAGTCGATCCAGGGCCACCACCACCTTGATGTCGGGATACACCTTGTTGTATGCCGGGCTGATCTGGCGCATGACCGCAACCAGGCGATTGAAGCTTCGGGATGCCTGCCTGTCAATAAGCGGCCCTTCCCTGTCCAGGCGTTCTACCGCCTGGAGGAGCAACTCGCGGGCCTTTGCAACATCGCCATCGCCGGCAACCTGGCTGGCCTGTTCGCAGAGAGCGATGGCTTCCCCGGGGACGGGTGCAGGCTGCTTGAAGGTCGTGGGTTCATCGCGTTCGCTGATCGGGCCGGTGTGTTGGCACCCACATAAGCAGATCGTGATAAACAGGCCCATGCAGGCTATAGTACGAGGGTGTCGCATACGAAGGTACACTATACGCATTTGGTGGGATGGCGGAAACCCTTTACCGGGTTTTCAGCCGCATCCTTCGCTGGGCTGTCCGAAAGGGGGCCCTAATCCGGGTCTTGCGACTTAATCAACAGCCTGCTAGGTCTTTTTGCATGTCGTTAACGGGAAAACGTGCCCTGATCACCGGTGGAGCGATTCGCGTGGGGCGGGCGATCACCCTGGCTCTCGCCCGGGCGGGCTGTGATGTCTGCATTCACTATGGCCGTTCTGCAGACGCCGCTGAGGAAACCCGGTCCGAAGTTGATGCCCTGGGGAGAAAAGGTACCCTGTTGTCTGCGGATCTCCGCTCGGCGGATGCAGTAAAGGACTTGGTGCCCCGTGCCGTAGCGGACGGGGGTTTGCTGGATATCCTGGTGAACAGCGCGGCCATTTTCCTGGATGGTCGGTTGGCGGAAACCTCGTTTGAGATGTGGGATGAGCAGTTCTCGATCAATCTGCGTGCCCCGTATTTTCTCAGCAAGGCTTTTGCCGCTCAAGTGCCAGAACGGGGCTCAGGCCACATCGTAAACATCAACGATGCCCGTATCAATCGGCCCGACAGCGATCATTCGGCCTATCGCCTCACCCAATCGGCCCTGGCGGATATGACGCGCAACCTGGCCCTCGACCTTGCGCCGCGGATCCAGGTTAACGCCGTGGCACCGGGTGCGATTCTGCCGCCGCCCGGGGAAGCACAAGCGTACCTGGATCGTATCGCGGAGGAACGCGTACCGCTGGCGCGGAGCGGTAGCGCAGAGTTGGTGGCCGAGAATGTCGTACATCTCCTGGAGAGCGATTTCATGACCGGAGTGATCATCCCCCTGGATGGCGGGGAATTTATTTGAGAGACATGAGCGTGTGCCTGTGAGGTGGCAAGGGATGACCGGGCATTTTTCCTCGCGGGATAGAATCGTTTCTTCGTTCATGGCGTGATCGCTTCAACCGCGTCTTTGGGCAGGTTGATTTTCAGTTCAAGAAATTTACCTTTGACTTCAGATTGCACGGCGGTCTCGAGGTTGATCGAAGGTGCGTCCGGCCTGCTCATGAGCATGCCCTGGTACGATGCGACGATTACGGCCACCCCTTTCTTCCCATCCGTGGCATTTTCCGGATCCTTCATGTCGCCCAGAACATCCAGCACAAGGTTCGTAGAGTCATGGGTCGCTATGCCTATGGACTGCAGATTGACGAAGGGTTCGAATGCGCTGAAGAGCATGCCGCCCAGCGGTCCAGCCTCTTTTTTTGCTTCGTTGATCTGCTCCCGGATGGCCGCCCGGACCTGTTCAGGAATGATGATTGCGACGCGCATAGGCGCACGATCCGTGAGCCTGGCGAAAGCCGCCTGCAGAGGCTTGGAAACGATTTCCGCCCGACCCGATTTTTCAATCGAAAGCGTGCGACTGAGTTCATGCCGGTTAAAAGCGATATATACGGTTTTCCCGTCCCTGGCCAGGGCCCCGAAGGTCACGGGTTCGGTGTCGTCAGAAGAGATCCTTTTCAGCACCTTCGATCCCGCCAGGTCTTCATCGATATACTGGCCGTCTGGATCGTCTTCCAATGCTTGCACGCCCGCTTTGTACTGGTCGTAGCTCACAGGCCTGGCCAGGGAGAATGCGATGTTTAGCGGAAGCGATTCCACGTCGGTCAAGGCGCTCAGGTCATCCATGTTCAGGTTGGTCACCGAACCGCACATGACGACCTCAAGCAGGTCTTTTTCGGCCAACCCGGTCGCTTCGGTAAAAGCCCGGGAGCGCTCCATATCCGTTTCATTGCTCCGGTCGCCGAAAACAAACTCGGCTGCTTTCATCTCCGCCCGCCCATATACATTGCCTTCCGCCCGGTAAACGGCATCGACTCCAATGCTGGAAATTTCCCGGGGATTTCCAGGGGTTTCGGTGTCGGATTTTCCACAGCCGGAGGGAAAATGGATGACGAGAAGCCCGAGAAAGGGGATAAAAAGGATTCGCTTCATGACGGGGCACTGTAATCCGGCTGTTTGAAAGGTCAAGGAGCCCGAGCTTAGGAGTTGTCTTCGGTGGATATAGCAATACCTTTGGGGGCGAAATGAAGCAGAGAGGGTACATCCTTATGACAGCACTTCTCCTCCAGGGTGCCACAAGCGGGGCGGAGACGCCCCTTGCGGATTGTGTCATCCCTGCTCACTCGACCGGCGACTACGTGGTGCTGCTCCACGGCATGGGACGAACCCGTGTTTCCATGTCCCTCGTCAAACATCACCTGGAGCGGAAGGGGTATACGGTTGTCAGCCAGACCTATCCATCGCGCAAATACCGCGTCGATCAATTATCCGATGAGTGGTTGCGCCCCTTGATCCAGCGTGAAATCCGGGATCCCGACCGCAAGGTGCATTTTGTAACGCACTCGCTTGGCGGCATCGTGCTCCGCCATTACCTGGAGCATAACGACCTGCCCGGCCTGGGTCGGGTGGTTATGCTTGCACCGCCCAACCAGGGGAGCGAGCTGGTGAATATTTTTGATCGGCTGCTCGTCTACAGATGGGCGGTCGGGCCGGCCGGACTGCAGTTGGGCACAGATGAAGGTGCGGTGCCCTTACAGCTCGGTCCAGCGAATTACGAGCTTGGTGTGATCGCGGGAACGCGCAGCCTGAACCCGGTTTACTCCAGGTTGATTCCAGGTTCGGACGACGGAAAAGTTTCCGTTGCCCGGGCGAAATTGGAAGGAATGCACGGTTTTCTGACCGTGCCGTATTCGCATACCTGGTTGATGAATCGTAAAATGACCCTGAATCAAATCGAGACCTTCATTCGATCGGGCGCTTTCATGGGTAGTATGCCAGGGGAGTAGGGCCTCTCGCCGATGCGTCTGGGCTTCAGGGTGCACCCACTTCCGGGGGCGAAAGTTCCGCATGATACGCGGGCCGCTGGGAACCCCTTGAGATAAGGTCGCATGCGTATGACGATCGCGTTTGCGTACACGGCGAACAGGGTTGTCACCGGTTGATCTGGACTTTGGCGTCCCGCTTTTTCCACTGGGCCTTCAGGTTTTCCGTCAAGGTCCGCACCGTATTCTTGAGTCGGGCATTCTCCGCCGAGAGGTCGTCGGAATCGATCTCAAGTTGTGAGAGCCTCATCCGCATGGACTTCAATTCGTCTGCGGCCTTTGCGTTACCGGTACTTATTTTGGAAAGTTTACTCACCTGGTTTTGTGCCTGGCTCTTTTCCGATTGTAGCTCGGCATTTTCTTTTTCAAGTTCCATCAAGTGCTTGTGCAGGGCTTCGTCTTCATCCGATATACCGCCCCCCCCGGCCTTTAAACGCTGAAATAGCTGGCGTTCGCTTTCCAGTACCTGCTCCTGCTGGCGATATTTTTCCTGCAACTGGTGGTAGGCCTGTTCCTGGTCCTTGAAGGTTTTTATGTAGACTTGGCAGTCTCCTTCGAGTTCCGCAATGCGTGTGGTGCTGTCGATTACCTGGCGCGCCTGGGATTTCAGCTTTTGGTTCTCTTCGCCCAATTCCTCCGCCCGCTCTTGCAGGCTGAGTTGAGCCTGCTCCAGCTTGGTAAAGTTGTTTGTGATATTAGCCAGTCGATTGGTTAAATCCTTGTCGTTGGAGACTTTGTTCTCAAGGCTCTTTTTGAGGTCTTCCAGCTCGCTGTACTTGCGCCGAACCTGGGCTTCCTTCGCCAGGGCCGACTTGAGCTCCGCCTCCAACTCGGCGACCCGTTTATCCGGGTTCTTTCCGGCGTCGGTCTTTTTCCCGGCCTTGGAGGGCCCTTTTTGCTTGGTCGCATCATGACCTGAGCACAACGCCTCGACCCGCTCCCCCAGCTTGGCAAAACGGTCATTAAACGTGCCTGCGAGTTTGCCAAGTTCCACCAGGCTGGCATCTTGCTCTTTCAGCCAGTTGCCCATGTCATTCGAACCCAGCATGATCTTTTCGTAAGCCTCAACCGATTCCATCAGTTGCTGCAACTGCTGGTATGCCTGGTTCGTCATTTCCTCGCGCTGGTTGACCCCGGCCACGAGCCCGCCAATTTCCGCTTTCAACGCGGTGTTGATCTGGTCGGTTTCGGTGCGGGAAGCCCTCAACTGCTTGCAATCCTCGGTGAGGCTTTCAATTTGTTTCGCGAGTTGGTTCAGCTCGGTCTTGGGTTGGTCCGGAGTCTTTGGAAGGGTATCGGCTTGATTAAGCTTTTTGGAGAGGGTTTCGATTTTTTTGCGTGCGCTATCAAGCTGGCCACGTACCGCGCTTAGCTCCTCATTATCTTTGGAGGTGCCTTTCGATACGTCGCTGGAAGCCTTTTTCCGCTTAGGCTTTTTCCCCTTCCCGTGCGCACCATTCTCTGTTTCATCGAATTGTTCCCGGCGCTGCTCGTATTCGACCTCAATTGACCACAACTCTTTCTGTACCCGCATGGAGCACGCTTCGAGTTCGCGAATGCGTTCATTGCGCAGCTTGATCTCTTCAATTGCCTCGACCAGCTTGTTATGCTTGGCCAGCATTTCGTTGCGATAAGGGATGATGTTGCGCAAGATCGTGTCTTCGCCGGTGCTGTTCTTTTCCGACAGCGGCTTCAGGGGAATAAGGATCAGTTCCTTGCACTTGGGGCAGTCGACTTTCTTCCCGGCGACACGGTCTTCCACGGACAGGCTCGCCCGACAAACGGGACAGGTAAAATCGACTAACATT
>JAPYUI010000008.1:8117-11339 GCA_029936175.1 Kiritimatiellia bacterium
ACTTTGCCTCCCATTTTTCCGGCGAAGTGCAGTTTGACGACTGGAGTCGCGGCATTTACGCCACGGATGCCAGTATGTACCAGATCATGCCCACCGGCGTGGTGTTCCCCCGCAACGACGCGGATGTCAAAGAGGCCCTGCGTATCGCTGCGACATTCAAGCTGCCGGTCATCGGCCGTGGCGGGGGTACCAGCCTGGCCGGCCAAGCGGTGACCAGTGGATTGGTGATCGACTTCTCCCGGCATATGAACCAGATCCTGGAGGTTGATGCGGAGGAAGGCTGGGCACGCGTGCAGCCCGGGGTGGTTCGCGATGTGCTCAATGCTGAGCTCAAGCCCCTGGGTTTACATTTTGCACCGGATCCCGCGACCTCAAGTCGCTGCAGCGTTGGGGGTATGATCGCGAACAATTCTTCCGGAACCCGCAGCATCCTGTACGGGAAAACGGTCGATCATGTGATGGAGACCCGGATCATGCTTCCGGATGGCACCGAGCTGCTGCTGGAAGAACTCAGCCCGGATGCCGTCCAGCTCCGGGCGGAGGGTCTCGGACGAGAAGCTCACATTTATGATCATTTCAGGCAGATCGTAGCGGCCAATCGCGAAGAGATCATCGCCCGCTTTCCGAAGGTCATGCGTCGGGTCGGCGGATACAACCTGGATGCGTTCGTGCGGTCCGACCGGTGGAACCTTGCCCAGCTGTTTTGTGGAAGCGAGGGCACCTTGGGCCTTTTGCTGGAGGCCAAGATCAACCTGGAGCCACTGCCCCAATGCACCGGTTTGCTGGTTGCCCAGTTCCGCTCGGTGCTCGATGGGATCCGCGCGGCCCCGGCGGTGGTTGAACACGGCCCTTCGGCGGTGGAAATTCTCGACAGCCGAATCATCAATTGCTCCCGCACTGCCTTGGGTTTTCGTGGCTCAGAAAAATTCTTTGTCGGCGAGCCCGAGTCCGTACTCATCATTGAGTTTTATGGCGGGAGCTCCGCCGAAGTGGAGGAAAAGCTGCAGCGCTGCGCGGTGGACCTTGAGACGCGAGGCATGGGTTACGCCTGGCCGTTGTTCATGGAGGGCCCCGATATTGAAGCGGTCTGGGATGTACGTAAAAACGGGCTTGGCCTTATGCTCGCCGTCCGGGAGGACAAAACCCCACAAGCCTTCATTGAGGACGCCTGCGTTCCCCTGGAGGTCCTTCCTGAATACATCGAAAAGGTATACGAAATCTGTGCCCGGCATCAGGTGGATATGTCGCTGTACGCGCATGCCAGTGTGGGCGTCATTCATTGCCGGCCCCTGCTCGATATGCGGGAGCAAGGGGATATCGAGCGTTTCAAGGCCCTGTCCCGCGAGTGTTTTGAGCTCGTGCGGAGCTACCGGGGATCCTGGAGTGGCGAACATGGCGACGGGCGGGTGCGTAGTGCGTATATTCCGGAATTTTTCGGAGAACAGATTTACCAGGCTTTTCGCCAGGTGAAACACCTCTTCGATCCGGATAACCGATTGAACCCCGGCGATATTGTCGACGCGCCGGCCATCGATGAAAATCTTCGATTTGGTGCGGATTACCAGGTCATCGATATCCCGACCTATTACACCTACCGGGAGGATCGAAGTTTCAGTGAAGCGGTTCACATGTGCACCGGGGTAGGTGCCTGCCGGAAACCTTTTGGGGGAACCATGTGCCCTTCGTATCGAGCGACCCAGGATGAGCGGCATTCGACCCGGGGCCGCGCCAATGCCTTGCGCCTGGCCATGTCGGGCCAGATGGGTCCGGACGGATTGCTCGACCCGGGTTTGTATGAGGTGATGGATCTCTGCATCGGGTGCAAAGCCTGTAAAGCGGAATGTCCGAGCAGCGTTGACCTGGCGAAATTGAAAGGCGAGTTTCTCCAGCTCTATCATGATGATCACGGGGTGAAGCTTTCGGATAAATTGACAGCCAACGCACCGGTATCTGCCGCGCGTATCGCCGGTTGGAAGGCACCCATGGCCAATCGTATCCAGCAGACAATGATGTTCCGCAAGGGGTTGGAACACATTGCCGGTTTTGATGCGCGCCGTACCCTGCCGAGTTTTGCGCGGCGATCCTTCCACCATTGGTTCGCCACGCACCCGCCGCTGGCATCCTATCGCAAAGTCGTTCTTTTTGCTGATACGTTTTCCAATTACCACGAACCAGAAGTCGCCATTGCCGCTACCCGTTTGCTGGAATCCTGCTTTTATGAGGTCGTCCTTGCCCCGCTTGGCTGTTGTCAGCGCACCCGCATTTCCCAGGGATTTCTGCGGGATGCAAAGAGGGAGGGCTTGAAAACCATGCGTCAACTGGATACGTTGATTGCGGAAGGCCATACCGTAGTCGTGCTCGAGCCGAGTTGTGCGTCTGCGCTCACGGATGATCTACCGGATCTCATTGAGGACGAAGCACTCGGCGAGCGGATCAAGGCGGGTGTGATGCCGATCGATGCATTTATTCTACGCGAAGTTATGAACGGAAACATCACCGAGGGTTTTGTCAGTCCCGCCCGAAAAATCCTTCTTCACGGTCATTGCCACCAGAAGGCCCTCTACGGTACGCGCCCGATGATCGAACTGCTGGGGATGGTTGATGGCTTGGAGCTGAGGGAGGTCGATTCCGGTTGCTGTGGAATGGCCGGGGCCTTTGGCTATGAGAAAGACCACTACAACGTTTCGGAGAAGATTGGCGAGTTGGCCCTTTTCCCGGCTATTCGAGCATCGGATGAGCAAACGGAAATCGTGGCATGCGGGTTTTCATGCCGCCATCAAATTGAACATTTCACGGGTCGAAAAGCGAGGCACTGGGTCGAGCTCATCCGTACGGAACGACAGGGAGAGGCATGAGGCATATCCTATCAGGCCTGATCGTTATGTGTTCGCTTTGTTCCGCTTCGGGAGACGAGCTGGATGACCTGCTTGCTGCATTCCAGACCGAGTTGGGTGCCATTACAAACAAGTTCGTCATCAATGAGGGCTTATTGAAGGAGAAATACCTTGAGGCCTTAAAGGCGCTCGGCGAGCAAAAAGCGAGCAAAGGAAATCTCGATGATTTCATCGCGCTCAAGCAGGAGGCCAAACGCTTCCAGGAAAGCGAGGAGTTGACGCAGGAGCAGGTGGTTCGGGAACCGGTAGAACTGCGGAATGTGCAGGGCGCGTACATGAAAACGAGGGTGAACCTGGAACTGGCGCAGGCGCGTCACGTATTGGAACT
>JAPYUI010000008.1:11439-17428 GCA_029936175.1 Kiritimatiellia bacterium
GGCGGGTTCCTCGAGTGAAGCAGCCGGGGCTTCGGATGTCACCGCCGGAACCGCAGGTGTCGGATCAAGCAGGCCTTCCGGTTCTGTCGGGACCCGTTCGTCCGCCTTGGGGTCCTGGCCGCTGCCCAGTGGTTCCTCCTCGACGGGTGCCGGATCAAGGTTTACGTCGGTCGACGGTATTTCTTCGGGTTCCATTTCCTCCTCGATCTCGGCTACGAGGATCCGGGCATCCATGAAGGTCAGGCGGAAGTCAAAGTGCTCTCGCATCATATTCTGCATGTCGGGCAAGGACTCGCCCGCCGCGATCCATGCGCAGATCGTGTTCTTCTGGTCTTCCGAGAGCTCCTTGATGTCCATGCAGGGTTTATAGGGGAAGCAACCCTGCCAAGCAAGTGTAAGGCAGCCTGCGGCAGGTAAAAAAAAATACATCCGAGGCTGGCCGCCGGGCATCGGCTTTGCGATTCTTTTCGCATGGTGATGGTCCGTTGGCTAGGGTTGTTTTTTATGTGGTCGTCCACCTGCGTGGAAGCCGAGGAGCCCCGGTATTCGAGCCTGTCAAAGGCGGCGGCCAAGGGGGATCTTGTGGATGTTCAGCTGCATCTCAAGCGCGGGGCCGATCCGAAGGCCCTGGATGCCAACGGGGGAACCGCCCTCCATTCCGCCGCCAGTCCTGGCATTGTCGACCTGTTGATTCGGCAGGGCCTGGATGTTGACGTGCAGAACAAGGCGGGTTGGACGCCAATGCATTATGCGGTTTTGCGCAAACGCACGGCCGTGGTTCAGGCCTTGCTCGCCCACAAGGCCGACCCGAATGTACAGAGCACGCGCGGGAAGTCCGTCCTGCATTTTTGCGGCGAGCGAAACCTGGTGGATATTGCCAAGCTCCTGCTCGCCCGGAAAGCCCAACCCGGCCTTCCGGATCAGACCGGTTGGACCCCCTTGCATTACGCCGCGGTCAAGGGGCATGGCGCAATGATTCAACTGCTCGTAGCAGCGGGTGCCGATGTCAACGCGAAGAGCCTGGGTGGCGGAACCCCCTTGATTGAGGCCGTGATCGGGCAGCCCAGGGAGGTCCTCCAGCTCCTGCTCGATCTTGGCGCCGATCCAGCGATCAAGGAAAAGCAGGGGAAGACCGCCCTCGATTTTGCCCGCGAATTCAAGCAGGCGGATGCCATCGAGTTGCTGGCGAACTAAGTCTTAGCACCTGCGGGGAAACCGGGTTGGGGTCATACGCGAGGGACGTATCTGCCTGGCGGATCGGATGCGCCTGCGGGATTCACCCGCAATCGGCGTGGATCGGGCATCAACTAGCGGGAAGCGTCCGCGTTTTATTTCGGTGGCTGCAATGTATCCAGGTATTTTTGTGCGGCACGTTCCGCTTTCCTCATCACGTCCTGGATCTGCACGGTTTGTCCCCCTCGCCTCTTGCTCTCATCCGCAGCTTCCATAAAGGCCATGATATCAATGGTTTCTGCGTGGTCCACCGGTATGTCACCCCCGAGGAAAAAGGCGGCGATTTCTTCGACCAGGGGCTCATACCCCGCGAAACCCCCGGCCGGAACGATGGCTTTACTGCCGTATGCCATACCCCCGTAGCCCCGCTTTGCCGGGGGCTTGAGTCCGCGGAAGGTCCCGATGCGCCCATCATTCCAGGTGCCGGTGACGAGATCCGTGTGCTCGCTGCTGGTGCGGACGAGGTGGGATACGCCCGGGCCCATCATGGTGAACAGGGCTTCCACCCCGTGGATGCCGTACCAGAATAAATCCGGATGATGTGCTTCGGTTGGACTCGGGCTCCAAGCCTCTGCGGCGTACAGTTTCCCTGTCTTCTTGGATTCAATCCGCAGGGCGAGGGTATCGGGTGCAAAGCGCAGGGAGGAACTGGAAAACCAGGGGGTCCGGTAATGCCTGCCCAGGCGCTCGATCACGATCGCGTCCGCGAGGGTCCCGGCCAGGGGTTTATCAATGAACACCCGTTTGCCTGCCTGGAACACCGGGATCACCTGCTCGAGATGCGGGCGACCGTCCACGCTTTCGATCATCACCCCGTCGACCTTTTTCAGCAGTGCCGGAATAGAATCCACGATTGCGATTCCCATCTTCGTTAGCTCGACACGGTACTTCGCGATCTTCTCCGCGTTGCCCTCGATATCCGGCGATCCCCCGGGAAAGGCCGTGGTGACCCGGAGTTGCTTCAGGGTGTCCGAGGCATCTTCGTGATGGATGATCCGGGTGAAGGCCACACAGTGCGACGAATCCATCCCGATGATACCGACCCGGAAGGGGTCATCCGCCCAGAGGGCGGTGACGAGAAGGAGCGAGAGTATAGGGAGAACGGTTCTTTTCATGATCCAAGTTTTTCATATCTCATCGTACAACGGAAGGGCTAAAAGCGTCGATGCAGCACCGGGAGCAACGCGCCGGCATTAATCGAACTACGGGCTGTTCAAGTCATCCGGATCGGAGGAGAATCCAGGCATGGAAAAAATATACGATATCACGGTGGCCCTGCATGCCCGCTTGCCGGTATGGGAGGGGGATCCCCCGGTCGAGCTGGAGCGGGTGAAATCCTTTTCCGAGGGGGATATATGTAACCTGACCCGGATGAATATCTCCTGTCATACCGGCACGCATGTCGATGCCCCCTGTCACTTCGTTGAAGGTGCGGGCACGGTCGATCAACTGGATTTACAGGTCCTTGTCGGCCCTGCGTACGTGGTGGACGTGGGCGAGGTCGGGTTGATCACCGGGGTCGAGCTGGCCGCGATTCCTCCAGGGACGGAGCGGGTCCTGTTTAAAAGCCGGAACTCCCGCTACTGGTCGGAGCCGGATCCAACCTTCCACGAGGATTATGTCGGCGTCGATGTGGCCGCCGCTGAGCAACTGGTTGCGATGGGGGTCAAGCTGGTGGGGGTGGATTATCTTTCCGTCGCGCCCTATGACGCCCCGACGCCCACGCATGTCGTCCTGTTGGGTGCCGGGGTCATTGTGCTGGAGGGGATCGACCTCTCCGCGATTGCCCCGGGCCCTTACACCTTGATGTGCCTGCCCTTGAAGATTGTCGGTTCGGATGGTGCGCCGGCACGGGCGGTGTTGGTGGAGCCGTAACAAGGGGCATTATCAGGTGTTATCGATTGCCCCCCTGCTGCTGACACGGTACACTACCCATGTGCGTTGCATCCTTTACCCATTCCTTGTGCTTTCCCTCCTGGTCAATGTGTCCGCGGGGCCGCGGGACGATCAGGTTAAGAAAGACAAGGCTGATCTCAAGGATAACGAGGTCTGGATCTATAACGACATGGAGCGGGCCTTCAGCGTCGCCCGCGCGGCCAACAAGCCGCTCTTCATCGTCTACCGGTGCATTCCGTGACACGCCTGTGCAGCATTCGACGAGCAGGTGGTTCGCGGTGAAAAAATTGACGACCTCTTAAAGGAGTTCGTATGCCTGCGCATGGTCCAGGGCAACGCGTTGGATCTCAACCTTTTCCAGTTTGATTACGACATGTCCTTCGCCGGTTTCTTCATGAATGCCGACAAGACGATCTACGGGCGCTACGGTTCGCGGGCCACCCGAGCGGATGAAGCGGATAAATACGTTTCGCTCAAAGGCTTGCGCGAAGCGATGACGGGAGCGCTCGTCCTGCACAAGAGCGTGGACAGGTACCGGTCGCGTCTCGCGGCTAAAACCGGCCCACCTTCCCCCAAGGCCACCCCGCTGGATTACGTGAGTATCGGGGCCAAGTTCAAAGACCATGTCGATTACACCAGCCCCAAGGTTGCCAGCACCTGCGTGCATTGCCACCAGATCCATGCCGCTGTACGCAAGGAATACCGGCTAAGCAGGCAGCCGATGCCGGACAAGGTGCTCTTCCCCTGGCCCATGCCGGATGTCATTGGCTTGAGCTTCGATCTGGATACCCGTGGGACCGTCAAGCAGGTCTCGGCAGGCAGTGCCGCTGCCACGGCAGGCTTTCGACCCGGGGACAGCGTCGTCGCCCTGGATGGCCAACCCGTGCTTTCCCTTGCCGACATCCAGTGGGTCCTGCACAATGCCGCGCCAACCGGGACCATCAAGGCCACGGTTCGCCGTGCCGGTCGCAACGGGGTGCTGACGATTCGCCTTCCCGCTGACTGGCGCCGGAAGACCGACATTTCCTGGCGCACGTCCTCCTGGGATCTTCGTCGCATGCTCACCGGCGGGATGATCCTCGATAAACCGACCTCGAAGACAAGACTCGAGCTCCCCATTAAGCATGTTGGCCAGTATAACGACCACGCCGTGGCCAAGAATGCCGGCATCCGGAAGGGTGATGTCCTCATCGAGTGGGATGGAAAGACGGATCCCATGAGTGAGTCGGAACTCTTTGCCTATACGCTCAAGCATACCAAGGTTGGCGACAAGGTCCCGGTCAAGGTCCGCCGCGGCAGCAAGGTGCTCGAGATGAAGCTGCGCATGCAGTAGGCCTCGTGGCAAAGAAAGACCGTGCGGTGAATGTCAGCAGGTTATTGGTCCGTCACGTTCTCCACCTCGGCCCGGGGACGATTTCCCGCTTCGATCCTCCCACCTGCCGCGTCCGTTTTTTCCCGGAGGCGTAATTCCGTCTGAATCTTTGCCCGCATGGCCGCCTCGTCGATCGCCGCCGGACCGATGGGGGTCACCGTCTTCGGCGGGGCAATAACCGGCGGATTGCCCGGTGCGTTCACCCGCGGCCCCGTATCTTTATCCAGCATTTCGAGAAACAGGTACACCCCCGCGCCAATCAGGCCCAGGGCCACCAGGATCCAGATGATCACGAGGGTATTCCCGCCCCCCTTTCCGTCGTGGGAAACCTTCGCGGGGGACTTCACCTCCGCGCCCGGTCCGTCAAAGCTGAAGGTCGACAGGCCGACGCGTATGACGTGGCCGTTCATCAATTCCACCCGGGTGATTCTCCGGCCCTGCACGAAGCTGCCATTGCTGCTGCCGAGGTCGGAGAGGTAAAATCTTTTGCCCTCGCAATCAATCCGTGCGTGGTCCTTGGAGCTACTGTCGTCCAGGAGCACGACATCATTGTGCATTTCTCGACCGAACTGGAGCCCGCGCAGGGTGATATCAAAGGTCGCGCCTTCCAGGGGGCCGGAAACGCAAACCAGCTTGGCCAGCGGCGGATCCGTATGCTGGGTAACGGTTGACGTGGAGGACATTAGTGGCCCCGGGCTACTTGGCGTTTTCCCCGTTCACGGTTGCTGGTGATGGTGGGGTCGGCTGATCGGTGTCTGACTGCAGGGCCCGGTAGAGGTATACCCCGGCGATTGCGATGACGAGGAGGATCGATCCCAGCAGCAGGGGGGTGGGCTTTTTTCTTTTCGGGGCCGTCCGGGTTGTCGTGCACGTTCCGCCGGGTTCATCCTGCAGGCTATTCTCGGCTATGCCTGCTCCGTTTTCCTCCACCTTGGGGCCGGTGTCGCCCGGGTCCTCGACGGAAGGGGGTGCCTCAGGGGTGGGGGTATTGCCCTTAACCTGCGCTTTCACCCGTTCGAAATCGAGTTGGCCTTCGCTGTTAAATTTCTCTTCAATCTCTTCAAGGTTCTCGAAGATCGTGGCCTGGTCGTCCCCGTCGAGGGTTTCGTTAACCGAGACCACCTCGATTTGCTGATTGCCGATGTCGAGTTTGTCCCCGTGCTTGAGTGCCACCCGGGTCGTCAAGGCCTGGCCGTTGATCAAGGTGCCTCGTGAGCTGCCCGAATCCTCGACAGAGACCTGGTCGTCCTCGACATAAAAGCGGAGGTGCTCGCGGGAGATGGACGGGTCTTCAAGGACGATGGTGTTGCGCTGGGAACGCCCGAGCGTCGTGATGTTGTCCCCGAGGGGGATCTCATCCCCTTCACGCGGACCGCTTGAAAAAAGTAATTTAAATGTTTCCTGGTTCATAAAACGCCACGTCCCTGCGGGAGGGGTATTATGCGTAAAAGTCCTTGTTTAAAAAGACATTTTCGTCAATTTGTAGGT
>JAPYUI010000008.1:17528-41928 GCA_029936175.1 Kiritimatiellia bacterium
TCGCCCTCAGCCTTGCTGTGCGCGGGACAACACCGGGTTGGCCCATGCGGGTAGAGGGCATCCGGCTTCGTCCCTTGCTGCCGTTGTTGGACCCGGGCGCTATCGATACGGATAACGGGAGTTGGTACCTCATCAATCAGGACTCCGGGTACGTGCTCTCGCTTGCCGAGCGGGATGAGTACGATGCCATGCTGGCAGGGGGCGACCTGATTGCCTGTACCAACCTGTTGGCCTGGATGGAATCGAACCCCGGATGGCTGGAACCCTTGCGCAAATGTGCGGGAGCCAGGACCTACCAGGTGCCGACGATTACCAACATCACCGCGACGGCTGCGGGGGTCAGTTCGTTCCTGGATATCCAGCGGCGCCTGCGACTGTGGATGGAGAAGCGGGCCCAGGAAGGGGAATGGGTGTCGGTGAGTGAAGCCCTCGACCTGCAGGGGCAGCTGAATCAAGCGGTATCCAGGGGCGGCGGCCTGATCAACCACCTGGTCGGCAATGCGGGTAGCCGTGCGCTTGCTGACGCCGTGAATCATTTTCGGGAGCAGTACGACCTGCCCCCTGAGCAGATACAAGCCTGGCAGGCATGCATACGCAAGCAGGGTGAGCAAAGGCAGTCCCTGGATGAAACCTTTCGCTATGAGTTACTGTTTGCGGGCAGCGCGATCGACACGGCATACGGACAAGGGCTTGGAGCCCTGACCGGCGGAGGCAACAGCCTGCGTTTTCTCAGCCCGCTTGCCGTTTTTATGGGGAGTTCGCCCAGGAAAACGCGTGCGCATTTCAACGATTTTTATTCGCACTTGATTCATGAATCCACCTTGCCGGTATATACGAACCATGCGGAGGTAGTCGTGGAAAGTTTCCTGACAGAGTCCGGGTCACTTCTGTGGATCAGGCCCGACCCGATTGGCCGGGTGCTGGCCGCCATGCTGGTTCCGGCGATACAATCCTCGCGGATAGCGGAAGCGAACACCCAGGTTAAACTGGACCTGGCCGATATCGGTCTCGCGATTGAGCACTGGATACACCGGCATGGAGTTCCGCCGGCGGAGTTGGAGTCCCTGGTACCGGAATACCTGCCCGCGGTACCCCTGGACCTCTTCGATCCCTCCGGTGCCCCGATTCGCTATGCCACGCAGGAGGCTGCGTGGCGGGTGTACAGCGTTGGGAAGAACTTTACGGATGACGGCGGGCGGGTACCTGCTCAATTCCCCGGGAAGCAGAAGGTGACGGAGGGCTCGGATCATATTCTTTTCTCCGATCACGAGGCGCGCGCGCGGGCACAGTTGGAGGGGAAGGACCGATGACCCGGGGTCGCTGTGTCATTCCGCCCACCAAAGTATCCGGGCTTCCATTTGAAGTTTGCACAAGCGGCTGAATTGGGCTCTACTCCTCCCATGGCGGCAAAGAAAAAGGGTGGACTTGGGCGGGGCCTGAACGCCCTGATGAATGATGCACCCCGGGCCGGCCAAGGGGGGGGAGGAAGCCCGCCTGGCGGCCCTGGCGTGACCGAAATACCGATAGATCAACTGGTGGCCAATCCCTGGCAGCCACGCCAGGAATTTGACCCGGATGCGCTCAAGGAGCTTACCGATTCCATCAGGGATATCGGCGTGCTCCAACCCCTGCTGGTGCGGAAGCACGACACGGTCTACCAGTTGATTGCCGGCGAACGCCGCCTCCGTGCGGCTGAAGCGGCCGGCTTGAAAAAAGTCCCGGTTGTGATTCGCGACATCAGCGACCAGGAGGCCCTCGAGATGGCCCTGGTGGAGAACCTGCAACGCCAGGACCTGGATGGCATCGAGGAAGCTGAAGGGTACCAGCGCCTGAGCGATGAATTCGACATGACGCAGGAGCAGATTGCCAAGCGCATCGGAAAGGCCCGGGCCACGGTTGCCAATGCCTTGCGCCTGCTCAAGCTTTCGCCGATGGTGCGGGAAGAGGTTCGCCAGGGGCGGGTCAGTATCGGTCACGCCAAGGCCCTGCTCGGGTTAACCCGCGTAGAAGACCAGGTTGCCCTCGCCCGTCGCATCGCGGATGAAGGCCTCTCCGTTCGTGAAACGGAACGCCTGGTTGGCGTGACGAAGCCCGTGCGGAAACCGGGCAAACCGGGGACGGAAAGGCGCTTCCCCGAAGTCGATCCGCACCTGCGCGACGCTGCGGAAACACTGCAACGCATCCTGGGAACCGGCGTGCGCATTACGCCCCCCACGGAGCAATCCGGTGGCAAAAAGAATCCGGGAAAGATATGCATCGAGTATTACTCGAATGACGACCTCAACCGTGTGTTGGATGTCATCGGCCTCGATGACGAGGTGTAAAGGTATGAGGCTGCTGCTGGTCCTGTTTCTCGGATTCGGAACGGGTTGCCGGGAGCAGGAAGCGCCGAGGCGGCAATCGCTGCTGGATCCAGCGTTGCTCCAGGGAGGAGACGCTTTCGCAAAGGTAAAGGCCTTTGTTGAACTCGGACCGAAAGAGGCCGGTGCGCCCTCGGCTCGTGTCGGGGCCGAGTGGATTCAACAGGAACTTGTAAAAGCGGGCCTCGAGGCCTCGATCGATCGTTTCGAGGATATAACACCGCGCGGTACGAGTACGTTTTATAACGTCGAGGCGATCATTCCCGGTGATCCCGCTGAAATCATTCTACTCGGTTGCCATTTTGATACAAAGACGGGCCTGACCAATACCTTCGTTGGCGCCAATGATTCCGGTAGTGGTGTCGGCCTCTTAATTGAATTGGGACGGGTTATCCAGGCCAATAAAAGGAAGGGTCCGGAGGTTCGACTGGCTTTCTTTGACGGCGAAGAATGCGTGGTGCATTACGGCCCCCATGACGGGCTCCACGGTAGCAAGCACATGGCGAAGGCCCTGGTGGAAAACGGCCAGGCACCGAAGGTACGGGCGGTCATTATTCTGGATATGGTCGGCCATGAGGATCTGACGATCACCCTGCCAAAAAGTTCGAGCCCGGCTTTGGTTTCCCTCGTGTTCGATGCAGCCCATGCCCTGGGTGTCCGGGACCAATTTCGTTACTTCCACTACGACATCGGGGACGACCACATCCCCTTTCTGGCTAACGGCATGCCTGCGATAGACCTGATCGATTTCCAATACGGTAGCGCGCCGACACTCAATGACTATTGGCACACCAACGAGGACAGGCTCGACAAGTTGAGCCCTGCGAGCCTGGAAACGACTGGGCGGGTTGTCTTGGAAATGATCAATCGTCTATGGGTTGGTAAACCGGGTAACGTTTTGCAATAGGAGTGCCGTTACGTGCACCTGCCTTTCGGACTCAACTTTTCCCGGGGTCAAACAATCCCGTGAATTTCCTTGCAAGTTTCAGGGGTCAGGGGAAATTAAACGGGATGAAGGGTTGGTGGCAAAAGCGACATGAGGAGCACCAGGATCCGGTGAATTCGGAGCTGGAGGAACTCAAAAGTATCTGGAAGCTGGGCGCTAAGCGCCGCTCCGCGCGCGATGACGCTCCCGAGATCGAGTCCGAACAGACCAACATCTACTCGACGCCTTCCGGCAATAAGATTCCGCGCCGCTCAAGAGGCAAGCGAACCCGGCCGCGTCATCCATCATGATGGATTTCACGTTCAGCTTGCGGGCCTTGACTTGGGCGCATCGCAAACTGGTCCTGGGTTGTTTCCTCTTCGGTATCCTCACGGTCAGCATCAATCTTGCCCTGCCCTTTATTATTCGTGAGATCGTCGACGCCCTGGTCGATGGCACCTATACACAGGAAGGCCTGCTTCGCCAGGTTGGCTGGTATAGCGCCGGGGCCGCATTGGCCGCTATTTTCTCCCTCGGCATGCGTCGGCTCCCGATGGTGCTGGCCCATCACATCGTCTACGATTTAAAACAGTCGGTCTATCGGCACCTGACCGGGATGGATGCTGCGTATTTTCACTCGCAGCGCACCGGCGATATCATGACGCGGATGAACGCGGATATCCGGGCGGTGGCGGACATGATCGGCCACGGCCTGATGAACATCATCCGGGCCACGCTCGCTTTTACCATAGGTTTCATCATCATGTTCGGTATCGAAGCGCGCCTGGCGGGGATCATGATGATACTCCTGCCGGCAATGACCCTCATCGGCTTCGGCTTCGTGATGATGATCAAGAAGCGGTATGAGGAAGTGCAGGCGCAATTCTCGGAGCTCTCGAATTACTGCCAGGAGAATTTCGCCGGGATCCGACTGGTCAAGGGTTATGGTATCGAGCACCGGCAGCGCAAGGTGTTTCAGGGTTTGAATAAGACCTATGTGGACATGAACATGTCCCTGTGCCGGGTGGAGGCACCGGTCTGGCCACTGCTCGGTTTTCTGTTTGTCTGTGGCAACCTCCTGATCCTCCTGGTCGGCGGCCGCCTGGTGGTGCAGGAGGAAATGTCCATCGGGACCCTGGTTCAGTTTCAACAGTATATGTTGTACCTGCAATGGCCGACCCTTTCCATGGGCTGGGCCTTGAGCTTGATCATGCGCGGCCGCGCGAGTTGGGGTCGGGTGAAGATCCTGCTGGACGCGCGGCCCGCGGTGGACGACAACGAGCGGACGAACAAGGCCCTCGACCAGGTGAGCGGGGACTTGGAATATCGGCATGTCTCCCTGGAGCTCGGCGGGTTGAAGATCCTCGACGATGTGAACCTCTCCATCCCGGAGGGCATGACCGTAGGGATCACCGGGCCGACCGGTTCCGGAAAGAGCCTGCTCACGGGTATGCTTACGCGCCAATTGGATCCAAGTTCCGGCCAGGTTTTTATCGGGGTACATGACCTTCGGGAATTCCCCCTGGATGTGCTGCGTCGTGATGTTCGCACCGCTCCCCAGGAGCCCTTTCTATTTTCCGACACCTTGGCCAGCAACATCCGCTTTGGCCTGCAGGCATCCGGGGAAGAAGCGATGGAATGGGCGGCGGAAATTGCCCAGATGACCCAGGATGCAGAGGACTTTCCCTCCGGATTCAACACCGTGCTTGGAGAACGCGGGGTAACCCTGTCCGGCGGCCAGCGACAACGAACCTCCATTGCTCGTGCAGTCGCGTCCAATCCGAATATACTCGTGCTGGACGATACGCTTTCCGCGGTGGATACCCATACCGAAGCCGAGATCCTGAAGCGTCTCATGCCCGTGTTGAAAGAGCGAACCTCCATCCTGGTTTCTCATCGTGTATCCACCTTAAAGTACGCGGATTTTATCATTGTTATTGAGGACGGCCGGCTAAGCCAGATGGGTAGGCACGATGAGCTGGTACAGCATGAAGGCTACTACCGGGAGCTCGACCGCATGCAGCGCCTGGAAGCAAAACTGGAGGCGATCAGCTAATGGATGCCGATACTTCACAGAAGGGAAAGCTGTACGACAAACAACTGACCGGACGCATCCTCACGTATGCGCGACCCTATACGACGGCTTTCATCGCGGGGTTCGTTGTCCTGGTCTTTATGACCTTTGCGCAGAACATGATCCCGATGCTGATCAAGCAGGCGATCGATCGTTTTATTGGTGAGGGTGGATCCAGCCTTTCCGTGGACCAGCGCATCGATGGCTTGACGCGACTCTGTGTCTGGATTGCGGTGATGGCTGCCGGTATTTTCATCTTTCGTACAATCAAGAGCTATCTCATGACCTGGATCGGTCAACGGGTGGTCAACGATATGCGCAACCAGGTTTTTGCCAAGGTCCTTGACCTGCCCGTGCAATATTTTGATCGCAACCCGGTCGGGCGGCTGATGACGCGGATCACCTCCGACCTGGATGCGTTGCAGATGTTCGTGAAAAATGGCCTTATCGGCATGGTCGCGAATGTGCTGCTACTCATCGGGGTGATGGGCTTCATGTTGTATATTGATGCAACCTTTGCCCTGCTGCTGTTCACCACGATTCCTGTTCTCGGGGTGATTCTTACCTTTATCAATATCAAGACCCGAAAGGCGCACCGGAACGTGCGCGGAAAGCAGTCGGCACTGAATACGCGGTTGCAGGAGTTCCTGACCGGCATGATCACCATCCAGCTGTTCAATCGGGAGGGATCTTCGATTGAGGAATTTGACGAGGCGAGCAGGGAGCTGCGCGACGCCCAGGTGCAGGCGGCGTGCTGGGACAGCTATTATTTCCCGGTCATTGAGGTCATGCGTGCGGCGGCGACGGTGATTATCCTGTCGACTGGGGGATGGTTGCTGTTGCAGGGGGATCTCAGGCTGGGGACGATGATCGCCTTTCTCTTTTATGTCCGCGATTTTTTCCGTCCACTGGAGGAATTGGCTGACCAGTCACACCTGTTGCAAACGGCCATGGCCTCGTCGGAGCGATTGTTTTCACTGCTGGATGAGCCCTTAGTCGTTGAGGATGCACCGGATGCCCGGGGTATTGAATCGTTTAAAGGCGCGGTCGAATTTCGCGAGGTATCCTTTGCGTATACGCCGGGGACCCCGGTGCTGGAGCAGGTTTCTTTCCGGGTCGACCCGGGGGAGTCCCTGGCCATCGTAGGAGCCACCGGCGCAGGAAAGACCAGTATCATCAGCCTGCTTGCGCGGTTTTACGATGTGCAGGAAGGGGAGATCCTCGTCGATGGTGTGAACGTAAAGGAGTACCGGCAATCCGAATTACGCCAGCGGGTGGGGATGGTGTTGCAGGATCCGGTAATCTTCTCGGGGACGATCGCCTCGAATATCAGTTTGCACCATCCCGGGATCACCCGCGAGCAGGTCATCGAGGCGGCCAAGTACGTCAATGCCCATACCTTTATCATCCGCCTGCCGGATGGGTACGACAACGTGACGGGTGAACGCGGGGCGAATCTGTCGACCGGACAGAAGCAGCTCCTGGCCCTGGCCCGGGCCCTGGTACAGAATCCGGATATCCTGCTGGTCCTGGACGAGGCGACGGCTAATGTGGACACGGAGACCGAGCGATTGATTCAACAGGCCCTGCAGAAGTTGATGCAGGATCGCACGACGATTGTTATCGCCCACCGCCTGTCGACCATTCGCAACGTGGACCGGATCCTCGTCATGCGCAAGGGAGCGTTGATCGAGTCCGGAACGCACAGCGAGCTGGTCGAGGCCGGGGGCTATTATCGGACCTTGTACGAGTTGCTTTCGCATTTGCCCGCCTGATGTTCTTTCCCGCTCACGTTGAGAGCGAGTCACCTCGCCCGTATCATCCTGTGCGGTCGCTCCCTTATCACCCCGAAACCTTCACTAAGCCCAGGGCTTGAGTCGTTTAATTGCCCCGGTTTTCCAGTCCACCGTGAATATCCAGTCCCGGCGATTGTCGACCTTGTACCGTGGATGGTAGGTGACCACGACGCAAAGCCCGTGCTTGGCATCCTTGTGAAAGCAATAGAACACCGCGTTCCTCGGCGGGACAATTTCATATACCCCGCCGCTGCCGCCCTCGACAAATATGGAGCCACCGGTACGGGGGATATCAGCGATTGCCCCGGTGGGGAGCTTTGCAGTTTTACTCACGGAAAACAGACACGGGATAGACACCGCGAGGACCCGGTCCCGCGGTGCACGATTCGTGGAGGTTCTCGCCGCTTCAGTCGATCACGTTGACGTGAATGTCCTTGATAAAGACCGTGCTTTTCGGGTCGTGACCCTGAAAGCAGAAAGTGCCGTGGTCGATATCGCGTCCGGACATGTTCTTGGGCGGGGTCCAGTCCGCAGGCTCGGTATAGTCGACCTGGGTCTTGCCATTGATCTTGATCAGGATGTGTTTGCCCTGGACCTTGATGTAGTAGTCGAACCACTCATTGTCTTTTGCTGGCGCCTTGTGAACGTCCTTGACCGCATACAGGCTTGAGGTTTTACGTGGGTCCTTGTGGGTATTGTTGACCTGGCACTCGTAGCCTTCGGCCGGCCAACCCTTGGCCTGGTACTTCGTGTGGAAGTAGATACCGGAGTTTGCACCCGGTAGTGTTTTCACCTTGGCCTTGAATTCAAAGTTCTTGAAATCCGCATTACTCACCTTGCCGGCATAGAACAAGTGGGCACGACCCCCGCTTATTTTTATGGCGCCGTTATCGATGGTAAAGCACCCGGGGGTTTCCTCGTTGGACTTCCAACCGTTCAGCGATGTACCGTCAAAAATGGACACGAACTCGGCCTGGGCGGAAAGCATCAGGATGGGGGTCAACAAACAGCATATTTTTTTCATACGTATTCCAAGGTTAATATTGGGGCAAGACTGGGTTTCAACACACATTTTCTAGCGTGGCAACGTGTAAGTTATTTCTTCAAGTTATTCTTTGATTCGCTCTATACGTATCTGGTATAGTTCCTGCTGACTCTTAGCGACGTTAATTGGATTACGTTATGACAATGAACGCTAATAAAGGCTTCAGCCTGGTCGAGATCATGGTGGTTGTCATGATTATTGGGATGATCACCGCGATTGGCATTCCCAGCTTCGTCCACGTTCGTACGGAGGCGCGTAAAAACACCTGTGTCGCTAATCTCAAGCAGTTGAACAGCGCCGTACAACAATACGTGATGGAGCAAAACACGACCAATATGCCTCCCAACATCAGTCCGATGCTGGACATTTACTTTCAAACAAGAGCGCCCACGAATGGGCCGGCCGGTGGCACGTATACCCTGCCGATCGATGGGGACCATGTCCCGGAGTGCTCGCAGTATCCCGTCGGTCACTGGATCCGCGAAGGCTGACCTTCGCCTGCCCGGCTACGGGAATTCAGCACGCCGCATGCGTATCACGATACGCCTGGAAAATTCCTTCACCTAGGACTTCCAGCTCTGCTTGTCCCGGTAAAAGCCGAGCATGTCCAGGCTCCGCGCCAGCCCGTACGCCGCGTAGAGGATACACAGTTGAAGAAACCGTCCGGGCGTACGCGCCTTGATGCAGATCCAGGCCGCGGGCAGGCCGACCAACCCGGTCCAGGGCAGGGTGCTCATCAGCCACCAGGGATTTTTCGTTGCGGCACCCAGGATGAGACCGGCAAGCAGGAAGGCTGCGGTCAGCAGGTAAAGGGCGGTAAACTTGGGCGCATTTCCCCCGGTCTGCGCATGGCTCTCTCGCATGATTTTAGTGTAGCTGCTCCGGTTGGCGTGCCAGAGCTGTTGCCGGTAAAATGCCCGCAGCGTTTTCGGCTCGCCGTAATGGATGACCCGCAGACCTGGCACCGCCAGTACCCGCATGCCCCGCTGGTAGGCCCGGAAAACAAAATCCGTGTCCTCACCCGTCGGAAGTTCTTCATCGAAACCGTCAAGGGCCTCCAGAATTTCCCGGTTCATCACCAGGTTCCGGGTTGTGATCAAGCGGAAGGCTTCGCTGCGCACGACCTTCCGCCCTTCCTCCTCGACCAACAGGAGATTTTTGTGGGTCCAATGGGTGTGCCAGGTCCGCTCGACCCAGGTGGCTTCCTCCGGAGGGGCCACCGGCCAGCCCATGACGGTGGGAGTTTGGCCTTCGAGGAAGGGTCGGGCCGCATTCAGCCATTCCGGGGAGAGTTCACAATCCGCATCCACATGGGCGATCCAGTCGCCCGTGGCACACCGGTTGCCGGCATTCCGGCAAACCGGAATGTTCGCGCCGGGCAGGACCTCTACCCTGGTGAAGCCCAGCGCATGGGCGTGTTCCACCGTTCCATCCGTGCTGCCCCCGTCAACGAGCAGGGTTTCCACCTCCACATCATCATCCAGCACCAGGGCATCAAAGGATGCTTTCAAGCGGCTGATGTGCTTTCTCTCATTGAAAGCCACCACGATGATGGATAGTCTGCGCATAGCTGGTCGACTTCGGCGTCAGTGGTAATCCTATGAAAATTTGCTTCATCTTGCAAGATACAGGTCGCATCTACGGCGCCCAACGAGCAACCCTCGATTTAATCGAGGGATTGCAGCAAAGTGGCCGATGCGAGACCCATGTGCTCCTCTTCCAGGAAATCCGTTCCGCCCCTGGACCTGATCAATACCGAAAGGCGCTTGGCGAGCTTGCGGGGGGCTTGGAGACGGTTTCGGTGGCGGGTGCTTATTCCCGTCCCTTGATTGCGGCGATCCGTGAGGTTATGGGGCGCCAGCAGGCGGATGTAGTACACAGTGTTGGGTACAAAGCCGACCTGCACGCTGGCAAGGCGGCGGGTTTCGGTAAGCGCTGGCCGCTGGTGAGCACGGTGCACGGTTGGTTTTTCCTGCCGGATTTCAGGGAACGCCTGTATTATCGGATCAACCTCTGGACGCTCAAACGTTTTCAACGGGTTATCGTACTTTCCCATTACTACGAGCAACACCTCGGCGAACGCGGATTCCCGGAATCGCGGCTGCGGCGGATTCCTTCCGGTTTTCGTGTACAAGAAAAAACGCCTTCACGATCCAGCGAGGCGCGCTACCAGGTGGGTGTGCTCAGTCGCTTCACCGGGGAGAAGAACCTGTCCCAGTACCTGGACGCCCTGAAGATTGTTCATGAGGCGCGACCCCAGGATCGTTTTATCCTTGCGGGTGAGGGGCCTGAGCAAGACTTTCTTGAACGATTCCGCCGCGGCTGTTCGCTCGATCAGGTTGTCGACATGCCGGGTTACGTCGATCGCCACGAGTTTTTTCAGCACGTGCAGATTTATGTGAATTGTTCCAGGATCGAAAACCTGCCGTATACGGTGCTCGAAGCAATGGAATCAAGCCTGCCCGTGGTGGCGACGAAGGTGGGGGGCTTGCCGGACCTGGTTGCGCACGGCCAGACGGGCATCCTGGTGGAACCCGGTGATCCGAACGCGCTGGCGCAGGCCCTGATTCACTTGCTGGAAGCGCGATCAACCCGCATGGATTACGGTCGCGCGGGACGTGAAAAACTTGAGCGCGAATTTTCACCCGAACGGGCAGTTGCCTCGCACCTTAAACTGTATGAGGAGCTACTGTGTCCGTGACCCTGAACGAAGCACTCGAGGATTATGGTCGACTGGATGAGTTGACGGAAGCCGATGTCCCGGAAGGCTTTGTGGTGACGCATGAAAACTGGTTTGCCCCCGGGAAGATTCGGGTGATCACGGACCTGGGTGTGTGTTCCTTTCTTCGCCCGGTGCCCGTGCTGGGCGATGTTTTTCTCGCCATCCGCCTTCTTCTGGCGACCGGGAAAAATGCGTCACTCCTACTCAACCAGGTCGACCGCGCGCCACAGTATGCTTCGATCATCAACCGCCTGTTCATGATTCGTAAACGCAAGATCGTCCTCTACGATGTGTTTATCGATACCCCGTCCAGGCTTCGCCGCCTGGCGGTCAAATGGCAGGTCGAGGGTGCGGCGAGCAATGTGCTCTTCTCTCGCTACCAGGTGAGCGCCTACATGAAGCGCTTCAAGCTGCCCTTCCACCGCTTCGCTTATGTTCCGTACCAGGCCAGTCATTCGAAACGTCCCCCGCTGGATGAACCCTATGGTGATTACATCTTTGCCGGGGGGAACAGCGCTCGTGATTATCGCACCTTGTGTGAGGCCGTGCGCGGCACCCGGGTCAAGGTCCGGGTCACCACGACGAAAATGGAACTCTTCGACGGGGTTGAAATACCTGAGGAGATTGAAATCAATCCCGTGGTCGAGCCCGAATTCACCCGCTTGATGGCCGGGAGCCGCTTCGTGGTCATGACGCTCACCGCCGGTCGGGACCGGGGCTACGGCGAGCAGACCATCCTCAACAGCTGGTGGCATGGCCGGGCGGTGGTCGTCGCAGACGACGTGTCGGCCTCCGATTACATTACCGAGGGGAAAGACGGCTATGTTACCCATCCCGGGGATGTCGCGGCACTCCGGGCACATATCATGGATCTCTGGAATAACCCGGAGAAGGCGGAGGCCATGGGACGACAGGGCCGCGAACGTACGCGAACCCACTTTCACCACGAAAAATTTCTCCACCGGATGAAGATCCTCGCCCTGCTGGTGGCGCGGGACGGCGGGTTTTAATACCCCCTCTCGCCGAACATCCATCTTTATAATCGACTTGCCACCCCGGTCCATGGCTACATAAAAGATGTAGGCATATGAAGCAGACGATGAAACAGCGGCTCTACCGGTCCGCCCTCAAGGGCCTCATCCGGTCCGCCAGGAGAAAGCACTTCACTTTCGGGCTGTGTTATCACCGGTTCGAGGAGGCCCTCGGCCAGGATCCCATTCCGGGGATGGCGCATCCGGTGGAGATGTTCCGTTGGCAGTTGGAAACCCTGCAGGAGTTCGGTCGCTTCGTCTCCATCGGTGAAGCCCTGCAGCCCCAGCACAAGGGCATTCGATTCATGCTCAGCTTTGACGATGGATACGCCGACAATTACACCATCGCCCTGCCCATTCTCGAGGAGCTCGAAATCCCCGCCTGCTTCTATCTCACCACCGACTTTGTCCGCGGCAAACTAAAGCAACTTCCACACGACCTGGCAGTCGGCTGCACGCCCAAGGCGCTTAGTCCGGCCCAGGTGAAAAAGCTCGCATCGCACCCGCTCGCCACCATCGGCTGTCATTCCGCGACGCATAAGCGACTCGATGACTTCTGGCGTAAGGTCTGGGATGAAGAACTGGTCGCTTCCGACAAATGGCTGGAAGAGGCCATCGGTGAAGAGGTGCTGGATTTCGCGGTTCCCTACGGTGGTCCCGAAGATCTGGTCTGGCATTCCGCCCGGCGATACCTGGTCGAGACGGGCTATAGAAGCGTCGCGAGCAATTTTGGCGGGAAAAACGGAACCCGGATCGATGATGTCTATCAACTGGGGGGCAAAAGTATCAGCCACATCCACCGGGTACCGATGCCGGTGACCATGGATCGCACAACCCTTCTCGGCTGGACCCTGGGCCTGGCAAATCCCCTGGAACGGTTCCTGCCGAAAAGGTATCTGGATTAATCCAGGTGTACCGGTGGCATTCCCTCCGCAGGGCGCTTTCCCGGGCCCATCCCCCTCCTACATGATTTATTCCTCATCGCTCTTGAATAAGAAACCCTGACCTCGTAAATCATTGCCCACGGTGAAGCTCACAATCGTCATACCCGTTTATAACGAAGTCGCCACCCTTGAGCAGTTGCTCGATGCGGTGCGCGCGGTAGACACGGGTCTCGACCGGGAAATCATCATGGTCGATGATGGCAGCACCGACGGCACCCGGGACCTGCTCCCTCAACTCGAAGCCAGGCATGCGGATGTAAGCATCGTTCTCCACCAGGAGAATATGGGCAAGGGTGCCGCCCTGCGTACCGGTTTCGAAAAGGCGACCGGCGACATTGTCCTCGTCCAGGATGCCGACCTGGAATATGATCCTAAAGAGTACCCGAACCTCATCGCGCCCATTTTATCCGGGCATGCCGACGTTGTTTTCGGCTCCCGATTCATCGGCGGAGGTCCCCATCGCGTAGTCTATTATTGGCACTACCTGGGCAATCGCTTCCTGACCACCTTATCCAACATGATGACCAATCTTAACCTCACCGACATGGAGGTCTGCTACAAGGTCTTCAAAAAGGAGATCCTGGAAGGGATTACCATCAAGGAAAATCGTTTTGGCTTTGAGCCGGAGATCACCGCCAAGGTGGCGAAGAACAAGCATTGCGTCATCTACGAGGTTCCGATTGCCTATTACGGCCGCTCGTATGAAGAGGGAAAAAAGATCACCTGGAAAGATGGCGTCCGAGCCATCATTTGCATCCTGAAGTACCGCTTCGTGGACTGAGCGTAGTGCCGCGTTTTTCCTCGTATACCCGCGCCCCGTCAATCACTTCTTTCGCACGATTTCGCGAAGATGCTTGAGCAGGATCGGGAAGGCCGGTTTCGCCATCTGCCCGTGGTTATGCCCCTCCAGCTCGTACAGGTGGGTCTTTTTGTGTCCGATGACTTTCATCATCCGCCACAGGTAAGCGTTCTCTTCGTAGCGCCCGAGCATTTCAATCTCGCGATCGCCGGTGATGAGGACCAGGGGTGGCGCATCTTTTCGTACATGAAAGAGCGGGGCGAAGGCATCGACAATCGGTTGCCTGCCGTCGATCCCGCGTTCTTTACGCACCGTGAAATGGGTGATGGTGTGGCCACTGAAAGGAATCAGGCCGGCGATCCGGTTTGCGTCGATGTTGTGCTTTGCGAGATAGCTTTTATCCAGCCCAACCATGCTGGTCAGGTAGCCTCCCGCCGAGTGCCCGGAGACAAAAATCCGTTTTTCAGAGCCCCCGTAGCGTTCAATATTCTTGAATACCCAGGCCACCGCGGCAGCGGCGTCTTCGATGTACACCGGGCATTTTACCTTGGGATAAAGCCGGTAGTTGATTGCGGCTACCGCCACGCCCTGTTCCTTCAGTTGCTTCGGGATCGATTTGTTACCGCTTGTAATCCCGCCCCCGTGAAACCAGACAACCGTTGCGAAGCCTGTTTGGGTGGGGATATACAGGTCCAGTTTGCAGCGGCTCTGCATGTAGGCATCGGTGGCATCCGGGCGATACGAGAGGTCCTTGGCCTCCACGTAACGGATACCTTCGTTGGCGGGGGCATCCGGCACCTGTACCGCCCGTTCCCAGGCCTGGGCCCAGTTGGCCGTGGCCCAGTTGTCTTTCGTCACGTACGAGCGCACGGTGAACCGGTCCCTGTCTGTGCCCGCCTGGTCGTCCAATTCCACGTACAGGAGCCCGTGGCGTAAACCCACCGGCTTGCCATCCCTGCCCGTCTTCGCCGCCCCGGAATCGTCGGGGTCGAAGTTGTCGATACCCGATACCTGTGGCCCAAGTTCCTTACCGTTCCAACCAAAGCGCCGTGGCGCTCCGTGGGTATGGCCATTGAAAATCGCGATCACGTTGTATCGGCTGACCAGCTCGTAATAGCCCTTCAGGTCCACGTCCGGCCAGTCGTAGTTGCCACAGTTCAGGTGAAGGTGGTGCGAAATAATGACCGGTCGGCCGCTGTCGCCGACCTGCTCTTTCAGGTCGCGCTCGAGGAAAGCCAGGCTGCCCCGCGGCGCATAGTGATGTTTGCCCCGCCGCGCTTCGCCCCAGCCAACGAACATCCCGACATTGACCAGGTGGATCGGCCCCCAGTTCCAGGAGTAATGCAACCCGTTGGTCGAGGTATTAATCACCCCGGGCCGTTCGCGATTGCGCTCGATCAAATCATCGCAGAGAAAGGTATCGCCCTGGGGGCCGTCATGATTACCGTGTAGCTCGTAGACGGGGAAGGGCAGCTTGCCATCCCCGCCCTTGAGGCCATAATCTTTTTTGTACCGCGCCCATTCAAAGCGCTGCATCGCCGGATATTCGCCGCCGCGCTTGTCCAGGCTGTCGATCAGGTCCCCGGCCACGATCATTCCACGCGCCTGGCGGGTGACCGTTCCGCCACCCAGTGATGCGGGGATGACGTCTCCCGGCAGGCCGTTCACACGTTCGATGAAGCGCGCGTTCGCTTCCTCCGAGTACGGATCGAGCCTGGTGGGGGCGTCGGATTTCTCCGCGAGATACTGCGGATCGCCGGATACGAAGAACGCGATCATCTCCGCATGGACGTGGCCGCCGATTCCGAGAAGCAAGCCCACCAGGACGAAGGGCTGCATGCTTAACCGTCGGGCGTAGGTACGTGCGTTGCGCATGACGTGATGCTGCGGGTGATAAATGTGGAGGGTCTAGTCCTCGTCAGGCAGTGGTCCCGGCGGGGTGGGATCTTCGTCCTCTTCGTCGAGCAGATCGAGATCCCTGGGCTGCTTGCCGGTAATCTTGCAGAAGAAACTGTAGAGGGCATAGCGGATGTTGCGAAAGACGACCGTGATGGCAAGGACGGTGGCGGCCAACATCTGTAGGATCAGGGTACCGGTTCCGGGATCGATATAGGCGAGCGTGTGCATGGCTGATCAGCTACCAGAAAACGGGCGGGGAGTCAAAAGATAGTATGGCCCTCAGCTGACCTGGGCCGTTTTGATGATTTGATCTAAATAGGCCCGGTATTCACCGTTCTTATACAGGTCCGCGGCTGCGATGAGGCCCTCGAGATCAATAAAGCCCATGAGGTGGGCGATCTCTTCCAGGCAGGCGATTTTCAGCCCGACTCGCTCCTCGATGATCTGTACGAAGTTAGACGCCTGGAGCAGGGAGGTCTGGGTGCCGGTGTCCAGCCAGGCCATACCGCGGCCCAGTAACTCCACCTGGAGCTCGCCCTTTTCGAGGTAGGCCTTGTTCACGTCGGTGATTTCATATTCACCGCGGGGAGAGGGCTCGAGGTTTTTGGCGATCTCGAGGACCTGGTTGTCATAGAAGTAGAGCCCCGGAACGGCATAATGCGACCGCGGATCGGAGGGTTTTTCCTCGATGCCGAGCACTTTTCCGTTCGGGTCGAATTCCACGACCCCGTACCGCTCGGGATCCTTGACCGGGTAGCCGAAGATGGTCCCGCCGTGGGTGCGGGCCACCGCGTTTTTCAGTATGCTCCGCAAGCCGAAGCCGTAGAAAATGTTGTCGCCCAGGATGAGGGCCACCGAATCATCGCCGACAAAGGATTCGCCGATGACGAAAGCCTGGGCGAGTCCATTAGGTACCGCCTGTTCCTCATAGGAAAGGGTTAGGCCGATATGTTTGCCGTCGCCGAGCAGTTCGCGAAAGCGCGGCAGGTCCTGCGGGGTGGAGATGATCAGGATCTCCCGGATGCCGGCCAGCATGAGGGTGGACAGCGGATAGTAGATCATCGGCTTGTCGTAGACGGGGAGCAGCTGCTTGCTCACGGTGAGCGTGATCGGATGGAGGCGGGTGCCGGACCCGCCGGCGAGGACGATACCTTTCATGGATTAAGCTTTCAGGCTTACGATCGCGAATGCAATCGAAAACGTGACGGGACCCCGAAAGCCGCACGGCGGGGGACACGAAATAAGCGAAAGGTTTTTGGCCATTGGTTAGCTGTAGCCATGTATTGTACGGCCTTCTTTCCGGCCAATTCTTTCGGCTGCAAAACGACGATGAGCGGGCCTTGCCTGCCCTCGCTTACCGGCTCACCTGTCCGTCGCGGGGTAAATCGGCCTCGAGAATGTTCCTCTACGAGAAAGCCTCCCATTATTCCTCCGGGCCCGGTTTTTTCCCCGAGAACATTGCCTTCCCGCGATTTTCGCGTTAGGAACCTGTCATTCGATCACAGGAAAGGGGCTTCAAGTCCTTTCCGATTGTGGAGAATTGGTGTAAAATAGTTAGCCCATGCGAATTTCCGGCGGAGAGTATAAAAAAAGAGAGATCAAGGTCCCCCGCCGAGGTGTGAGGCCGTCCACCGGGCGTATCCGGGAGATCATCTTTAATACCCTGGGCCCTCGAACCGAGGGCGCGCGGGTGCTGGATCTATTTGCCGGCTCTGGTGCCCTGGGACTGGAAGCCTACAGCTGGGGAGCCAGTTCGGTTTGCTTTGTTGAGCGCAGCCGAATCAACTTCGTCGTGCTGAAGCAGAACGTGAATAATCTGCTGGCACCCGGCGGCTTGCATTGCTTCTGTTTCGATGTTTTCCCCTGGATGGCCAAGCAGAAGGGCGTGCGCCAGTTTGACCTGATCTTCGCGGATCCCCCGTACGAAGAGGGGTATATGGAAAAGACCCTGAGTGCCATCCTGGAAAATGACCTACTGAAAGCCGACGGCCTGGTGATCTTCGAGTTGTCGGGGAACGATAAATCCGAGCCCGGCGGTCATTGGAAATTGGTAAAGGAAAAAGGCGGGGGCAATACCCGGGTTCTTTTTCTCAGCCGCGCCTAGCCTGCCCCGTGATTCAGTGCGCCCTCTTGCCCTGGACCTGCCCCTGCCAGGCCGCCGTCCCTGCCCGTTCGTAACCCAATCCTTCCCGTTTGCAATTTCTCCGGCGTGGGACTAATCTAGGCGCTCTCATGGAAGTGCTGATTACAGACTACACGTCGGAGCCCAAGAAGCTGCAAGGTGAATTGGATCCACAAGTGTTTGATATGGAAGATTTTACGCAGATAAAGGCGATTCTTCCGATTCGTTATGATCTGCGCGCCCAACTCCTGGGACTCGATTTTGTCGTCAAGGGTTCCCTGACCTTTGATGTGAGTATGGATTGCGTAAGATGTGGTGAATTTTTCTCGACAACCCTGCATGATTCTGCGTTTCTACGCGCCTTTGAAGTCTCGGATACCATGGACTATGTGGATCTGACACCCGACATGCGGGATTCGGTTCTTTTGAGTCTGCCCAGCTTTCCGCTCTGTTCGCCCGGGTGTAAAGGATTGTGTTCGGTGTGTGGCACGAACTTCAATACGGGGTCGTGTTCCTGCGAAGCACCGACGGTGGAAGGTGTGTGGGATAGCCTTGATGGGTTGGACATTAAACAGGACGATTAAATAGGATTAGTTGGAGAAACGATCATGGCACAGCCGAAACGCAAAACCTCGAAGAGTAAAAAGCAGATGCGGATACGTTCGCATACCCGCGCCTATCCTGAACCGTCTGTCTGCCAGGAATGTGGTTCCCCGGTCCTCCCGCACCGGGTTTGCCGTTCATGTGGGAATTATAAGGGCCGCCAGGTCCTTACCGTCTCTATCGATGACTAACCTGCTCCGGGTTTCACCTCCCCCCCTGTTTATCTTATGCGGATTGTAGTCGATGCCATGGGCGGCGACTATGCACCGGGCGAAATTGTTGCCGGGTGCGTGGATGCGGCCAGGGAAATTCCTGGAATCGATGAGTTGATTCTCGTCGGTGACCAGGCGGCGGTCGAGGTCGAGTTGGGCAAGGTGTCAAGGTGCCCTTCCAACATCCGGGTTGTCCATGCTTCCGAGGTGATTGAGATGGATGAATCCCCCGCCGTTGCCATCCGGCGTAAGTCAAATTCGTCCGTTCGTCTCGCGACCGAACTGGTCAAATCCGGTGAGGCTGACGCGGTTTTTTCAGCGGGCAACACGGGGGCGATGGTCGTTGCCGCAACCTTGCTGTTACGGACCCTGGAAGGGGTTGACCGCCCCGCCATTGCCGCGGTGTTCCCAACACCTCATAATGAATTCGTGCTCGTCGACGCCGGTGCCAACACCGATTGCACGCCGGAGATGCTTGCCCAGTTTGGCGCCATGGGCGAAGTTTACGCGCGCAAAATCCTCGGGATGGAAAAACCCCGGATTGGCCTCCTGAGCATCGGTGAGGAAGCGGCCAAGGGCAATGAAATCACGAGGGAAGCCTTCAGGATTCTGGAGGCCTCTCCCATGAATTTTATTGGTAACGTGGAGAGCCGTGACCTTTTCGAGGGTCGGGTCGATGTTGTGGCCTGCGACGGGTTTGTCGGCAACGTGGTCCTGAAAACCAGCGAAGCCGTTGCCAAGGCGTCTTTTTCCTGGTTGAAGTCCGAGTTGACAAAGTCGCCCTGGCGCACCTTGATAGCCGGCATGTTGCGTGGGGCGTTCAGGGATGCCAAGAACCGGGTGGATCCGGAAACGTATGGTGGAGCCCCCCTGTTGGGATCAAATGGCCTGGTCTATATCGGCCACGGCTCATCTTCTGCCCGGGCGGTGCGCAATGCCCTGGGCGTGGTGGCTCGGGCGATTGAAATTGATGTAAACCACTCGATTGTTGAGCAGGTTCGGGGCTTGGGGCCTGCGGTATGAGTTCGGTCGTTGTCGCCGGAACCGGTTCCTATGTTCCGGACCGGGTTGTCACCAACGAGGACCTGTCGAAAATCGTTGATACCAACGACGAATGGATCTCGACCCGCACGGGTATTCGCGAGCGGCGTTTCGCTTCGGATGAAGAAGCCGCATCCGACCTTGGTATCGAGGCTGCCCGGCGTGCCCTGGCAGATGCCGGCATGGACGCGTCCGAGCTAGACGCTATTCTCGTGGCCACCTGCTCCGGCGATATGATTTTTCCGAATACGGCAAGCATGATTCAGCACGCAATCGGTGCCCGGCAGGCTTTTTGCCTGGATCTATCCGCTGCCTGTTCAGGTTTTATCTTCGCCCTCAAGGTTGCCAAGGATATGATCCGGGGCGGGAGCGAGCGAGCCATTCTGGTGGTCGGTGCCGAGAAAATGAGCACGCTCCTCGACTGGGAAGACCGCGACACCTGCATTCTCTTCGGCGACGCTGCCGGGGCCGCGGTGCTGACGCTATCCGATGAGCCGGATACGGGGCTGCTCGTCGAGCAACTCGCTTCGGATGGTTCACTGGGCGAACTCCTGAGTGTGCCGGGTGGCGGAAGCCGCGCGCCGATGTCCGAGCAGGTGCTTGCGGACCGGATGCATTGCATCAAAATGCAGGGCCGCGAAGTGTTCAAGCACGCGGTGGTCAACATGACGCAGGCGGCCCTTGATATTTGCGAAGCAGCCGGGCTGCACCCTGATGATATCGCCTGTTATATTCCTCACCAGGCGAACGTGCGCATCCTGCGTGCCATACAGGAGCGCCTGGAGCAGCCGGAAGAGAAGTTTTTCGTTAATCTCCATAAGTATGGAAACACCTCCGCGGCTTCCGTGATTGTCGCCCTGGATGAAGCGGTTAAGTCCGGACGAATCAAAACGGGTGACCGGGTGATGCTGGCCGCCTTCGGTGCGGGGTTCACCTGGGGTGCCTGCATCCTGAAGTGGACCCGTTAACATGAGCCGCATCGGCATACTTTTTCCTGGGCAGGGTGCGCAGGCAGTGGGCATGGCCAGGGATCTTGTGGCGGGCTGTCCGGAGCTGCGCGAGCGCTTCACGGAAGCCTCGGATATCCTGGGCTTTGATCTCGCCCGGGTTTGTTTCGATGGACCGGAAGATGAGTTGACGCGTTCCGATCGCGCCCAACCGGCTATTTTTGTCCATAGTGTCGTGGCGCTTGATGCGTTCAAGGCGGCGACCGGCCGGGAGGCTTCCTTCGTCGCGGGATTGAGCTCGGGTGAGTGGGCGGCCCTGTACGATGCGGGCGTGGTTTCCTACCCGGATGCCCTGCGCGTGCTGGAGGCGCGCGGCCGATTGATGCAACAAGCCTGTTCCGAACAGGCGGGTGGGATGCTCAGCGTAATCGGCCTGGACGACGCCACCCTGGCTGCACTTGCTGAAACCTGCGGGGTCGAGTTGGCCAATTTTAACTCACCGGGTCAAACGGTCCTCTCCGGTGCCATCGCAGGCATTGAAAAGGCCGGTTTACGGGCCAGGGAGGCGGGGGCGAAGCGGGCGATCCAGTTGGATGTCGCCGGAGCCTTTCATTCAAGCCTGATGGTTTCCGCTGCAGAGGCTTTTGCCGGGGTTTTGAGTGAAATAACCCTGCATGAGCCGTCCATTCCGGTATTATCCAACGTAAGTGGCAAGCCCCATGAAACCTGTACGGGTATTCCATCGGCCATGGTCGAACAGATTACCTCTTCCGTGCAGTGGGTAAAGAATATTCAATGGATGGTGGGTGCGGGCGCCGACACTTTTGTAGAATGCGGACCGGGTAAGATCCTGACCGGTTTGGTAAAGCGTATTGACAAGGCCCCCGCCCTACATAACATATGTGACTTCCAGAGTTTGGAGCGCACTGTAGAATCCCTGACCTCCATTTAATTAAGAGCAAACGCATGATTTTATTGGAAGGAAAGACCGCCCTCATCACCGGTGCCGCTCGCGGCATTGGACAGGCGATCGCGGTTCGCCTCGCAGAGGCGGGCGCTGATGTTGCCGGTTGTGACCTGCAGGTCGATTGGCTCGATGAAACCCGGGCCAGGGTTGAGGCGCTCGGCCGTCGTTTCGAAGGCTACGCCATGGACGTGGGTAATGCGGAGCAGGTGGGGGCTGCGGTGGACCAGGTGCATACCGATTTCGGCCAGATCGATGTGTTGGTGAACAACGCGGGGATTACCAAGGATGGCCTGCTGGCCCGCATGTCGGAAGCCGACTGGGACGCGGTACTCGATATCAATTTAAAGGGCACCTTCCTCTGCACCAAGGCCGTCGGCCGGCACATGATGAAGCAGCGCGGTGGAACCATCGTGAACATCGCTTCCGTCATTGGCCTTATCGGTAATGCGGGCCAGGCAAATTACGGAGCGAGCAAGGCGGGTGTGATCGCTTTCACCAAGTCGGTAGCCAAGGAATTGGCCGGTCGGAACGTCCGGGCAAATGCCGTGGCCCCGGGTTTCATCGAGACCGCGATGACCGACGCGCTCAAGGAAGAGGTCCAGCAGGCGATGCTGAATCTCATTCCACTCAAGACTTTCGGACAACCACGAGATGTTGCCGATGTTGTTTTATTCCTCGCGAGCGACCTGTCCGGCTATGTGACCGGCCAGGTAATTTCCGTTTGCGGAGGCATGGTAACCTCATAGATACAATAAGGAGATAGACCTATGGCAATTGAAGAAAAAGTTAAAGAAATCATTGTAGAGCAGCTCGGTGTAAATGCCGACCAGGTGAAGAATGAAGCATCTTTCATTGAGGACCTCGGGGCGGACTCGCTCGACACGGTTGAGTTGGTAATGGCCTTCGAGGAAGAATTTGGCGCGGAAATACCCGACGAGGACGCGGAGAAACTGACGAATGTCGGTGAAGTCATTTCCTATCTGAAGGAAAAGGGCTTCGGCGAGTAAATCGGCTAGCCCACTTGGAATTCCGGGAGTGCCGAGTACGGTGCTTCCGGATTTTTCATATGCCCCCTACGTTTTCTTAGTGACCCCCGGGTATCGTGAATAAACGTCGAGTCGCCATTACGGGAATGGGCCTGGTTTCACCGCTTGGGCATTCGCCGGAGATCTTCTGGTCCAGCTTGCTGGCCGGACAGTCCGGTATCGGGCCGATCACCCGCTTCGATGCCTCGCCTTATCACGCGCGCATCGCGGGGGAGATCCGCGATTTCAATCCCGAGGACTATATCCCGCGCCGGGACGCGCGCCGGATGGATCCCTTTACGCATTACGGCATGGCCGCCGCCCAGATGGCTATCGCGGACGCAGGGTTGGCCCTCGACACCATGGATCGCGATCGCATCGGCGTGCTGGTCGGGTCGGGCATCGGCGGCCTGTATATCATGCAGGAACAGGGACAGAACTTCGAACGCGAAGGCCCAAAGAAATTTTCGCCCTTTATGATCCCGCAGATGATTACCGACATCCTGTCGGGGTACATCGCCATTGAGCACGGCCTGCAAGGCCCTAATTTTTCCATCAGTTCCGCTTGTGCGACGGCTGCGCACAGCATGGGTGAATCCATGCGCATGATTCAATCCGGTGATACGGACCTCATGGTGGCAGGGGGTGCGGAATCCGCGCTGAATGACCTGGGTCTCGGCGGCTTCGACAAGATGCGTGCCTTGTCCCGCAAGCGAAATGATGATCCGCAGGCGGCTTCCCGGCCCTTTGATTCCGAACGCGATGGTTTCGTTATGGCCGAGGGTGCCAGCGTGTTGGTACTGGAGGAAATGGAGCATGCGAAAGCGCGTGGCGCGAAGATCTACTGTGAACTCGCCGGTTACGGGCGTACCTGTGATGCCTATCACATTACCTCCCCGCACGAAACGGGCCGGGGGGCCGCCCGCGCGATGATTCTTGCGATAGAAGATGCCGGCTTGAAGCCGGAGCAGGTGCAATACATTAACGCGCACGGTACGAGTACGCTGTTGAATGACAGGAGTGAGACGCTGGCGATCAAAAAAACCTTCGGAGAGGAGCAGGCCTACAAGCTCGCGATCAGCTCCACGAAGTCGATGACCGGTCACGCGCTCGGCGCAGCGGCTGCATTTGAGAGCGTGGTTTGCGCCCTGGCCCTGCGCGACCAGGTGGTGCCCCCAACGATCAATTACGAGTATCCCGACCCCGAGTGTGATCTGGATGTTGTGCCGAACCAAAAGCGTGAACTGGCGGTCGAGGCCTGTTTGAATAATTCGCTGGGCTTTGGCGGCCACAACGCCTGTTTATGCTTCCGCCGGGTCTAAGGTCCGGCACGTGCGGGTGGTTCCGCCCGTCCGGGACGGGGAGGAGAGCCGGCAGCAGCTACGACTGGCTAAGCCTGAACGTCCCCGTGTTTAGCTGTCGAGAGGCAACCCGTTGAATGGATACGCCTTGGCGGGTTGCCTCAGTAGGCATTCTCGGTGCTGAACAAGGTCTTGAGAATAATCTTGAAGTCCAGGGCGAGCGACCAATTTTCCAGGTAAAACAAGTCGTATCGTAAGCGGTCCTGGATGCTCGTGTCGCCGCGCAATCCATGGACCTGGGCCCAGCCCGTGATCCCTGGCTTGAAGGCGTGTCGCTTCATGTAGCGTTCGATATCGTCCTTGAACTGCTCCACGAAATAGGGGCGTTCCGGACGTGGTCCGACAATGCTCATGTCGCCGACCAGTACATTCCAGAACTGGGGAAGCTCGTCCAGGTTCCACTTGCGGAGGAAGGCTCCGGGTCCGGTCCGGCGTGGGTCATCCGGCGTCGTCCAGCCGGGGGTCTCATTTTCTTTTTCAGCATCCGCCCGCATGGTTCGGAATTTGAACATGGTAAATGATTGACC
>JAPYUI010000008.1:42028-61066 GCA_029936175.1 Kiritimatiellia bacterium
GTTGAAACGAATCCACAAGGCCGCCAGCAGCCCCCCGGAAATGGCCAAGCCGTCCGAAACGATGGCAACCAGGGTGCTGACCGTGGCGAAGGTATCCTGTCGGTTTTGCACACGCGGATGATAGGTCAGGCGGTGGGCACGGTCAACCGTGTCAGATGCTTTAATATGATTGATGGTGCTTTTCATGATGTGTTATCGGTGCTTCGTGAGCGAACAGCCGGAACAGTTGAAAGACTACGCCAGGGTTTATGGGTCACCTGGTGAAGGGGCCCGGGTTGCCGGCATGTTCAGGGTGATGTGGCCTGTGTTGACCTTTCTTCTCCTCACGGGCTACGTGTTGGGCGTGGCTCTGCCCCTCCCAATGGCCAATTCAAAGCCGGCGGCGGGGATTCTCCTCCTGCTGCTCGCAGCGGCCCTGGGTTATGCCGTTCGCTGGAGCCGGGAACGCTTCAAGCGATTTGTAAAAGGGGCGCGTGGCGAAGAGGAGACGGCGCGCCTGCTGAGCGTCTTACCCGCGGGGTATCACGTATTCCACAGCCTCCAGCTGGATCGGACCGGGGCCGGTGATTTTGATCATATCGTGATTGGGCCAGCCGGCTTGTTTGTCATCGAAACCAAGAACTGGAGCGGTGATATCAGAATCCAGGACGGCACGATCCTCGTGGATGGCGAAGAGCCCGACCGCTCGCCACTGGAGCAGGTAAAGGAGGAAGCTGCCGCCTTGCGCGACTGGATCCGTGAGCGGGAAAAAGTTGTACCGGAGATTTGCCCAGTCCTCTGTTTCGCGTCCGACCGATTCGCGGCGGGTTTTCACGTGGTTGATGGTGTCGTGATTTGTGGGGGGCACGCCCTTCACCAGGTCCTGGTCAAGCAGGGGGATTTCGGGCGCGGATTGGACGGCGTGTTGACCCGTGTTTTGACAAGCCTGGAAGCACAGGTCGCGAAAGGCCGGGACGAATGAAGGTCCTGGTTCCACTTGCCGAAGGCGTAGAGGAGAAGGAGGCGGTGATCATTATCGACACCTTGCGCCGTGTTTACGTTCGCGTTGACGCTGATTGAGTTGGTCGATGGGGGAGAGAAGGCAGCGGCGATCGCCACGGCAATGGTCGTGGGGTAAGTGCCCACCCTCAATCTTCAACAACCGGTTCCGGCCAGTCGATATCTGCATAACCGTGCCCCGTTTTCGAAAGAACTTCCGTCGTGGTCTTAAAGTGAAGCTTGGCGGAGCGAGGCAGCATTTCCGGTCCGTGCTCCTTGACGACACGGATGGCGGTTTCTTTCACCTGGGCTGATGCGCCCTTGGGGATGTCGAATTTGAAGAATTCAGCGGCTCCCTGCATGGCGCGTACGAATGCTGCGCGTGCGATGATTGAGGCGGCAGCGACCGCCGGATCGTCCTCCGCCTTGGTGCGTTGTTCCAGATCGATTTTTTTACCTCTTGTCATCAGCGCCTTTTTAACCAGGTACTCCGGACCAAATTGGTCTATAACCCCCCGGGTGCACTCGGGCACTTTCGTCAGCAGGTCCTCAATAACGCGGGCGTGCCCCCAGGCCAGGAGGCGATTGAGGTTTTTAATCTTCCGGTAGAGCGGGTTGTAGGTTTGTGGCTTGAGCGTCAGCAGGGCGATGTTTTGTTCGCCGGTGATGGCGCGGATGCCATCGGCAATTCGTATGGCTTTGGCGTCGCTTGTGATGCGCTTGCTGTCCCGGACGCCGAGTTCTTTCAGGGCATCCACCTGGTGCGCGTCGACAAAAACAGCTGCGACGACAAGCGGCCCGAAATAATCGCCCTTGCCACTTTCGTCGACCCCGAAATGGGGCTCATTCCAGCTCGGATTGAGCACCGCATCATAGCCCGTCACGACTTCGCCCAATATATCGGGTTCGAGGGTGAAGGTGACCCAGTCCCTGGCCCCCGTGCCCTGAATCAGTATTTTCCCGCTGGTGTAGAGGTTGATGATGCAGGAGCCATGTTTCACCGCAACACGTGTATACGGCACCTTCTTGGGCTCATATCGGTCGCGGGACAGCTCTTCCAGGGCTTTTTCCTGCTGGGCTTTGGTCAACTTGAAGGTAAATGAGTTCTGTGGCATTTAACGTGCTTAAAAGTTCTACAGATAGCTGGAAGCAGGGGATTTGCGCCATAAAAAACGAGCAAAAATCTCCAATCTTGGGTTTGACAAGCCCGGAATCCTTGCCGTAGTATGCTTGAGCAGGTAATTTCGCAGATTGTGGTGATTTTTTATCCGGTTTCTGTGTATTTTTACTTGGTGAACGGCTGCGGGCACTAGTGGGTAGCTAAATTACGGAGAATACGACCATGCGGAACACGATTAGAACGACCATAGCACTCATGATTATGATAGGTGGATTGAGCTTCACGGCTCAGGCTCAGGAAGACGGGGTCGATCACTGTAAGTTTGCTCGCGAACTGTGTGTTCGCCTCGGCATTCCCATTTCGACAACGGCCAGTGGCGGCGAGCTGTTTGCCTTGCTGACCAAGGAAGGCATCTATCCGAAAGAGGGCTGGGAGTGTGACAAGGTTTTGACCGTGGGGGACTTCGCCCGTGTTATTACGCAGGTTTTGGAAAACAAGGGTAAGGTCATACTGGTTGAAAATCGTGAGGACGACCAGGCCTTTATCGATTACCTGAAAGGCGAAGGCTATTCGCTCGACTCGATTGACGATACGCTGAGCACAATCGGTACACTTGCCGATCAAAGTAACCAAGCGGCTGCAATTAAGGATAATACCACGGACCCTTCAGACGCGCCGCGCGACCGCCCCGGGGCACAACAGGTGACCAGGACAGCGCCCCCTGCACCCGTTAGCGCCACGACGATTGCCGCGATACTTAAGCAGGTGCCCGACGTGACGAAAGCGCCTACGACAGATAACCTGCCCCACTGAGTCAGCGGTAAGTAGGTCGTGTGCCAATAACGATCTTTCCTTAGAACCAATTAAAGCATCTACCCTCGGAGGAACATGAACGTGAGAACATTCCAGACGTATATACTCGTGGCGCTTATCAGTGCTCCATTTGCAGGCTTCTCTCAAGAAAAAGAGAATCCCATCGAGATTTTTAACCGTGTTGGTGTTGAGTATGACGATAATATTCGCCAGGCGAGCACGGGCGAAGCTTCTTCATTGAAGATCTCGGAGGATGTGGAGTTTGTCGTTAACTTCGATAACGACATTTCCCTGTTCTCGATGCGGTATAATCCATCTTTTATCTACTGGGAAAATCGCCCGGAAGACGACACGGACCTCCATCATCAGTTCGACCTGGTGTACGATCGCGAACTCTCCCCGCGCGTAGCGCTAAGCATTATGGATGTTTTTCGCCTCGCTGAATTGCCCGAGTTGATTGACGATGGCAATGGGGTCCTCGTACGTGAGGACAACGACTTCATTTACAACTCACTCAGTGGTGGATTGAATGCGCAGTTGGGTGCAAATTTAACGGGCGTGCTGGATGCCCGCCACTCCCTGCTGGCCTACGACGATGCCGATATTGCATCGGTCAATGACTATGAAACGGTTACGATTGGTGCAGATATAGGCCGCCAGCTCCAGCCAAGGACGGGCGTTGAGGGGCAGGCTCGCTTTACAAGTGCCGATTACGAGGACAATTTCCGGAACTACGATGCCGTTCAGCTCGGCGCCAAGATCAGTCATCATATCAGCACGCGCCTGCAGGGTACCCTGCGTGCGGGTTATGAAACCCGCAGTTTTGACACGGTTAGTGAGGATGCGTCCTCCCCCTATGCCGACGGTCAGTTGACCTGTGTTGTCGCACGCGACACCCGCGTGAATGGGGGGCTCGGTATTGGCCTCTCGCAAACACCCTTGAGCGAGTTTGCCAGTTCGGAGCGGGTGAGTGTTTATGGCGGGCTTACCCATGACCTGAACGCTCGTATCACGGTTAACCTGAGTGCCCAGGCCTTCAACAACGAATACAGTGCCGACGAAGCCACCGGGGCATTCGATCCGGGTTCGGATCAGGCTGGTACAGAAGACGTCCTCCGCCTGTCTGCCCGCGTTTCGTACAAACTCAACCAGACGAACTGGCTTGAGGCGGGTTGGCAGTACGCCGAGCTCGATTCTGAGGTTCGAAGCGAAAGTAATTACGAGCGGAATCGCCTGCACGTTGGTTGGAAAATCAACCTCTGATATATCCGCACCGAATATTTTACTTTCATTAATACTAGTGGAGCACAGGTGCTCCACTAGTATTTTTTCTTAATAAGGACCCGATTTACACAATGGATCGTCAACAGCAGGAAGAGTCAGGGCTACATTTTCTGGATTACTGGAGAGTAATCCGTTCCCGCAAGGAAATCATTCTCGCGGTCGCGCTCCTCGTCATTCTGACGGGTACCGCGGTGACCTTCATGATGGATGCCCAGTTCCGGTCGACCTGTCGAATCATCGTGAAGAAGGACAACGCGGACATTGACGTGTTTCGTCAGCAGTCCGTCTCGGGTTTCGACTTGACCTTCCTCGCCACCGAATACGAGATCATTCGGTCCAAGAAGATCCTCTACAGTGTGATCGACAACCTGAACCTGCAGGCGATCTGGGGTAAGAAGTATACCAAGGACGAAAGCCAGCTCAGCAAGAAGTTCTGCTACGATATTCTGAAGAAGCGCGTGGTGCTCGAGCAGGTCCGCAACACCAGTACCATCGCAATCAATGCGACCAGCACGGATAAAGACGAATCCGCGCGTATTGCAAACGAGGTTGCCACGGTCTACAGGGAAGAGCGTCTGACCATGAAGATTCGGGAGGTCAAGCGTTCCATGGAAGCGCTTGAAACCGAAATGCAGAAGCAGAGCGACAAGGTTGCCCAGGCGGAAGAGGCCGTCGAAGAAGTCCGGCAGAAGCACGACATCATTGACGCAGGATTTTATACGCCCTCCCGGCAGCAGCTCTCCGAGTTGCAGGGGAACCTGATCAGCTATAAGGTGGATACCCTCGCCCGCAAAGCCCGTCTGGAAGCGTTGGAAAACCTTGATGGACAGGACCTGATTGAAGCCTCCGGCTTGATTGTCTTCGACTCCACTGTGCAGGCCATTCGCCAGCAGTTGATGGATTCACAACTTTCGCGGACCTTCATGCTGCAGGACCTCGGTAAGCAGCACCCGGATGTGCTTCAGATGAACGCCGGTATTGAAGAACTGGAAGAGCGTCTGGCCGGGAGCCTTCAAGGCCTAAAAACCGGTTTGCGGGCCGACTACCAGGTCGCACAGGCGAAATATGCTGCCCTCCAGGATGAGCTCGACCGTGCCCGGGAGGAAGAAATCCGGGTTGCCCGTTTCGATCGCCTGCCGTATGAAAAAGCGCAACGCAATTTGAGGATCCAGCGCAGTATCCTGGACGCGCTTCAGGCGAAGATCGCACAGGAAGGCATTGGGATCCAAATGCCGCGAAGCCCGGTTGAAATCTTTGAGCCCGCCGAACCGGCCCATCGTCCATTCAGCCCGAATCTCTTGTTGAATATCCTGCTCAGCATCTTCGTCGGACTCGTCGCAGGCATCGGTCTTGCTTATTTCATTGAATACCTCGATACCTCGGTGAAGACGGTTGACGAGATTGAGGCCTATCTTGACCTGAAGGTCATCGGCGTGATCCCGCAAAAGGTGAAGCCACTCATCCAGGAAGGTCCGGATAGCCCACACGCGGAAGCGTATCGCGTGTTGCGTACGAACATCCAATTCACCCGCGGTGGTGTTGGCGGGGGTGCTTTCTGTGTGGTCAGTGGTGGTGTGGGCGAAGGCAAATCCACCACGCTGTTCAATCTGGCGTATATCTGTGCACAGATGGGCGACAAAGTACTCATTGTCGACTCGGACTTGCGCCGTCCGGTACAGCATACCATTCTGGACATGTCCAATCGCTTTGGCTTGACGAATGTCCTCCTGCGGGACGTCCCGCTCGAGGAAACGATCAAGACGACCTCTGAGCCGAATCTCCACTTCCTCCCGAGCGGAAAACTTCCGCGAACATCCATCGGGATCCTGGATACCCAGCGGGTGCGGGATTTGATTAAAAATCTCAAGGCGCGTTACGACTATGTCTTCTTCGATTCCCCACCGATCATGGGCGTCAGCGATGCTTCCATTATTGCGAGCGAAGTCGACGGTGTTCTGCTCGTGGTACAGTATCGGAAGTACCCGCGCGTTATGTCAGCCCGGGCCAAGCGTCTTATTGAGGGCGTTGGCGGCAACATCATCGGAGTGGTGCTCAACAATATTAACGTCCTCAAAGACGACTATTACTACTACTACCACTCGTACTATTCTCATTATGCCCATGGCGTGGAGGATGTTGAACCCGCGAAGGAATTGGCTACGGCGGAACAGGCGGAAGAACGATTCTAGCATGGCACGCCGTCTTAAAAGATTCCCGGGTGTGATCGCCGGTTTGGCGGCCCTGCTTCTCGCGGGTTGCGAAACGTCCAATCTCCAGTTCGGAACTGGCTCCCAACCGGAGAACCTGACGGGTGAGGTTGAGAATCAGCTTATCATCACGGAACCGGTTGGTGTCTCCCCCACGGAGCGCGGCCTGCCGTCCGTCCAGATCGATACTGCGGAGGAGCCCGAGAAGCCCAAGAAAAGGACGTTGCTAGATTTCCTCAGGCCGAAGGACAAGCCGCCGGTAGAGGCAATAGATCCGGATGTTCCCGTGGTGACCGAACAAGTCGTGACGGCGGTCGAGACGGATATTAAGAGCGAGGCGGAGCAAGGGTCCATTGCTGGCGGGGTGGAATACAAACTCTCGGTAGGCGATAACGTGGTAATCATGATCGGCGAACCCATCAGCATAGACCTGGGCGATAAGTTGAACGGTAAAGGTAACATCAATCTGCCGATCATCGGGGACGTCTCTGCCGTAGGCCTGACGGTCACGGAGCTGGAGGACCTGATCAAGAAGACGTATGTAAACAAGGAAATTACTAAAGAGCCTCCGCATGTGACGGTGCAGACGGACACAAAAGTTTATTACATCCAGGGTGAGGTTCGTTCAGGTGGAGGTCGCTATCCTTTGCTGCCTCCCATGACCCTGACCAAGGCCGTTGCCGCCGCGGGGGGCTTTACCGAATGGGTTAAATTGAAGAACTTGAAAATCTATCGCGGGAATAAAATTCTCACCGTCGATTACACACTAATTAAGAAAGATCCACGTGCAGATGTCGAGATCATGGCGAATGATTTGATCATCGTCGACAAGGATGGTGGAATTTCGGATATCTTTAACAACTAATCGGTCTTTCCTCCGTGCCCCGCGGCCGCAAACGTAAATCTAGAGGTCAGCAGCTTAGCCAAGGGCAGCGGATTTATGATTACGTGCTGATCGGGTTGATGCTGATCGCATCGACAGGCCCGGTTTTTCTTTTCGGAGGGGCGGTCGGATGGGTGGGCGCCCCCTTCATGTTTCTCGGCTTTCTTGCCGCAACCCTGTTCTTCTTTCGCGCCTTCATCAGTCCGAATTACAGGAAATGGTACCGCACACCCGGCAGTTTGCTGTGGTTGCTGGTCCTGGCTTACATCCTGTTGCATTACCTGTTTAAACCCACCGTTCCGTACCTCAACCGGATCGAACTTCTTCATGCCTCCAGTTATTTTATCGCCCTGATCGTCTGGGCGGAACTTGCATACACGAACCGTCGCTGGAAATGGTTGCTCTGCACCTTGATCCTGCTGGTGACCTTGACGGCCTGGTATGCGATGATTCAACATGCGCACGGTTCCTCGATGGTGCTCTGGCAGGAGCGTCCCGAGCAATATACATTTCGTGCGAGCAGCACCTACATTTGTCCAAACCACTTCGCCCACCTGCTGGTTATGATCATTACGCTCTGCACGGCACTGGTGTTCAATCCCGCGGTTGGCGTGTCGGGGCGTTTTGTAGCGGGTTACGGGATCCTGGTACTGTTGCCACCGCTGTATCTCAGTCTCTCACGCAGTGGTTGGCTGGGTGCCGCCTCGGGGGTCAGCATCGTGCTTCTCCTCCTGGCATTCAAGAAAAGTAAGGTATTCTTCGCTTTTTCCCTGCTGGCCATTCCTGCCGTGCTGGGGTCGATCTTCGGCGTGCTCTGGTTTCAAATGGAAGCCTTCCGGGATCGGATTGAAGCGGCCATTCGGGGGGATGTGCGCATGGACATCTGGCCGGATACGATCACCATGATTAAATCCAATCTATGGTGGGGTAGCGGACCCGGTTCCTATGCCTATATCATTTCTGAGTTTCGGGAACACTACCTGAATGTGGACCTCTACGTTCGTTACGCACATAACGAGTTCCTGCATATTGTAGCGGAGTACGGCCTCATCGGTTCCGCGCTGTTTTTCATCATTACGGGCTATATGCTGCTTCGCGTATTCATTATCTTTATCCAGGCGGACAGTCGACGGGACGCGAACCTGGCTGCAGCGGTGCTGGGCGTGGTCGGCGGCTCAATGGTACACGCGGTTTTTGACTTCAATTTCCACATTATGGCTAATGTGCATGTATTGGTTTTCATTGTTGCCGTGATCATGTCGGCTTTCTTTCACACCGGCGTGTTCAAGGCCGTCAAGCAACCAGCGTATCGTTGGGTATCTCTGGTCCTTGCGCTCGTCTGCGTCCTGTTCATGTGGTTGAGCATTCAGTGGTATATTGTTTCTCTAATGGAGCGCGATGTGGCCCGCATGGTGAGGAGTGGAGCATTGGGAGAAGCCTATACCGAGCGCCTTGAACGCAAATGCCGTATTGCGATCAACATGGATAAAGGATTCGGACCCGCTCATCGTTTCCTTGGGGATGAATACAGGGCCTTGGCATTCTGGAATATCGATTTTGAAAAGGGCCGTGAGCAGTTGGCCCGGGCTGAGGGACACTACTACGAGGCCCTTCAGCGCAACCCCCGTGACCAGGAGGCCTTATTGGGTATCGTGCAGATCAAGGCTGAGCGGGTCGAAATGGAAGAGGCTGAAGCCGGCTACAGGGAGTTGATCCGCCTGGATCGTACCCATCTTCATTACCGAATCCAATACGGCTTATTCCTAAAAAAGCAGGATCGCCTGGAGGAAGCCCTCGCGGTTTTTCAGCAAGCGGTAAAAATGTCCCCTGAAAATGAGACGGTGCGGATAAATACTAGGAATATCACCAGAAAACTGCAGAAAACGCGTTGAATATTCCCTTGTTTAGAAAGGTGAATCGGAATATCCCTATTCTTTTCTGTCGCACAGCCGTATATTGGAACTGATATGAAAAGCCCTCGAACCCAAGAACGCGTTTCCGGTTTTACCCTGATTGAACTGTTGGTGGTGATCGCCATTATCGCGATCCTTGCCGCGCTGCTGTTTCCCGCCTTCCAGGCCGCCAAACGCGCGGTACTTCGGGAAAATTGCAAAAGCAATATCGGACAGGTTTACAAGGCGCTCCACATGTACGTCACCGATCGCAACCTGTTCTTCCCGGGGCATAATAAAAAGCCCGCCGGATGGGCGTCCCATGCGATGAAGGTTGGCGGCGGCACAGAAGCCAATCCCGCGATTCCCGACAAAACGCGCCCGCTGTATGACTACATCAAGGATACCGAGGTGTTTCGCTGCCCCAGCGACCGCGGTTCGGAAGGTGGAGTGGCCGGTAATGTTGCTGATGAGGTCTTCGAGCAGTATGGCAGCAGCTATATCTACATGATCGATGCTGTAAATGGCGAGGGGCTCGTAAAGGTGGGAGACAAGAAGCTTACCGATCCAAGCTTTGAAGCATCCACGCGCAAGATTGTGCTTTTTGAGCCGTGTTTTGAAGGCGGGAATACGACGCGGCCCAAAACCAAGGCGCAGTGGCACGACCCGTCCAGGCACTCGACCAACGGCGCATTTCTAGATGGCCATGTCGCCAAGCAGGACAACAAGGGCTACAGCGGTACGCCATCTGTCGATACCGTCGTTACGGCTCCTCGCGACTATTATTGAACCCGCCTGGGCTGACTTAGTTCCCATCCCTCAGCAAGGCCTTCGCCTGCTCATAACGAATGCTGTCCGCTCGGCCGGCAAGCAGGCCGTAGGCACCACCCGTCCACTTGAGGCGCGTACTCCGGAAAACTTCGCGACCATTCACGCGCCCGATGATGGCTGCTCCGTGGCGGACGACGGTCAGCGCGTAGGAGGCATTGATCGGGATGGGTTCGGCCCGAAATGCATCGATGTGAAACACCTTGCCGTCGTATTGGGCAAGCACCCAGGCACCCGAGTATCCGTGCAGCCCGAAGTAGCTGAATGCTTCCATTCCCTGGTAGTTGAACACAATACCGGCAAAGCTCCGGTCACTGAATCGTTTCTTGCTGCTCCCTTGAAAGCGCACCTGCAGGCCCCCCGGGGCACGGTCCAGGTCGAAGAGCCCGACGTCTACAAGCTCGGGTGTCGCCCAGGACAGCGTCTTCGCCTGGCGAATGCCCACTCCCCGCTCCGTCTTGGCTTTGAGCTTGACCGGCTGCCAGCGCCCCGGTTCCTTTGCGGACGGGAGGGTTGGTTCCTTGTTCGCTTGCCGGGGAATACCAACGCTGGATTTGGGCCCGTAGGGCCGGGAAAAGGGGTCACCGATGGCCAGCAGCTGCAAAGGACATGCTACCGAAGCGTATAGTGCCTCGATGGCGGTCAGGCCCCGGCGACGATGGGCAAACAGTCGTGCATTGGGAAACTTGGTCCAGTAGCTGTAGGGTTCGGATACCGTGCCCGTGGTCACCGATGCACCCTGGCTAAGCCAATGCGTGCATTTGGTCTGACCGGGTGAGTTGAAATGGGCGGCAAAGCTGGTGAGATGATCTGCATAACTGCCCGGCAGGCAGCCGGGGGTCGCATGGACCAAAGCCGTACCCATCATGAGGCCTGCCACACGATCCTTTTTCGTCGGATCGCCGGTTATGATTCGTGCGGGTTGACCGAGGCCTTTCAATTCTTCCAGCGCCTCTGCCCATTGCCACCTGCGCATCTTCACCCGCACATCCTTCGAGTCGACGAAGAACACCGTACCCTCGGGATGGCTGCCGTCCGCCTGGGCCGAGCGATGCAGGGAGCGTAAGATTTCTTCCGTCGTGTTGCCACGGGCACCATTTACGCCGAGCATCATGCTGGGGACAGGGCGCTTTTCAGCTGGAATATTAAGCAAATGGCCAAAGGTAAGCCCTTGAATGGCCTGGCTGCCCGGCTGCAAGGGTCCGGCGAAAAGCGGTGAGGCAAAGCTCCCGGTATTGATCTGCTCCCGGCCCGGGGCCTGCCCGCGCACGTAGGTGAAGCCGGTCAGGGAGATCGGGGGTACGGTGTTCACGGCGACCGGGAAGTCCGTCGAGTAAATCCAGGCCAGGATGCTGCTCTCCAGTTTGCGAGTCTTTATCGTGGCCTGTACCGGTTCCCAGATCTGCGCGATGAAGTCCTTTTGCCGCATGTAGCCCTCACGCAGCGTCTGCAAGGACTCGGTGGAGAGGTCGACGATGTTCGTCTCGGGTATGCCGCGCAGTTTTGCATACGCATCCGCTACGTATCGCGAATGGACGCCTTCACGGTTCACCAGCAGAAGCACCTGTTCCGGCTCCAGGCCCCGGGCGGCCTGCGACAAGAGGCATAAGATCAAAGCGATCAACAAACCGCTCCACCCGCCCCTGGCTTTTCGTAAGAAGGCTGGATCGCAGGTCTTCCAGCAGAGTGCGCACGCAAAGGAATTCCGAGTCATATCCGACACCTTATCCCGTGGGAATTTGTTTTGTAAACGGTTGAAATGTGATTAAACCGATGCACCGATGAAGATCGCCGTGCTCAGCGTTACCCAGGGAGAAGGCCACGGGGCTGAATCGGTCCTCGTGGAATTGATGCGAGCCTGGGTAGCTTCGGAAACGCGCGATGAGCTTTTTATCGTCGCGCCGGAACAAACGCGCATCTTGCGTGTTGCACGCGAGCTGGATCTTCCACACGTCGCCTTCGCATCCGCCCGGGACGCCCTGTTCGAGAACCTGCGCGGGTTGGGTGGCGTTAAGGATCGGTTTATCGATGCCGACATCATCCACCCCTGGACCGCGCGGGCCTTCGAGTTTGGATCCTGGTTCGGGCGGCGTTCTTCTGCGAGGGTTAGCGGTACGTTGCACGACCATCCAGAGGCCTTTTTTCACGGTCGCTTGCGCCAGAAACTGGTTCGTTACAACGCCAATCGCATGCAGGGGCTCGTCTGCGTGAGCGAAGCGGTACAAGGGGCCTGTAATGCCTGCGACTATCGCTGTCCGCTGCGCGTCATTCACAATGGCTTGGTTGATGTTGCATACCCTGCGGTACCTGGCGAACAGTTGCGCATTGGATTTCTTGGCATGAAGGCTCGTTTCAAAGGCTTTGAACTCATCCGGCCGTGGATGGATTCAAGCGCTGCAGCAGGTGCGGTCTGGCACTTGTTCGGGGAGGCGGACCCCGCGCTGGTGAAGTCGCTCGACGGTCTCCCGGAGAGTGCCTATGTGCTGCACGGGCGCAAGGATCCGGAATCGATTTATCCATTTTGCGATATCATCGTTCATGCCTCGGATGCGTTTGACTCCCTGCCTACCGTGCTGATTGAAGCCGCTCGGGCCGGGCTCCCTTCCTTGGCCTCTTCGCTGGGTGGTGGTCCGGAAATCGTGCGCCACGGCGAAACGGGATTCGTTTTTTCACCCGATGCGCCCGGTGAAGGCCTGGCGAAACTGCTTACGCTCATGGAAGATGCTGCGCTCCGTGAGAAGCTGGGCAGGGCGGCTCGCCGACATTATGAAACAGCGTTTGACGTGGCGTCCATGGTGGCGGGGTATGCTGATTTCTGGCGGAGCCCGGCATGAGTGGGGATACGATGAAGCGAAAGGCCGTACAGGGGGGCTTGTGGTCGCTGGTCGAAAATGTGGGATCCCAAGGCCTGACCTTCGTTGTGTTTGTAGTGCTTGCGCGTTTGCTGGAGCCCGGGGAGTTTGGCCTGGCGGCCCTGGCATCGGTATTCGTTGCACTGGCTCTGGTTTTTTCAAACCAGGGCTTGAGCGATGCGTTGGTGCAGAAAGAGGTGCTCAAGCCCGAGCACCTGGACGCGGTTTACTGGGTGAACAATGCTATCGCGCTGGTTGCTGCCGCCTTGTGTTTTCTTTTTGCGCCCGGCATCGCCCATCTGTTTGGTGAGCCTGAACTTGCGCCCTTGCTCCGCGTGCTATGCATATCTTTCGTGTTTAATTCCCTCGGGCTGGTTCATCTCGCCATGTTGCGACGTGAACTGCGCTTCCGTTCGCTTGCTCTACGCCGCCTGACAGCCGCCTTTGCGGGTGGGACGGTGGGCTTGATCATGGCCTGGCGGGGCTATGGCGTCTGGAGCCTGATCATGCAGCAGGTCGTGAACAGTTTTGTCGCCATGCTCATTCTGCTTGCGGGTTATCGTTGGCATCCGCGCCTTCGTTTTTCCCGCGCGCATTTTGTCGAGCTCTTTCATTTCAGCTCGCACACCCTGGGTACCAGCGTGATGAATTTTTGCATGTTGCGTGCCGATCGCCTCCTGATTGGGTTTTTCCTGGGAAAAGTGGACCTCGGCTACTACGCGCTTGCACAGCAATTGATCAGTATTATGGCACTTATCTTCGTGGGTTCTATCAGCTCGATCGCGTTCCCTGTATTGTCTCGCTATACGGAGTCGCTCAAGCGGCAGGAGGTCTTCACCGTGGCGCTCAAGGTGACCTGCCTGGTCGCATTTCCCGCCTTTTGTGGGCTTATGCTGACCGCGCACGAAGTGGTCCCCGCGGTGTTTGGGGCGGACTGGATTCCGGCCGTGCCCTTAATTCAGGTTCTCGCGGCGGTCGGTTTTTTCTATGCCATTTTTTATCTGGTCGATGCGCTGGCCATGGCGGGAGGCCGGGCCGATTGGGTGTTTCGAGTGAATCTGTTGAACATCATTTTATACGCGATCGCCTTTTTCATCGCGGTTCCCTTTGGTATTGTCGCGGTTGCAATGGCCTTTGTCGCGCGCGGGGTGCTGGTGAGTCCGGCGCGTGCTTTCATGGCGTGCAGGCTACTGCCCGAACCGGCTGTCGTTGTGCGACAGGCACTACTCAAACCCCTGGCGATCACCTTGCTGATGGCTGCCGGATTGGTGGGACTGCAAGCCCTGGTGCCGCCTGATACCGGGTGCGCGTGGTGGGTCCTGATCGTCGCAGGCCTATTGTTGTACGGCCTGGGATGCGGATTGTTGGACCGCCGCTTTATATGGCAGGAGTTGCGTGCCCTTCCGGGCCTGTTGCGCAGTCAGTCTTGATCCGGGCGGCGGTTCCGCATCTTTTCGAGGATGAAGTCGCGGTCCTGCTTGATCAGGGATTGGGTGGATGAGAAGAGCCGGATACACTCAAACATCCTGCGACTGCGCAAGGTGATAAGGCGTTGCAGCACCTTTTTCCGCCAGAAACTCAGCTTCCCGCGGTAGAAGATCGAGGCTGATGATGCGGCAAGAACCTGGTACCCGTATTTCTCAGCGATCCAGTGCATGGCTTCCCGCGAGTAGAGAAATACATGTCGACCGGTTTCCGGGACCAGGTAGTGCCAATCGGAACCCTGTCCGGAATACAAGCCCGTGGTCAGGAGATGGATGTCTGGTTGCAACGAAAAGATGCGATCCAGTTCTTCCGCGGGTTCGGGCAGATGCTCCCAGAGTTCAAAGGCGGTGATCATTCGGAAACCTGCGCCAGGTGCGGCATCGAACCCGACCGCATAGTTGTTCCGGGTATGAATGTCGTAGGAATACGCGTCGATTCCGGCATCTCGCAACATGCGCACCAGTAAGCCATCTCCCGCACCCCAATCCAGCAGGCGTTCCCCGCTTTGCCACTTGAATAAGCGACTGACGTGTTGGGTCACGCCGCGCAACTGTTCTATCCGTGTCGCGCTGTACACGTCCAGGGGGCGTCGCGTATCGGCATAGGCCTCCTCAAGCCAATAAGGTGTTTCCGTCTGCAGGCAACGGCACCCCGTACACTGAAAATAAGCCACGTCATGCCGCCCCATCAGCTTGAGATGGAAGGTGAATACGGCCGGCGCACGGCACAGGCGGCAGGGTATTTCCGTTTCAGACACAGTTGTTGTATAAGCGCGTCTATTTGCCCTTGCAACTTTTTTGCTTGTTGTTCACCGGGGGGAACGGTATCGCGAGTCATTATGAGCGCGCAGACTCCGGTGTTTCTACTTTCCCTCCCTCGCGCGGGATCCACCCTGTTGCAACGTATGTTGGGGTCCCATCCCGATATATATACCCGGGGCGAAGGTCATTTCCTGCTGCCATTCTTTTATGCTGGTCGTGCGAAAGGGGTCTATGCCGACTACGGGCACAAGGTGGTGGCCGGGGAATTTAAGCAGTTCGTCGACCAGTTGCCGGACGGTGAAGACCAGGTGCACCGGGCGATGGGGGCAATGGCGGAGGACCTGTTCGCGGCCGCGGCCCCGGATGCGCGATTCTACCTGGACAAGACGCCGCGATATCACCTGATTGCCGAGGACCTCGTGACAGCGTTTCCCGACGCGCGCTTTATTGTGCAGTGGCGCAATCCGCTTGCGGTTGCCGCATCCATGATCGAAACCTTCAAGGGGGGGCGCTGGAACCTGCATGAACATCACGTCGATCTCTACCAGGGCGTGGATAAGTTGTGTGCCTTTGCGAGGGACCATGCGGAAAGGGTACACACCCTTTCCTATGAATCCTTGTTGGAATCTCCAGAGCAGTCCCTGCGGGACGTATGTGCGTACCTGGGATGCAACTACAGCGATGAGATGGCGACCTTATCAGCAACCCCACCGGAAGGCCGGGGTGATCCGACCGGCGTGCACCGGTACCAGGACCTGAACCGGGAGCCCCTGGAAAAATGGAAAGGGGTCATGTCCAATCCGCTGCGCCGGAAGTGGTGTGCGCGTTACCTGGATTGGATCGGTGAAGAGCGCCTGGCGATACAGGGGTATTCCCTTTCGGTATTGCAGGCGGAGCTCAGCAATCTCCCGGGTTCATTCCAACACCTGGGTTCCGATTATTGGGAGATGTTGCTCGGTCACGGAAAATTGATGTTCAACTGGCCGATGCTCGTGGATCAGCGGCGGCGCAAGAAATGCGGCGAGACCCTTACCTGGTACGCGTGACTCCTTATCGTGATTGCCGATAAGCGATCGCTTTTCGGTAACTGGCGAGGGTTTGCTCGGCGATGCGGGGCCAGGCAAAGGTTTCTGCCCGGTCGCGGGCACAGGCGGCCATATACCGCCGTCGCTCAAGGTTGTTTTTCAGCTTGATTAGGTCCTCCTTGATTATTCCCGGATCGTTTTCGGGAAATTTCAAGCATTCATCCCCTGGCGCATTGCTTCGTATGCCACCCAGGTCGGTCGCCAGAACCGGCAGTCCACAGGCCATCCCTTCCACCAGGGCATTGTTCGCCGTGGCCTCTTTCATCGGTAGAAACAGGAGATCGCTGTCCTGATAGAGGGCGACGAGCTCATCATCCGATACATAATCCAGGACCCGAACATTATCGGGTACTCCGATGGGGTCAAGCTCCCGGCTGAGCACGGTAAATTGAATGCCGGGATCGTCCTGCAGGCAGCGGGCCGTTTCCACCAGCGTGTCATAGTCCCGAAAGTACTGGCCGACGGTAAGCACCTTGAGGGATGCGCTGAATCGACGGTCTTTCGGTGGGATCCACAGCCGGGTGTCGATCCCCAGGGGAATGACGTCGATTCGGTCACGTGGTACATACTGGGCGAAATAGTCGACCTGGTCGTGGGTCACCACCAGGATCCGGTCCAATTCCCCGAGGAGAGCGGGCACCATGACGTCAGCCATCTTGTCCGGGGGCTGGTGAAAGGAGCCGACCAGTGCCGGCACGTCCTGACCCTGTTTTTCAAGGATGTGGTGCAGGTGGTAAAAGGAATGTTCTGTATCCAGAAAGTGAACGACGTCCACGGGCATCTTTGCCGCAAATCGAGCCGCACGTTTTTCGGCCTGCAGATCCTCGTAGGCGTACCAGGGGGAATCGGTGCGCACCAGCCTCCGCGCGACCTTGCGGAATAGCCTGGTCGGAAGGGAAAGGTAATAGGGATCTTTAAGTACGGCTATTTCCTCGACCAGGGTGCAGGTCTCATCGAAGGCATAGAGAAATCGCTGGTAGCCGGAATACTTTCCCCAGTGACGATGATCCAAACGTATGGCCAGGAGGTTCATGAGCTGAAATGTTAGCAGGCTGCCGGAGAACGCGCAAGGCGCGCGGGGTTTCGTGGGGAGCGAAAACTGAGTGGCGCCTAAATCTCCACGATTTCACCCTGGCGGGCCAGTCGCACCGGATAGTCATCCAGTCCGGCTTCCGCCCAGGCCGTGTCGAGTTCGTCATCGCTCTTCATGGGCGCGTGATGCGTGATGAGGATTTGTTTCACCCCGGCTTTTTGGCCGACTTCAGCGGCATCCTTCAGGGTGCTGTGACCCCAGCCGATAAACGCGGGATATTCATCTTCGCAAAATTGGCCGTCCATGACGAGTAAGTCACAACCCCTTGAGATGTCGAGCAGTACGTCTTTTTCGGTCTTGTTGCTGGCTTGCCATTCCACGTCCGTAGCGATGACGACCGATTTTCCTGTTTGTCGTTCCTCGATCCGGAATACGGTGGAGTTGCCTGGGTGGTTTTGCCTGTCCCAGCGAACCGTCAGGTCACCCCGTTCGAGGTTATTCGATGCCTCATCGAGGTTGCCAAACAGAATCTTGGAAGACATCGCGTGAATGCCCAGTGGCCAATAAGGAGGATTGATCAGGTTGTTCACGGCCTGTTCGACGCTCAATCCGTAGTGGCTTTGCGACAGGATCGTAATCTTCTTTTTGATCGCGTGTAACTGCGGAAGCAAGACCAGGCCATACAAGTGGTCCAGGTGAAAATGGCTCAAGAGCACCAGGAGTTCCCGGTCCGTGGTTTCGCCATTCAAGTACGGCAGCAGGTTTCGAACCCCGGTCCCCAGGTCGACAAGGATCTGGTCACGATTCGAACTTTCAACCAGGTAAGAGGAGGTATCCCCTCCATACTTATTTAATTGCTGATTCCCGCCTGAGATAGAGCCGCGGGTGCCGCCGATCATTAATTTCATTTACACGGAGAGTTTCTGTAATATTTATAATTAGCGCGAATTATGCCACACAAATGTATCGAGAGTTAAATGGATGGATTCCAGTACATTACACCGGTTGCCAGGGTGACGAAGCACCTTTTTGCCTATAAGCTGGTCCTCCGGCATTCGTCAACTTCTGACATGGTGTGCGCACAGGACTAGGATGATCGAGCACGTGCTGGTATGGAAGGATATGTTTAGTTGGTGCTTTTCATGAATTGTGAGCCGACCCTCGAATTTCGTTCCGCCTGTCTGCAACATAGCGTGGAACTGGACCCCGACCACGTACGTCAGCTTACGGCCTATCTTGACTGCATGCTTGAGACCGGCCTGCATACCAACCTGAGCGCGATCCGCACAGGTGACGAAGCCTGGATGCGACACATTTTCGACGCCTTGACCCTCCTGCCCCTTTTGGCCCCGGCCCAGGGTGTGATCGATATCGGAACCGGCGCGGGCATCCCGGGAATGGTCCTTGCCATCTGTCGCCCAGACCTTTCCTTTACCCTCGTCGACGCAGCGGGGAAGAAATGCCGATTCCTCCGGGAAGTAATGGACCACCTGGCACTGTCGAACGTCACGGTACTCCATGCACGAGCGGAGGATATTGGGCGCGACCCTGAACTGCGTGAGCGTGCGGACCTGGTCCTCGCGCGCGCGGTGAGCGAATTGGCCGTTTTGCTGGAGTGTTGCATACCCCTGGTCAAGCCGGGGGGACGCTTCCTGGCCATGAAGGGTGAGCGGTATGCCGAGGAGTTGGCGGAAGCTGAAAACGCCATGCAGGTCCTGGCGATCGCTGCCCCGGAGGTGCATCCCGCGGTTGCGGGCCCGGGTGCCCAGCTGGTTTTTCTCAAGCAGACGAAAACACCGGAACGCTACCCGCGCCGG
>JAPYUI010000122.1:0-6721 GCA_029936175.1 Kiritimatiellia bacterium
CCGGCCACGCGGTATCCGGACGAGCAGGACATGTGGATCTGGGACGATCGCTCCGAACAGGCGATTTCGCTCCTGACCGGGAAAGACAAGCATCGGCATTACTCCCGAAGCAGCCAACTGCGCACCGTCCAATCCGCGGTCAAAGCCTTTGCCCCGGCCTGGAAACAGTACCGCCAACTGAAAAAAACCTTCTTTGCCAAACCGGTCGACATGCAGCATCGGGTCGGCATCGCCATCTCGGGAAGGGCAGCCGATGCCGAATACGAAGGCCCGCTGCTCGAACAACTCGGCAAACCCCCGGTACTCATCCGGTTTTACCATCACGAAACGGCTGAGGACTGGCAGGCCTTGATCGCACGGGTGAAAGAACTCAAGTCCGACGGGTTTTCCGTGGCCATCGCCCTCGTCCAGGATCGCACGGCGGTCGCTGACCCCACCCGATGGGGAGCATTCTGCGAGACCGTCCTCGGCGCCCTGCATGACCAGGTGGACTTTGCCGAGATCGGCCACGCGATCAACCGGGTAAAATGGGGCATCTGGGATATCCGCGAATACGCGGCGATGCTTGAACCACTGAAGTCGATCCGGCAGCAATACCCCTCCATAAGCCTCACCGGGCCTGCCGTGATTGACTTTGAATACCAGTATCTCGTCGCGGCACTCGACGCGACACCGAAAGGATTCGCCTTCGATGCGCTTTCGCAACACCTGTACGTCGATCGCCGCGGCGCGCCTGAGAACCGGCAAGGGCCGTATGATACCGTGGATAAGGCGGCCCTTGCCCGCGCCGCCGCACGCGGGTCCAAGTCGTGCCAGGACCGCCTGATCATCACCGAGGTGAACTGGCCTTTAAAGGGTACGGGCGTGTATTCACCCGTCGGATCGCCCTACGACTCGCCGGGCGTACGACAGAAGGACCCGAGCGTGGATGAAGAAACCTACGCCCGCTACATGATCCGCTACCTGCTGATGACGCTTTGCTCCGGCATGGCCGAGCGAGTGTACTGGTGGAAACTGGGGGCCCGCGGTTTCGGCCTGGTGGATATCAATGGCCGGGACGAATGGCTTCCGCGACCGGCTTTTCACGTAATGAAAACCTTTCTCAAGCTGACCGCGGGACAATGCTTTCAATCCAGGCAGGAACCGGAGCCCGGGGTCCATCTCTATGCATTCGACGCATTTACGATTGCCTACGCGGAACACGCGGGGGCCGTGGTTGCGTTGCCGTTTCAACCGACGAAGACCGTCGACGCGGCCGGCTTTGAATTGGAATCGGGCCATCAGAAAATTGAACTGGGCCCGGCCCCCTGCTATTTTTATCACTAGCGGACGCGCTTTTGATCATCCTTGCGGGTCATTCCATGCTACAGACAACAGGTATGGATCTACGCTCGATTCTGCTGGTGGCCTTGCTCGTGGAAACACAGGCGCAGGTGAAACTCCCGACAACGGTACTTCAAGCCACGGAACCCGGCACCCATCGCTCCGTCTTCCCGGAACACTCGCCACTGCGCCCCAGCTTTCTCACCCTGGACGAAGCACTCGCGCTTCAACCGGGAACCCGACTCTACCGCCGCCTCGATGCCGTCGCGGCGCACCCGACAACCCAGGGCATCAGCCTGCGCAATACCGGGGCGAACGCGGCGGGACGAACCCTCGTGCTCCGGGATGGCGTGCCCGTCAATGACCCCTTTGGCGGGTGGGTGCCCTGGACACGTTGGTCCCCGGCGACCCTCGGCAGGATTCGCACGAGTCGCGATGGGGGCGTGTCGCCCGGGGGCTGGTCCAGCCTCGGCGGGACGATTATGCTGGACCAGGGGACCGAAAACCAGGCGATCATCCGCGCGGGATCCTTCCTCGATTTCGATGCCGGACTCTACGCCTCGCGCAACCTGTCGGAAACAACCTCGATCCGCGCGGATATTCGAACCGTGGATGCCCCGGGCTATTACCTCCTGCCGAAAGCTAAGCGGGGAGCCGTGGATCAACGCGCCGGATTTAAGTTGAAGCACTTGCGCCTGGGCATCGACACCCGGGTCGGCCCGCAGCGGCTACGGGTCAGTCTCGATGGCTTCGAGGAGGAACGCCGTAACGGCACCCGCCTTTCACGCAATGCCACCGAGGGTTTCGACCTGCACATTCGACTGGATACCAAGCACACCCGCTGGTCGGTTTATCACCAGGACCGGACCTTTGAGAATATCTTCACCCGGGTGAACGAGGACCGACATTTCGAGCGGGAAGTGCTGGACCAATTCGACGTCCCCGGCCAGGCCTGGGGCCTCGTGCATCGCACCCAGTGGGAAACCGGGAGGCATCAATTTCAACTGGGGGCGGACGCCCGCCACCTGGAAGGCGCGACCCACGAACGGTTCCGCGACCTCGGGGAGGGCTTCACCCGCGAGCGGTATGCCGGGGGCGAACAAATCCTCGCCGGGCTCCTGGCGATGGATCGGTGGCAAGGGGAGACCTGGCTACTGGAAAGCAACGCACGGATGGACCTATATCGAAACGAAAACGGTCGCCGGCGCAGCCACGCACTCACCGATGGCCTGGTCCTGCAGGACCAGGCCTTTCCTGGCCGCGAGCGCGTGGAACCCGCCCTCCGCCTGGGTGCCTCACGTCCATTCCAGTCATTCACCTGGCACAATGCCCTGTTCACGGGTACCCGGCTGCCAACCCTTAATGAGACCTACCGGCCCTTTCGCGTCGGCAATGACATCACGATCGCAAACGAAAAGCTCGATCCCGAACGCATCTACGGCGCGGAAACCGGGATGCACTGGAAGCTGGACGATAAAAACCGGATACGTGCATCCGTATTCTACAATCGCATCGACAACCTGGTTGGCAATGTAAGCCAGGTCGAGGGCCCCGCAAACATCGCACCCTGGGGGTTTATTCCCGCCGGTGGCAGCGGACGGCAACGCCAAAACCTCGACCGCGTGCACACCGCCGGCATCGAATGCGAAGGGTCCTGGCGATTGCATGACACGCTCCACCTGGAGGCCGCCTATCTCTACACGGACAGCGAAGTTGACCGGTATCCCGGCCTCGCGGGCAATCAGCTGGCCCAGACCCCCGCGCACAACGGCACCCTCCTCGCCTGGTGGTCCGCACATCCAACACTGCAGGCCGGCCTGCTCGCCCGGGGCTTCAGCGCCGTCTTTGAGGACGATCTCAACCAGCGCCCGCTCGATGCCGCGTGGACGATGGACCTGCTCGCCAACTGGCAGCTGGGCAAAACCCTGCAGCTCGCATTTCGGGTGAACAACCTTTTCGATGAGGCCGTAGAGGTGAGGAAAGATGGAAAAGGACAGGTGTTCTTTGGACCGCCGAGGGGATTCACCATAACCGCAAGGCACCGTTGGTAAGCCACCAGCCCACGAGAACAACGAGGAAAAGAGACGCTTTCCGCACCGGTTCAAACCGGTGCACACCCACCTGAACCGCGCACCAGAAACGGCTGGTCATCCCCATTCCTTTCCACTAGAACCTACGGACCCTAACCCGAGGATTACCCTATGAAAATCAAGCTCCTGACGGTCTCCCTGCTCGCGATGATGCTGGTTCATGCCCACGCGGAAAAACCCAACGTTCTTTTCATTTTTGCCGATGACATGGCCTACGACACCATCGCCGCACACGGGAATCGCGAGATCAAGACGCCCAACATCGACCGACTGGTCAAGCGCGGCATGACCTTCACCCACGCGTATAACATGGGCGGCTACCACGGCGCGGTCTGCGTAGCCAGCCGGACCATGCTGAACACCGGTGTCTTCCTCTGGCACGCTCAAAAAATCGAGAAGGAACTAAAGCAGTGGCAGGACGACGGTAAGATGTGGTCACAGCTGATGGGGAAAGCGGGATACGACACCTACTTTACCGGGAAGTGGCACGTGAAAGCCGACACCCAGCGCATCTTCACCCGTGCGGAACACACGCGCGGCGGCATGCCCAAGCAGACCAAGGAAGGGTACAACCGCCCCATCGACGGCCAGCCCGATCCCTGGGACCCGTCCGATCCCAAGTTCGGTGGCTTCTGGGAAGGGGGCAAACACTGGAGCGAGGTGGTTGGCGATGACGCCCTGAGCTTTATCGACCAGGCCAAGGGTGCTGAAAACCCCTTCTTCATGTACATCGCGTTCAACGCGCCGCACGACCCGCGGCAAGCACCAAAGAAATACGTCGACATGTACCCGGTGGAAAACATCACCCTGCCCGTACCCTTCCTGGCCGAGTATCCCTACAAGGATTCCATCGGCTGTGGTCGCTCCCTGCGCGATGAAAAGCTCGCCCCCTTCCCGCGTACCGAGAACGCGGTAAAGGTCAATCGCCGCGAATACTATGCGATCATCACCCACATGGATGCACAAATCGGCCGCATCCTCGACAGCCTGGAGAAGTCCGGGAAGGCCGACAACACCTATATCGTCTTCAGCGCAGACCACGGACTCGGCTGCGGCCATCACGCCCTGCTCGGCAAACAAAACATGTACGATCACAGCATCCGCGTTCCCTGGATCATCGCCGGGCCCGGTGTACCCGCCGCGAAAAGTATCGATGGGGCGATTTACCTCCAGGATGCCATGCCCACCATTCTCGAGCTCGCCGGTGCGCCGGTGCCCGATTACGTGCAGTTTCATAGCGTCCTCCCCATGATCAAGGGCACGAAGAAGCGCAATTATGATTCGATCTACGGCGCCTACACCATGCTGCAGCGCCAGGTCACGATCGACGACTGGAAGCTCATCTACTATCCGAAGATTCAGCGTTCCCGCCTGTACAACCTGGGAAAAGATCCACAGGAAACCAAGGATCTCTCCGGAAGCCCGGAGCACGCCAAGCGCATCTCCAGGATGATGAAGGTCATGAAAGACTGGCAACCCGTCACGGGCGATCCACTGGATCTCGACAAGCCGGTGCCGGCCAAGCCGAGAAAAAAGAAAGCTGCATAAGGCGCCGGGCGGCAGCCCATCGTTCAGTCCATCCGGGCCACGTACACCGCCCCTTTTGACACTCCACCGGTGATGGGATTCTCAAACGTAATCATATGCGACTCGGACCGGGCAAACACCTTGCCGAGCCGATCGGTAAAATACGCTTCCGGATCTCCGTCGGCCCAAAGGGCAAAGACCCCGTCGGGCTTCAAGTGCTGTGCGAGCTCGCGCAGACCTTCCTCGGTATAGAAGTGGGTATTCGCCCGGTGCAGGACATGCGTGGGCGTGTGGTCGATATCCAGCAGCACCGCATCGTGTTTCACCGTGGGATGCTCCGGATCGAAGCTGCTTGTCACATCGCGGGACCGGGCGAAGAAGTCTGCCTGCACGAGGCGACAGCGCGGGTCCCCGGTCAGGGTCCCACCCAGGGGAATAAGGCCGTCCCGATGCCACTCGATCACGGCCTCCAGGGTTTCGATGACCACCAGGGAAGATACCCGGGTGTCCTCCAGGGCCGAAACCGCGGTGTAGCCGAGACCGAGTCCACCGACGACGACATTCAGGTCGTCCCGATCCAGGGCGGCCAGGCCGAGCTTGGCCAGGCGATGTTCCGCCTCGTGGAACAGGCTGGTCATGAGGAAGTCCTCCCCCAGCTTGACCTCGTAGATGTCGGTATCGCCCAGCTCGGGCATGCGCCGGCGACGCAGCATGAGGTCCCCGATCGGGGTGGGACGAAAATCGAGTTCCTCGTAATTCCAGCTCATGCGGGACTGTGCGATGATGCGAAGCAGCGGTCAAACAGTAAGGGCCTCGTTTCCCAAATCAACACCAAGATATCCCATCCGCCAGGGCGGCAATACCGCCGGAACGGCAACTTGTCATTAGTCGGCCACGTACAACATATATGCCGCCTGCCTGGACCCTTCATGTATCTTCGCGGGCACGGCTTTTACCTTGAACCCGCCCTTCGCCAGGCGGGCCTCAAACTGTTTATTCGCTCCCGCTGACCAGAACACCGCACGCCCACCCGATTTCAGTGCAACCCGCACGGCATGCAGCCCGGACCGGGAATACAATTGACTGTTCTTCGCGGTGACCATGGGGTCGGGGCCGTTGTCGATATCCAGGAGAACGACGTCATACGTTCCGGGTTTCGCATCCTGGATAAAGACGATCACGTCCTCGGTCAGCACGTTCACGCGCGGATCATCCAGGAGCGCACCGTTCAAGCCCTGAAGGTGTGTACGATTCCACTCCACCACCACGGGTATCAATTCAACCACATCAACAAGTGTATCCGGACCCACCGCCTCCAGGACACTGCGCAACGTGAATCCCAGGCCCAGGCCGCCGATCAGCACCCGCGCGGGCTCACTTTTACTGAGCTTGGCGACCCCGCGAGTGCCGAGTAAACGCTCGGACGCATTCGCACGCGAAACCATCAACTCGTGGCCATCAATGATGATTGCATAATCCCCATCGTGCTCATAAAGCGCCATCTTCCTCCCATCGGAGGTCTCGGTCTCGGCCAACTTGATTCGTGGTTTCATGTCAAAGGTTTTCGATACGCCGCAGGCCAGTTAAGACGAAATTTCGGATACTGAACAGGCCCAAATCGTTTTAGATAGCGGGGGAGCATCGCAGGTTGGTCATCCTGTCAATAAGGGATCGACACCCCGAGAATTCAAGATAGACAAGAAAGGATGAAATATTCAATCCTCCTGGCAACATGTACGATCTGCCTGATGAACACCTGGGCAGCAAAGCAACAGCCCAAT
>JAPYUI010000122.1:6821-13406 GCA_029936175.1 Kiritimatiellia bacterium
CGACGGCATCAACCTGGCCCTGGACGAGCTCACCCTGGCGGAAGCCCTCAAGCCCGCGGGATACCGCACGGCACTCTTCGGGAAATGGCATCTCGGTGCCCACCGGGATTTCGGGCCGAAGAAGCAGGGCTTCGACGAGTTCTTCGGAATCCGGGACGGGTTCATTGACAACTACAACCACTTCTTTCTCCACGGAAATGGGTTTCACGACCTCTACGAAGGCATCACCCCCGTGCAGGCGAACGGGAAATATTTCCCGGAAATGATGACGAAACGCTGCCTGACCTTCATCGAGGAAAACAAAGCGCGCCCATTCTTCCTTTATGCCCCGTTCAACATACCCCACTACCCGGAACAAACTCCGGAGGCCTTCGGGGAACCCTTCAAGGAAATGAAGGATCCTGCCCGGAAGTCCTATGCCACCATCGTGAACGCCACGGATCACTACATCGGCCAAATCGTGGACAAGCTGGAGGCCCTGCAACTTCGCGAGAACACGATCATCATCTACATGAGCGACAACGGCCATTCCGAGGAGACCGGCAACCGCATACGCGTGGACCATCACAAGAGCGGCCACCCCAAGGGGCACTTCTACGGCGCGAGCGGTGGAGGATACACAGGAAAATGGATTGGGCACAAGGGTCGCTTCCTCGAGGGCGGCATTCGCGTGCCCGCCATCATCAGCTATCCCGCCCGCTTGCCACAAGGCGTGGTTCGCGACCAGGCCGTCACCGCCATGGACTGGTTTCCCACCGTGCTGGAACTCTGCGGCATCGAGCAGCCCGCTACTGCGCCGAGGCTCGACGGCCACAGCCTGCTCCCCGTCATCCGGTCCGCCGGGGCGAAATCCGCATACGACGGCGTACTCTATTTCCAGTGGCACAAAAAATGGGCCGTGCGCAAGGACCACTGGAAACTGATCGGCACGGATGGGCGAAACAACATGAGCCTGCACAACCTGGCTGACGAGAAGCCGGAGCTCACCAACCATGCCAAGGCCCAACCGGAAATCGTCGCGCGCCTGAAAAAGCTGCACGAGGCCTGGGCACGTGACGTCGCACCCGAATAAACGAAGGGCGGGGCTGCGCACAGGGGGAGGGATTTCATCAAGAAATCATATATTAAATAACGCCTTTCCCCACAGCATAGGAGTGCATACGCCCGATTTTCGGGTACGGTATAGGGACATGGTTCAACCCCTCACAAAACACGGTGGCCGCACCCTGCTCTTTGGGCTGCTTGTCACGGTTTCCTGCACGATCCAGGCCGAGGTCATTCTCCAGTACTTCAACACCTCGTGGAACGAAATCGAGAGCCGGATGCCTGAACTGGCCGAGGCCGGCTATACCGCCCTCTGGCTGCCGCCACCGTTCAAGGCCGGCGCAGGGGCCTACTCGGTAGGCTTCGACACCTTTGATCGATTCGATCTCGGCGACATCGATCAATCCGGCAGCCTGCCCACCAAGTACGGGACCAGGCAGGACCTCCTGCGGCTCATGGAAACCGCCCATCGATTCGGGCTCCGGGTCTTCTTTGACAACGTCATGGCCCACAACGCGGGTGGGCTGGATTCGGATAAACAGGTGGGCGAACTCTTTGACAGCATTCCCGGCTTTGTGCCCGAGGACTTCCACATCGGATGGAACGGAACCGGTTGGCAGAAGTTCGCCGACTGGCCCGACTGGAACAACGAGTGGGAGGTGCTCAACCGCAACCCTTTCGCCTGGGACATTGCGCAGGAGAGCGGGAACAATGTGTCCTTTGACGCCCTCGGCCTGCTCGAGGGGGCGACGCATGCAAAGTGGTCCGGCATCCGGCATCCCGGAAAGACCGCCCGGTATCCCGACCTGGACCTCTCGCCCTTGACCAACAACGGGGGGCAACCCGTCCACCCCTTTGCGGATCGCGAACCCTACCTGGATGATGGCCTGGACGGCCTTCCCAACACCGGCGACACCGGCGAAAACAACGGACGATTTGACTGGGACGACCTGAACAGCAACGAGCAGCACGATCCCGGCGAGACGAGCGAACCCTTCACCGATACGGGTGTCGACCCCAGTGTGCCCTGGCGCCAGACCACCGCATGGGGATATGGCGACGGCATCTATAACATGGGGGACCCCGTCTCCGAGGACGTCAATGGCATGCTTCTGCGCGCCCTCCGCTGGTTCATCCAGGAAGTCCGCCCGGACGGCTTCCGCCTGGATGCGGTGAAGCACGTCCCCGATTATTTTTTCGGCAAACAAAATGGTGCCGACAAGGATTGGGTCAACTGGGGATACACGGGTGCCCTCCAGGAGCACTTCAACCTCACCCGGGGATTCTCCGACTGGAACAATCATCGCGATACCGTGTTTAATCCCGAGTTCCAGGCCTGGGACGACGCGATGGTCTTCGGCGAACACCTCGGCGCCCCACCCGCCGAAGGCGGCTACCTTGACGCAGGCATGCGCATCGCCTCGGACCGCCTGCTGAACCTGGTGAAATCCAATATCGGCGGCAACATGAGCGGGATGGATGACCCGGGTTACGGCCACTACAACGCAAACTCAGCGGTCTCCATGAGTTACGTGATGAGTCACGACAACGATTACCTCTACGACGGCGATCGTGCAAATGCCCACCCCTGGATGATGCTCCGCGAAGGACTGCCCATCGTCTACACCGATGGGTACCACCAGGCCGGTGAACCGGATTATTTCCCCAAGCCCTCCCGCATCCCCTTCCTGGGCCAGTTCGGCGAATCCTACGTGACCGGTGCCCTCCGGGTGGCCCGCGATTTCGCCCGGGGCTACCAGGAGCCCCGCTGGAGCGACCAGGATTTCATCGCCTACGAGCGCATCGACCCGCGAGAGAATGCCCAGGGCAACGGGAACTGGAACGGGGCCACCCTGCTGTTCATGATGGCACGGAATTACCTCGGCGGCCACCACCACCGGCCGGATGTGTACACCTCCTTCCCTCCCGGTGCGCGCCTGAAAAATTATTCGCCGCACGGCGGTCCGTTCTACGTCATCGTACAGGGAAATGGAACCATCCGCGACACCGGCGGCGCCACGGTCGGCGTTCCTTCCGGCGGATGGTACGCCTTCAGTTGGCGGGTGCCGGAGATGCCCGCAGCCTGGTCTGGCAGCGCGGAACGCCAGCCGATTGAAATCTACCAGGGGAGCGAACGGGTTGGCAACATGGCCCACGTGCGCACGGATGGCCCGGATGGCGATCCCGCCTTCAACCCCTACGGACTGCCCGACAGTGACCTGGCGGATCACCGCTATACCCACTGGATTCCCCGGGTGACCGATGGCGGAAATCTGCGCTTCGTCGCACGCGCGGATGGCTCTGCGGAAAACATCCGGCTGAAGCTCGATGGAGGGGTTGACCTCAATTCCCAGATGGCCCTCGGGCCCACCACGGGGGATCTGCGCGATTTTGCCCCGGGAATCAACGACGATTTGTTCGATGACCAGGGCGACGGCGATTTCAATAATGATGCGGTTCGTCAATCATCGATCGATACCTACCTCGGATTCGAGCAGATGCGCTTTGTTCACCGGGTAAACGAAAAATTTGCTGCCCGTGACGTATCGCGTAACGTTATCGGATCCCTCGGTGCGGAAAGTTATGAGCTCGTGGTCGGCACTGCGGGTATTACCTTCTACCATGGCAGTGGGCCCAGTTCCAGCCATGACACCGCATCCTGGGTGTATCACGACCCGGAAGGGGACAACCAGCAGACCAACGCGGTGCCGCAGTTTTTCCCCGCCCCGGAGAACGCCGCCGGCCAAGCGGTCACCCTGTGGGTGAAAACAGGGTACCAGGGAGAGGTAGATCGTGTATTCCTCTACTATACGGATGATGGTGGAACGTTCCCGGAAGGCCTGGCCGGGACAGGCAAAGACAACACCCAGGCTATCGAGCTAAGCAGGGCGTTTAACGGTGAACATGACGGCATAGGCGACACCGAGTGGTGGACCGGCAGCCTACCGGCCATGCCGAGTGGCACGACGCTGCGCTACAAGATCGGCGCCGGGCAGAACGTCGCGGGCAGCCGCTTTCCCTGGAGTGACGGTGACATCACCACGGGCAGGCGTATGGAAACCCTGTTTGAGATCGACAACTTTGACGCCAACAGCGTGACCTATCACCTCCACAACGATTACGGCAAGATGCAAAGCGGCCTGCGCGAGGGCTTCCACGTCCTCCGCAGTCGGGCCTATGTCGGCCGATACGATGGATCCTCCATTTACAAGACCCACGTGCAGACCTTCTATTATGACGGCGATAGGCCTGCGGGTGAAATCGCCTTCCCCCGGGAGAACGATACCCTGGGTGGATCGACCTATGGCGCAGTGGTCTTCGCGGATCCCAGCGTCACCGAGGTCTGGTACAACATCGAGGACCTCGACCCCACGAACGACTCCGCGAACGACGGCAACGGCACCAACAACTGGGCACAGGCGATGCGCTCGGGTTCCAGCACCTTCCTGCGCGACAGCGGTTGGGCCCAGATCTGGCGCTTTGAATACCGGAATATTCCGGACACGGGGAATGCCCTTATCCGGGTCCGCCTCAAGGAGGCTTCCAGCAGCGGGGATCATTCGCTCAGCGACGCCGAAGGCTGGTACACCACCATGACGCGTTCGGTCGGCACCGGATCCTCGATCAACTGGCACATCGGTGTTCCCGGAACCCCGGGAACCGTGGTGGATGAAGGCTGGGTCATGCGGGTCTATTTCCTTGATGATCTCATTCCGCCCGGCATGACCGACCCGGCATTCCTGGACGAAGTCACCATCTTGATTGCCAGCAGCGAAAGCGGTTCCTCCGAGGGCGAGGTGGCGATCGACCGTTCACGGTACGCCCTGTTCCGGCATCCGGACAACCTGGACGAACACCGCTTCGACTTTACCTTTCCCAACCTGTATAACGGCGATCCGGATTTTTTACATCATGTGCGCGTGACCCATGAACGGGGCAACCTGACCCTTTCCGATACCGAGGTGGTGAAAATGTTCCCCGGCACGGCTACCGACAGCGATGGCGATGGCCTGCCCGATTTCTGGGAAAACCAGCACGGTTTGCAGGCTCATAATGGCTTTGGTGCCCATAGCGGGAGCGGCGATTTTGATGGAGACGGGCTGAATAACCTCTACGAATACATCGTCAAGCTCAGCCCGATCGAGGAAGACTACGAACGCGGGCCGCGATTGGACATCTGGACCCTGCCGGACGGCAAGGCCGAGTTTCGCTTCCCCGCCCTCTCCAATCGCCTGCAACATCTCGAGTGGTCCGGGGGATTAAGCGGTTGGCAACGCCTGCTGAGTGGGGTCACCGTGCCCACGGACCAGGATATGATCTTCACCGACCAGGGCGATGGCGGGCGACCGCATCCCATCGACGTTATGCGCCGGAATTACCGGGTGGTATACGAGATGCCCTGAATCGATACTACGCGCGTCTGTACCAACCGGGCCAATGTGCGCATAGCGACCGCTGGACTTCTCAACGCGTGCCTAAATAGGGCCGGACTCCCCATATTTTTTTTAGATTTGCGAATTCCCACCCCCATCCCGGGGTGAGGTGTAGGACAGCCTCCTACACCCCAATCACTCCATCAACCCTGGACCGCCATGCAGCCGTTCTGGCACACGGGTTGCTAAACAAGATCTCATAACTAAAACGAAACCACGTGGCCCTGCACGCCAGACAGACGTCAAACGGGTCACACAGAAACGGACAATACAATGAATACATCCTACGGAAAATATGAATGGTTAAAGCGGAGCCCCCTGATTATCCTCGCATGCCTGCTGAGCCTGGCCTTTTCGGCCGGCCAGGTATACGCACTGGATTCCGATGGGGACGGCATCCTCGACAGCATCGACCTCGACGACGACAACGACGGCATTCTCGACACGAGCGAGATAGGCGGCCCGGTAATCCCGATGACCACCTGGATCAACCAGATCGGCGGGATTACCGCGGTCGGGAACTCCCTGCACTTCAGTAAATGGGCGCCGCCCAACTGGAACTCAAGCGTGACATCACTCGATTTCAACGAACTGGGGATCAGCGGGCACTACACCCTGTCCTTCACCCCGGATCAGGGGGACATCAGTAACGTGGTCATCGGGCTGAACAAGGCCGGGGAAGGATCGGGCGAAAGTACCAACTGGACCGACATCGACCACGCCATCTTCCTGCGCTACGACGGCAGCCTCAGGATTTGTGAAAACGGCTCAAACAAGGCGTATGCCACGTATGCTGCAGGAGATGTCCTAACCATTGTAGTCAGCGGCACCGACCTGGAATACCAAAAGAATGGGGTCAGCCTTCGCACCACGAATATTGCCTACGGACAGGACTTCGCTGTCGACACGGCATTCTCTGGATCGCATGCCGGTGGTGCCCCATCCGACTGGAGCGTCTCTGACATTACGTTGAGCTCTGGTGTGGTTGTACCCAATGATGCGGACAACGACGGAATCCCGAACCACCTGGATACCGACAGTGATGGAGACGGTATTTCCGACCTGGTCGAGAGCGGACAGTCAGGCGAGCTCTTCGACACGAACAATG
>JAPYUI010000347.1 GCA_029936175.1 Kiritimatiellia bacterium
TTGCGCCCAACCGGGTCGTAGTATTCAAGGGCGAAACCCAGGGGATCGATCTTCGAATGACAGCGGGAGCAGCTCTCGAGCTCCTGGTGCTTGAGGATGGCCTCACGGATGGTGGTGGTGCCGCGAATGTCCGGCTCATTGATCACCACGTCGGCGGGCGGCTCGATGCGTTCATTGTAGAGATTCTTCAGAATCCACGCGCCACGGTGGATGGGTGAAGTGGCGAAGTCGGTGGAGGTGAGCTTAAGGAAACCAGCTTGGGCAACGAGCCCTCCACGCTCGCTGTCCTTGGGCAGCTTCACCGGAACGAAGGCATCACCTTTTACTGCGGGCAAACCGTAGAAACGGGCCAGACGGTCGTTGGCCATGACGAAATCCGAATCGATGAAGTGTTCCATGCTCAGGCCCTTCTCGAGCAGATGGCGAAACAGCTCGCGTCCTTCGCGGCCCATGGAATCGACCGTCATGCGGCGCACGTTCTTGAACACCCGCACGTCCGGCCCGAAGTCGTCCACCTTGTCGCGCTGCAGCCATTGACGGGTAAAGTCGTCGATGAAGCGGCCGGCCTTGGCGTCCTTGAGCATCCGCTCCACCTGGGCCGAGGGATCCTTGCCCAAGGCACCGGAGCGGGCGGCGGCCAACAGTTTCGCGTCCGGCGCGGAGTTCCAGAGGAAATAGGACAGCCGATAAGCCCGCTCCACGCCGGTTAGTTCAGGCGACTCGGCCTTGTAAATGAAATGGGGCGAGGTCAGTAGCGCGATCAACAAATTACGGGCAGTGGCGACTTGGGATGCTCCTTTCGCTCGTCGTTTTTCCGCGATCTCCACAAAAGCCAGACGGTCCTCCGGGGACAACGGACGTTGGGTGAGCAACAAGGCAAGGTGATCGACCAGTTTGCCGGGCTTCATGTCCAGTTTCGGCAGAATGGCTTTCATCGCAGCGGTGGGCCATTCTTCCACCAACGGGCCCGTGACCTTGACCTTAGTGAAGCCTATCTTGGGGCCCTTGTACTTTTGCGGATTACCACCAACCCTCGGCACACGGGCACTGTCGAAGGTGAACGCCACTTGGTCGCCCGCCTTAAGCGTGAGTTCGACCTTAAAACCTTTTGAGCCATGCGGCAGAGGAATACGGCGGATGCCACGGAAGGCGACGGGATAACGCCCGTCACCAAGATTAATACCAATGATCTCGGCTTCCTTTGAATCGACCGATTCAACCTGAACATCGAACCGGTACCTGCCAAAAGCGGGAATCTTGAAGCGCTCGTAGGTCTCGGGATTGGTGGAAAAATGCACATTGCTGCGGTACGGACGAAAGCCCGTGAGCAAAAAGTTCTCGCCGTCGCGGTAATCCCCGCCACCGCCAACGGCGACGTTGCCGCTTCCGTGGAAGTGCCGGGCATCAAACTCCCAATTTCGCGTCTCGGGCTTGGTATCGGGAAACAACCGCTCGGCGATAAAGCGGGCGGTCTTGAGGTAGGCCATCACCTGATGCGACGACATCAGGTGAGCCTCGCCAAACTTGTCGAAGCCGTGCTCCACGTGATCGGGTGGCAATAGATCGTTAAAATCAAAATTCACCCCGAAGAGATCACGTAGCGTGTGGGTGTACTCAGCGCGCGTGAGGCGCTTCAGGGGATTGACCGGACGTTGGGTGAGGATGTGTTTCTGGAGCAACTGTAAGGCCTTCGCCCTCGCCTCAGCCTTGGGTTGAGGTGCCTTCTCCGGCGGCATATCGCCCGACTCCAGCATGGAGGCGACCAGCTCCAGCAACTCCTCATCGGCGAATAGCGCCCCCGATGGCTTGTCCAGCCGCACCTTGCCCTTTTGTTTTTCAGGCCCGTGACACTTGACGCAGTTTTGGGCGAAGAATTGTTCCAGTTTGGGTTCCGCGGGAAGAATCCCCGGCAGGAGGAAGCCCGCCAGCAGGGCTGTCCAAGGCCGCCGCATCACGACAACAGGTCGAAGACGCCCGTGCTTTCGCCGAAGCGATCGCGTTCGGCGCCAAATTGCTGTAGCAGGCCGAGGTATAGGTTACTCATGGGGACATCCTTACAGCGCAAATGGCCGGCGTTCTTCATGCGACCGTCAAACACCATTGCCGGCAGGTCATCAAAATTGTGGGAGTTGGCGCTGCCCATGGAGGCGGTCAGCAGCGTGGTCGTCTGGTCGAACAGGGAGCTCTTGCCGACCTGGCGTTCCTTCATCGTGGTGAGCGCAGCGCTGATGCGCTTGAGGATCGCGTGCTCCAGCAAAAGCAACTTCTCGATCTTTTCCTGCTTCTGGCCGTGGTGGGACAGGTCGTGGTAATTACCGCTGAGGCTGGCTTCATTGAAACCTTCCCAGAACGGAATCTGCACCGTGACCGCCCGGGTGGAGTCGGTCTGCAAGGCCAGGACAGCAAGGTCCAGCAAGGTGCCCACGTAGCCGTCCACCGACTTGCGGTCGAAGTTTTCCAAATCATAATCCA
>JAPYUI010000348.1 GCA_029936175.1 Kiritimatiellia bacterium
CGCCCTGGTCCTTGCGGTGATCATACAATTCCTCCAGCTTCGAGCCGGGATCGAAGACATAGCGCCAATGGTCGGTGCGCACCCCGTGAATGCGCCGATAGCTGGAAATGGCCGGCTGGATGCGTTTGCCTGATTTCGGGTCATTCAGCAACGGCAGCAGGGATTCGCCTTCCAGTTGTTTCGGCAACGCCGTGCCCGCCAGTTCCGCCAGGGTGGGATAGATGTCGAGCGTGCTAACCGGCCGGTCGCACACCCCGCCTGCCCCGGTTACCCCGGGCGCCACCACGAACATGGGGATCCGGGTCGACTCCTCCCAGCAGGTGAACTTTTCCCAGTTCTCTTTCTCTCCTATATGCATGCCGTGATCCGACCAGAGAACGATAATGGTATTCTTCTCGCGGCCGCTTCGCTGCAACCCGTCCAGCAGCCGGCCGACCATGGCGTCGGCAAAGGTGATGCTCGCGAGGTATCCCCGTACCGCCTGCTTCCACTGGTCGTTTTGAGCGACCCACTGATGCCAGCTTCGCCGGCCGTGGTCCCAGGTGTCGACCAGGTCGTCTTTTTTGTGCGCGGGAAGCTGCACCTTGTCCAACGGATACATGTCGAAATACTTGGCCGGCACCTCCCAGGGGATGTGTGGGCGAAAAATTCCGGCGGCGATGAAAAACGGCTTGTCGCGCTTCTTCTTCATTTCGCTCACTGCCCAGTCGACGACCTTGTAGTCACTCATTCCGGAATCGCCCTCGGCCACCGGTAGCCAGCCGAACAAATGGTTGCCCAGCGGACGTCGCCCGAAGCAGCTCGCCTCATGTGCCTGCACGTCCCTGGTGGGCGGCCGCACCTGGAAAGGAATCGGCTTGTGGGGCTCAGGAAAATAGGAGTCCCAGGTATCCGGATCGTTTTCGCTGCCATTCCACCATTGCAGGGCGTGGTAGATCTTGCCGCCACCCACGGCGGTATAGCCATTGTTGCGAAAATGCTGACTCAAGGTCACGACATCGGCCAGCTTCGGGTTCTTGCGCCAATTCGGCCCGATCCCCTGAAAGACGTTGGCGGTGATGCCCGAGGTGCTGGGCCGAACCCCGGTCATGATCGCGACTCGCGAGGAATGACAGGCGGGGGATGCCGTATGGGCGTTACGGAAGGTCACCCCCATCTTCGCCAGCCGGTCCAGGTTCGGGGTGATCGCTTGCGGATGGCCGCCCAGCGGCCCGATCCAGTCGTTCATGTCGTCGATGGCAATAAACAATACGTTGGGTTTTTGGGGTTCGGCCGGCGCGTCCAGGTTAAGCAACAGGGCGGCGAGGGCATCTTCCTTGGCTTTACCCGAATGAAAATCGAGGGCCCGCATGAGGCGGGGATGCTCGGACTCCGGCACCTTGGGATCCAATAGCAGCTTGGCGAGCAATGTAGCAGCCTCCGGTGCCCGCGAACGCCATACAATGTCGCATCCGGCCGGGGCGTTCCAGGCATTGCCGATTTTTTTGAGCCATGCGGCAAGGCAGGCTGTTTCATTTCCCTTTTCGCCTATGCCGAGGGCTTCCAGGTACCAACGGTCCTTGCCGTCGTGCTGGAGGGCGAGCTCCGCCCACAGCCCGGCAGCCTCCGCCGTGGCTACGCGGTGCAGGGATACCGCGCATTCCCGGCGAACCAGGGCGGACTCGTCGCGGACCAACCGGAGCACGAGAGGTTCGATGGGCATAGCATGGCGCCGGGCGATACGGAGGGCGAGGGTCCGCAGGTTGGCGTCCTCATCCTGCAATGCCTTCTCAATGGCCTTCTGTGCACCGTCCTTGATTGCGGCCAAGGCCCACAAGGCGCGGGCACGGAAGCGCGGGTTGTCATCATTTGCCATCTTCTCCAGAACAGGCCGCGCGCGCTGCTGCATTCCAATCAAGGCGGTCCATGCCTTATACCGTGCGGACAGGTTGGGGTTCCGCAGTGCCTTGGCAGCACCGGCGGGTGTCTTGAAATCAAGGTCAGGAACCACATAGGCATGGCCCGGAGGTGCCACCCGGAAGATCCGGCCCGCATCGTTGATGGTGCGGTGGCAGCAGTCCACCGGATCGAACCAGTCGGCGATGATGATCGAACCGTCCGGCGCCACCGAGACGTCCGAGGGCCGATAGTTGCGATCTACTTGGCTGTGAACCAGGTTGGTGATGCTCGCCTGATAGCCGGCGCCGACCTGTTTGGTGAGAAATGCCCAGACCACGTTGCGTCCGGGCTCGGCATGGATCATTTGCCCGCGAAAGGGCTTCGGCAACAGGTTGCCCTCATAGACGAGTATACCTGTGGGTGCGCCCCGGCCGGTGATGAGCAGGTTCGGCACCACTCCGGGATCGTTCTGGTGCCACATGCGGCGCTGCATGGTGGCCTCCATGTTGGTGCGATTGCTCTGGTATCCCTGTCCTGTCATTTCGTCCCGGTATCCGTAATTGCCGTATTCCATGACGAAGTTCAC
>JAPYUI010000123.1:0-8546 GCA_029936175.1 Kiritimatiellia bacterium
TACAAAGTCAAGGTTGAGTCTTGTCCCGACCGGCGATGCCGATTATGTTGCCTTAGATGGATCAAACGGAACAACAGAAGCTGGAAATGACCTCCACGGAGACGAAAAAGATCCGTCCCTGGCGCCGCTATCTCTACCAGTTGATGGCAGCGGAGATCTCCTCCATGGTCAAATACTACGACCGCATCATCCAGGTAAAGCCGGTGATGTTCGACGAGGGCGATCTCCTGGACCGCATCCAGGCCAAGGTGAAATACACGTTCGACGATCTGGACCTCATGCCCGACCTGAGCGGTGAGGAAACACAGCGCTCAGCGATTCTATTAAACGGGAATATCAATTTCACTTTCGACATCCAGCAGATCTTCCGGGACTTCAAGCCGCGCATGGCGCGCACCTCCCGCATCGTTGCGGTCGCCTACAATCCCTACCACAAGGGCCTGTTTCGCCTGATGACCGCGCTAAAGTTAAGCCGGAGCGGCCAGATGACAACCTTCGTCACCAAGGATTCGCTGGAACAACTGGCTGAGCTGGAGGGTTTCGAAATGGTCAGCGTACGCCCGGTCTGTTACCTGCCGTTGAAGTTGCTGGGCCTCGGCTGGCTCATCAACAAGGTCACCCCGGCGATCCCGGTTGTTCGCTGGCTGTCCTTCGCCACGATTATCGTTTTTCGCCCGCGTATTGCCAGTACGCATAAGCCCTCGCTCTCGATTGTCATCCCGGCCCGAAACGAGGCCGGAAATATCCGTCGCGCGCTGGAGGAGACGCCGCAGATGGAGGGTGTCAAAACCGAGCTTATTTTCGTGGAGGGGCATTCCAGTGATGATACCTGGGAGGTCATCCAGGCCGTGGTGAACGAGGGGCACGACTTTTTCGAACTGTCCTGCTTTCAGCAGACCGGCAAGGGAAAGGTCGATGCCGTCCGGCTCGGCTTCGCCCAATCGAAGGGGGCGTTGTTGACCATTCTGGACGCCGACTTGACCATGCCGCCGGAGATGGTGCCCCGTTTCTACGATGCGTATGTCCAGGGTCACGCGGATTACATCAATGGCAGCCGCCTGCTTTATCCCATGGAGGGGGAGGCCATGCGCTTCCTGAACCACCTGGGCAACCTGTTTTTTGCGAAAGCCTTGAGTGCCCTGACCGATCTCCAGCTGGGCGATTCACTCTGTGGAACCAAGCTGGTCGCGGCGCACGATTACGAACGATTCAAGGCGTGGCGAGAGGACTTTGGCGACTTTGACCCCTTCGGCGATTTTGAATTGATCTTTCCCGCGTCCGTGCTCGGACTGAGCAGTGCAGATATTCCCGTTCGCTACAAGGCCCGCACCTATGGCTCGACCAATATTAATCGTTTCCGCCACGGCCTGATTCTCCTCAAGATGACGATGATCGGGTTGTTCCGCATTCGCATGGGGCGCCTGCGCTAGTCTCGAAGCACCCCGGAACCATGCGTGCCCCGCTTCAAGCTCCCGCCTTTCTACCTGAACCACCAAGGCCCACGGCTGTCCCCAGCCGTGTCATGGGGTAAACGATGTGCGGCATCGCCGGATACATGGTTCGTCCCGAACGGGGTTCCCCACCCGCGTTGGATGGCATGCTCGGTGCGCTGGAACATCGCGGCCCCGATTTCCAGGATAGCCGGACCTTCCCGCATCATGACTGGGAAGTCGGACTCGGGCACACCCGCTTGAAGATTATCGATCTTTCCAGTGATGCCAATCAACCCATGTCCAACGAGGACGGCAGGATTTGGGTCGTGTTCAACGGCGAATTCTACAACTACCGTGATTACATCGATGAGTTAAAGGCCGCCGGGCACGTGTTTAAATCGCGCAGCGACACCGAGGTCATGATTCACCTCTACGAGGAGCACGGCATGGCTGGCCTGCTCGAACGGATCAACGGGATGTTCGCCTTCGCGCTCTGGGATGGGAACACGGGGGACTTGTACCTGGCTCGCGATCGCCTCGGGCAGAAGCCCTTATATGTCACGCACGACGATGACCGGATTGTCTTCGCGTCGGAAATAAAGAGTTTGCTCGCAGTGGTCGACCTGGAGAATCACCAGCCCTATGCGATGGAGACCTTTTGGCGGAATGGCTACTGCCCCGGTGAAGAAACCGTTTTCGACGGGATCTTCCAGGTGCAGCCCGGTAAGGTCCTTTCCTGGCGGGAGGGTCGCATGGATTTGCGTACCTATTGGGCACCCGCGATGGGTCAGCAGGTTTTTTCGGGTCGCAGTCTCGACGAGCTCACCGACGAACTCGAGGCCCTGTTGATTGATGCGGTCAAGTTGCGCCTGGTCAGCGATGTCCCGCTGGGACTCTTTCTCTCGGGGGGGGTCGACTCGAGCCTGATCTGCGCCCTGGCGCAAAAGGCGGCGGGCTCCGATCTCAACACCTACACCATTGGCTTTGCCGACCAGGATTTCGACGAAACCCCCCATGCCGAGGCGGTCGCCCGGCACCTTGGATTGCCGAACCAGGTCCTGCGCGTTGACGAAGGACTATCCGAATCTTTTTCAGGTATTGCCCGCCAGTTTGACGAGCCGTTTGGCGACATGTCGGCGATCCCGACCTACCACGTCTGCAAGGCTGCTCGCGAACATGTCACGGTGGCCCTGAGCGGCGATGCCGGCGACGAGTTGTTTGGCGGGTATACGCATTACCTCAAGGCCCTTTCGGTATTTGGCGGACAATCCCTGGTCCCGGTCGGTGTCCGGGAACGCCTGAAGGGCCTGATGCTTAAACGATTCTCGCCCGCCGAGGCCTTTGCCCGGTGGAATTGCCTGTTGTCCGATCGCCACCTGGCAAAAATCAACCCCCATTTTACCCCGTTCCGGGACCAGCGTTCCGCCTGGGCCTCGGGCATCCCCCGCGTGGACCCCCTGGCCCAGATGCAGCAACTGGATCTCCTGGCGTATTTACCCGATGACATCCTGGTCAAGGTTGATCGCATGAGCATGGCGGTCAGCCTCGAATGCCGCAGTCCTTTTCTCGACCACCGGGTGGTCGCCTTTGCCTCGCGCCTGCCCTACGAGGCCAAGATCGGTCCCGATGGCCGGGGCAAGTACATCCTGCGCCGGCTCCTCTCGCGCTACCTTCCCGGAGAACTCTATGAGCGACCCAAGACCGGTTTTACCCCGCCCTGGGCGTCCTGGTGCCAGGGGGAAGCATTGCAGCAACTTCGCCGGGCCTGGCGGGAGCTTCCGGAGGAATGCATCCGTCACGATGCCGTCGATTTTGTATTGCCCGCCGATGGTTCGGGGTCTCCCGTGCTCACCTGGGCCGCCTTTTCCTGCATTGAATTCTTTCGTGCCATGGAGGAGTACACGGCATGAACCTGGTACAGGAATTGGAGCGCAGGCGCTTCCGGTGGACCTGTATTTCCGGGACCTTGCTGTTGGGCTGGCTGATGCGCCTGGTACTGATCGCGCGCGGGGGGCTGTTCTACAATCCCGACGAGTACCGGTATTCTCGCTCGATCGGTTTTCTGCATTCGCTGATGCAGGGTGATTTCGCCCATGCCCTGCACTTCTGCTACACCTATCCACAGCATAACGGATCGGTGCTGATCGGAGTGATTCCGGCCGCGATCCAGGGCGTCCTCGACAAGCTGGGATGGCCGCCGGAACAGACGATGCATATCGCGGCCGCCATTTTTTCCCTGGTCCCGATCGCCAATGCCTTGCTGGTGTATGGAATCATCCGCCGCCTGGGCCGTGGTCACGCGGCGGCCTTCCTCGGGTTGTTTATCATGTCGGTCAGCTGTACCATGGTGTATTGCAGCCGCCATCTCCTGCCGTATTACAGCGGCCTGTGCGTGGCCCTGCTCACCACCTGGTGGATGCTCGGCAACAAGCCCGGAACCTGGCGCCTGGTGCTTGCAGGGGCCGCGGCCTTTGCCGTGTTCCTGGTCTACAACGGGTTCTGGTCCCTGAGCCTCGCGCTCCTGGGCGTGCTGGTCCTGCTTCGCACGCCTTCCCACCCCTCGCTGCCCGTCCGCGGGGCCTGGCTGGGCCTGGGGTACGTCCTCTGCTTTGCCGGGGTCTATCTGGTTGGTCAGCTGGCGGCTACACCGGTCTCTGCGGGTGGGCGGGGCGCCAATTTCATCCGGGGCCTGAGCTATTTCTCGGACACCATCAGCCAGGGCGATTTCGCGGATGGCTGGTGGCTGGGCTGGGCCCACCTGTTCTCCGCCGAGGGCGTGCTGCTGCCGGTACTTTTGGTCTGCGCGGCGTTCAGCTTTCGCGAAGGGGGTTCGGCCCGCATGCCCCTGTTCTTCGTGCTCGGCTTGTATGTTTTGCTGGTTCTCGGATCGGTTGTCCTGCGGCACTTCGTCGTTTACGGGCGCAACATGATTCCCCTGTACACAGCCTTGATCATCGCCGGCAGCGTGGGGGCTTCGACCCTGTGGCGGAAACAGCATGGGGTTTTCCTCGCCCTGTTGTTGGTGGTGATCCTGCAGTCCGCCTTTCGTTACGGTCGCGTTGTTCGCCAGGATTTTCCCGCTGATCGGCTGGCGGAAATGAAGGTGCAGTATCCCGACCTGAGCCTGGCCTACAGCGTGAAGGGGCCTCGGCCCCACGCGGATGGATATCCCGCTGGCGGTCGTTATGTCTTCGTAAACTACCGGGTGTTGTCCCCGATCCAGGCGCCGGCGCCGGTGCCGAAAGGGCGTGTGCTCCATCGCTGGCGGCATCCCGTCCAGGATCCCCTGTACCGGTATAACGGCTACGCCCGGCACGAGCGCAGCATCCTTCGCCAGGCCGATGTCGAGATGCGCCTGATCGATACGCGGGCCGAGCCCGAACTGCGGTGATTTAACCATTGAATCACTTTTTGCGTATGGTACGCATACCGCTCGAAATTGATGAAGATTCTCGCTACCCCCATTTGCTGGAACGAAGAGCTGAAGATTGGTCGTGTTTGTGACCGTTTTGCAGGTGTTCCCGTGGACAAGATGATGGTTTTTGATGACGGGTCCGCTGACAAAAGTCGCGAAGTCGTTCGCGAAAAGGGCTACGAGGTCTACGATCACGAGCAGCAGCAGGGGGTTGGATCGGTGATCCGTTCAGCGATTAAATATGCTCGCAGAGAAGGCTACGAGATTCTCGTCGTGGTGGCGGGCAACGACAAGGATCGCCCCGCGGAGATCCCCCGCCTGGTCCAGCCGATTATCGAGGATGGCTACGACTTTGTGCAGGGGTCCCGCTATTTACCCGAGGGCGAATTCGGGAACATGCCTTTTTACCGCCGGCTCGCCACCGGATTTATGCATCCCCTGTTGTTCTCCATGGCCGCCCGCCGGCGCATCACCGACAGCACCAATGGCTTTCGCGCAATCCGGGTTTCCTGTTTTGACGATGAGCGAATCAACATCGATCAGCCCTGGCTCGACAAGTACGAGCTCGAGCCCTACATCTTTTTCAAGTTTATCCGCCTGGGATACAAGGTTCGGGAAGTGCCGGTAACGAAAATCTATCCACCCAAGGAACTCGGTGGCTACACCAAGATGAAGCCCATCAGCGGGTGGTGGTCGATTCTCAAGCCGATCTTCCTCCTCGGCATGGGGCTCCGGAGGTAGGCGGGCCTCGCATGCGGAACCCGCCGGTGCTTAGTTGCCCGCGTAGGATTCGTACGCCTTTTCCAAGGCATCCCGTCCGGGCGTATCCCCGAGGGTCACCCGGATCCGGTAGTTCACGCTCAGTGTTTCCCCATCCTTGACATCGGTGTAAAAGGTCGAGCCGAAGCGCCCGTAGTCGCGGTAGGCGGAGTGAATCCACTCGCCCGGGTTTTCCGGGTGATTCATGTGCTGCACGGAATAATTCTTTCCGTACAATTCAAAGGTCTCCGCCACCCAGGGGATTCGTCGGTCCTTCTTCACGTTCGTCTTCGGGTCGGGGAAGGTGTACGTAGCTGATTTGTTGCCCGCCACGTCGTTGTGCGGGCGGAATTGACAACCCGAGTGCTCGGGATCCCCCTTGAGGCTGACGTCGCCATTGTCCGCCGTCAGCTTGGATTGAAAATCAATCAGGGCGTGCGCGCCGCTTCCGTGATGCACGGTAATCGTTCGTTCTTCCACCAGCGCGTGTGCGCCGGCCTTGGTCTGCCAATGAATCAGCGTGGTTATCGTGCTTTGCTTCTCATTGCTTGCCTGCCTGAGAACTTTCTGGTGAAGCTGGGTCGCTTCGCCCTTCATGTGCCAGAGGTCATAGGTGGCTCCGTCATGGCTCAGCTTGTTCCAGCCGATGTAGATGCCCCGGTGATGGGTGTACTTGCCCCCGTCCCCTTTTGTGATAGTCTTTTCGCCGGTTTCGTCCATCACATGGTGAAAAGGCTTGTAGGTCCGCAGTCGATTCTCCGGGCTCGAATTATCGTATTCGTACATGTACCGGACGAGGGTCTTTCCGTTCTCAATGATGTCCAGGTGTTTCCCGGGGCTGTCCTTGATTTCTCCGCGGACGACCGCCGTGGTCAGGATCGATAAAAGCAATAGGCGTTTCATAGGGACTTCCTTCATGGTGGATTGGTTTGAACGGTTCGAGCTAAGCGCTCGTAAAATACGTAGTCTACCTCAAATGGTCTTTACCTGGTCGAGGCGGGGATGATTCTTGCGCAGATCGTCGACCCGGACGCCTTTCCCCTTGTTCATCCCGTCGAGCCTTTCGATCAGGGCATCCAGGGCATGGATACAGCAGAGCACGTCACCCGTGTGCGCTGTTTCCGAGATCGTGTGCATATTTCGGATGGGGAAGCCCACGGAGGTGGCCGCCGCATCGATGCCAGCAAATACCCCGGCCATCGCGTCCGTACCCGTATCACGGCCGGTCACGCTGCGTTGTACGGGAATACCCCTGCCTTTCGCCGCGAGGGCGATCTGGGTGTTCAGGTATTCGCTTGTGATCGATCCGCTGGCCACGGTGAAGCCCTTGCCCATGGAGAGCGGCGTGAAGCGCTTGTCTCCGACGCCTGGAGCCGCTTTCAAGTCATGGTTCACATCAATCGCGATCAAGGCGTCCGGCTTTAATACCCCCGCGAGTACCCGGCTTCCGAATCGGCCGATCTCCTCGTGTGAAGCCATCGCAAATTGCAGGCGGATGTTCCTGGTACCCCCGCGCCTGGCCACCAGGCGGGCAACCTCGGCCGCGGTGAAACAGCCGAGTCCATTGTCCAGGTACGCACCGTAGAAGGTATGTTTGCTGAACCCGCGGCGGATGGGTCGGTCCAGGATGATGGTATCGCCTGGGCGGACGCCGAGTTTCTCGATCTGGGCCTGCGCATGGTCCCCGTAGGTCTGTAACTCGAGGTAGAGCATTTCAGGTCGAATGCCCGTCTTGCCCGCCCGTAGGTCCGGGGGGGCAAAATGGATTGCTCCCAGCGCTTCAATGGTCCCGCCCTCGATGCATCGGTAATTACCAGGTTTTTTCGGGTCTTCGCTGAAGAGCTTTACTTCGTGACCAATCAGGGTCGTGGGTAGAAAGGAATCACTGTTGATCCAGATTTTTCCGTCCTCGCCGATCTGTCGGACCTGCATGCGGATCTTGTCGGCGTGGCCGATCAGCATCAGGCTGAATCGATCGTCCTCCCCGGGATGGGTGTCGAGTACCACGCCCGCATTGCCCTTGAAGCGGTGGATGCCCCATCCCTGGAGTTTGACCTCCTCAAAGAAAGGTTTCAATACGCCAAGCGTCATCGCAGCTTCCAGGCCGATGGGGCTGGGTGCGCTGAGGATGGACTGCATGAAGTTGAATTGCCTGGCGGGCATGGCTTTGCGCCAGGGCGTCTCTTTCTTGGTTGGCATAAGGAATCCTTGCTAAGTTTCCGACAAGCTAGCAGGCTGGGGTATCCGGGGCAAGACCCGCGTTGGCGACAGGATTCCTTTTCAGGGGGCACCTGGGGTACTGGATTCATTCACCTCAAAAACTCCGACTTTTGATTTTCCACAGCCGGGTTCCATCCATATCATGACCGGGTGAGACGCATCATAATTATCCTGGGCATGCTGCTTTTTCCCGTGGCCGGGGCCTGGGGCCAGGGCATCACCTTTGAGGGTAAGCCGCGTTGGGGCTTCAATAACACCGTCGTCCTTCAGCGCATCAATCGCCTGTCGGTCCTCGTGGCCAACCATACCGACAAGGCCTTTGATGGCCCGATTACCCTGCAAAAAGAGATTTTTTCAGGCAGTCGACTGGGTGCCCGCCTGGTGCAGCCCGTGTATCTCAGCCCCTTCACTCAACGCTGGGTCCATTTTCATTGTTACGTGGCCAATGAGCATGAGCGGTGGAAGCTGCGCATCGGTCGGGGTCTCCTGCCCTCCACCTACCTGGAGGTGGAGCGGGCAAAGGCCGGGCCGCCGGTTCGCATGTTCCTGCGCGAGGCGGGTAGCGTTGTCGGGCGTCGCTCCCGAATGATATCCTTTGCGGATGATGCGTTTCCGACCTCGCTTAGCGGCCTGGATACCTTGCACAGCCTGGTCCTGGCACACGCCCCGGAATGGGAGCCCTCCCGCAAGCAGGCCTTGCGGGATTGGGTGTATCGTGG
>JAPYUI010000123.1:8646-13080 GCA_029936175.1 Kiritimatiellia bacterium
CCTGCTCTGTGGAAGGCGACGTGACCACCGGTATTGACACGGTGCGATTTCGCGTGGGCACGGACCTGCCCCAGGAAATTCAGTTCGCCCGGCTGGTTTACCAGGGTCGCGTCTATTTCCTGAAACGGGAGGATACCTTTTTAGTGATCGACGCCGCCAAGGCTGACTGCTCGGTCAAGCGACTGATCGATACGAGCATGCGCAACCGGATCTCGAAACTGGGCCGGGCCGATGCCTTTGCCAACCGGAGGGTGAAGAAGGAAAACAAGGGGCTCAACCTGGGGGAGAAACACGAACCGGTCTTTTACATGGTGATGGAGCGGGTCCTCGGGGCAAACAAGATCTTCCACCATCAGGTGGAAGATCCCGGGTTGCCCGACAACCTTGCGCGCTTGTTTATTCTCACCCAAAGCCCGGAAGACTTCAACCTGCGGAGCAGCAGTTTTAAGGAGCAGCATGGGATGATGATCCTGCACCAGGACATCCTGCTCTAAAGGGGTGGCTCGGTCCGCGCGACCGCGTGTCCCCCCTCAATCTTCCTCTCCCGCCAAAGCCGGCCCAAATTCACTTTGACACGGACCGATCAGCACCTATGATCCGGCCCGATGAGTAAGCCCCATTATAAGCGTATCATGCTCAAGCTCAGCGGAGAGGTTTTCGGGAACCGTGAGCATGGACATAGCCTGGATGCCCAGGTTCTCGCCAAGGTCGCTTCCCAACTTATCGAGGTGAGCGAGATGGGTGTCGAGATATCGATGGTTGTCGGTGGCGGCAATATTTTCCGGGGACTTGCCGGTGAACAGGCTGGCATCATGCGGAGCCAGGGCGATTACATGGGAATGCTGGCGACGGTGATCAATGCCCTGGCCCTGCAGTCCGCCCTGGAAAAAGCCGGCGCGGAGACCCGGGTAATGACGGCAATCCCCATGCAGAACGTAGCCGAACCCTTCATCCGCCGCCGGGCGATCCGGCATCTGGAAAAAGGTCGAATCGTTATTTTCGGCGCGGGAACCGGCAACCCGTATTTTACCACGGATAGTGCCGCGGCCCTGCGGGCCTCGGAAATCGATGCCGAGGTCATGCTCAAGGGGACCAAGGTTGATGGGGTGTACGACAGTGATCCGAGTACGAACCCCGATGCCGTTCGTTATGACAAGCTCAGCTATACGGAGGCGATTTCCAGGGATCTTCAGATCATGGATACGTCAGCGTTTTCCCTCTGTCGCGAGAATGGCATCCCGATCATTGTATTTGATTTCTTCAAGGACCATGAACTCAGGCGGGTCATGGAGGGCGAGTCGGTGGGCACGCTAATTACAAAAGGATGCTGAAATGGAAAACGTAGACGACGTTCTGCTGGATTGTGAAGAAAAGATGAGCAAGTCAGTGGAATTCCTGCAAGGTGAGTTCTTCGGCCTTCGCTCCGGGAAAGCTTCGCCGGCCATGGTAGACACACTCGAGGTCGAGGCCTACGGAAACAAGATGCGTATGAAGGAGCTCGGCAATATTGCCACCCCCGAGCCGCGCTTGATTGTTATCAGCCCCTTTGACCCTTCCACGCTCGGGGATATTGAGAAAGCCATTCTCGGTGCCAATCTCGGGGTGACCCCGATGAATGACGGACGGATTATCCGGATCCCGATTCCCGAGTTGAGCGAGGAGCGGCGCAAGGATATCCTGAAAGTCGCCAAGGGCTACGCGGAGGAGCAGCGTGTGGCGGTGCGCAACGTCCGTCGCGAGGCGAACGATCATGTCAAAGTCTTGCGGAAGGGGAGCACGATTACGGAAGACGATGGCAAGGATGCCCAGGATCAGGTCCAGAAACTGACGGACGGGTACATCAAGCAAATCGACGGCATGCTTTCGGACAAGGAAGCCGAATTGATGGCCGTTTAGTTTTTTCGGCTATTCAGGGTCTCCGCTCCCTTTAATGCATCGACCACGTACAGGTCCGCTCTCGAATAGGGGTACACCTCCAGTTCATCGATCCTGCACCAGGCGAAATCGGCGCAGTCAATTGCGCGTGGTCGCCCCTTGGTGATCCGGCAGGTGAACACGTGCATCTCGAGCTTGAAGTGGCTGTACGCGTGATGCACGACGAGCAGTTCTTCGCCGACGGCGATGTCGAGCCCCAACTCCTCCCGTATTTCCCGGGCGGTGCAGCTCTCCAGGGTTTCGTCTGCCTCAAGCTTTCCGCCGGGGAATTCCCACAGTCCACCGAGTAGGCCTTTTTCATGTCGCCGGGTGATGAGGACGCGTTTCCTCCGGTCGAAAATGGCGGCCGCCCCGACGACGACGGTTGGGATGGGCTTCTTCTTGTCCTTTACCGGATAGGCGTGTGGGTCGTTCCGGCCTTTGCATACGTGATTGAGGGGGCAGCATGGGCATAAGGGTTTACGGGGCTTACAGACCGTTGCACCGAGCTCCATGATCCCCTCATTAAATGCAGCCGCTCGCCCGGGGGGCAGCAGGGCTTCGGCTACTGCCTGCAGGGATTGTTTGTTCCGGGCCTGGGTAACCGGTGCGGTAAAAGCAAAGACACGGCTCAGGACCCGGATGACGTTGCCGTCCAGTACGGCGTGATCGCTCCCGTAGGCCAGGCTGGCGATCGCGGCCGCTGTGTAGGGACCGATGCCGGGTAATGCCAGTAACTCCGCGTAGGTTTTCGGAAAGCGCCCGCGGCATTCTCCATGGAGATAGATGGCGGTCTTGTGCAAATTGCGTGCGCGGGTGTAGTAGCCGAGACCCTCCCATGCCTTGAGCACGTCCTGTTGATCCGCTTCGGCCAGGGCCTTTATCGTGGGGAAGCGCTTGAGGAAGCGTTCGAAGTAGGGAACGACCTGATCCACGCGGGTCTGTTGGAGCATCAATTCAGATAGCCAGATCCGGTAGGGGTTTCGTCTCTTGCGCCAGGGCAGGTCGCGCTGATGCTCCGCAAACCAATCGATTAAATTCTCGGCAAAAGCCCGCCGAACGATTGGCGAGAGTTCCGCTGACTTATTCGAGGTTATCCCGGTCCTTGCTGGCCCAACGTTCGCTCTGCAGCTTGCCTACCCGCGCTCCACGAGAACCCAGTTCTTCCGGCGTGAGCACACGTGGCCCAATGACCCGGTCGAGGACGCTGTCCACCTTCCAGGCCATGCCCTTCTTGGTGGATTCATAATTATAGTCGAGCAGGGTGTAGATATAGCGGACTTCAAATGTGTTTTCAGACAATTTGGTGCTAACCCAGTCGTCGACGGGGACACTACCGGTCCGGGCTTCCCCGGCCATGAATCGGCTGAGCCATTCCCCATGCGTCAGCCCGTCAGTGCGCTCCTTTTCCTGGACTTTCTTAATCATCTCAGCCTGTTGGGCACCAACGTCCAATTTACGCCCGAACGCGTCCTCCTGCTCGCTTTCCTCTTTTTGAGCGTCGAGGTAGTCCTGCTCCGTCTGGCTCATTGGCGTGCAGCTGCACAGCACCAGGGAGCCTAAGGCCACCAGGCCGGCGCGTGGAAGGATTGATCGGAGGGTCGAAATTGTTTTGTTTGCCGGGCAGTGCATAGGCTGCTTCGAGGGGTCGTTTGTCTCAGTATAGTACGGTTTAGAGGGAAATGTGAATAGTTGGCGGGAAATTTGTTGCCATGCCTTTAGCGCGTGGCATAGATTGTGCAACGGATCCTCAAAGATTTTTGATATGTCCGGCCGAGGTTTCGGCTGGTGAGTGGAGCATACTATGGCCAAAGATGACAAGAAAAAGCGGAAGTTGCCGAAAATTCGGATCGGCGGTGTGAAGAAAAAGGCATCGCAAGAGAAGGAAGAAGGCGTTGTCTCCAAGGCGACATTCGAACAAAAAGCCAATACCACCCGCATCAAGCTTCCTCCGGAACTTGCCGGCAAAGGATCTGCGAAGCCGAAACGTGCACCGGATGATTTTCCTCAACCGGTTCCGCCTGAGGATATTCGGGATGCCGCCAAGAACGCCACCGCGCGTATTGTCATCGATGAAGAAGTCATAGCTGAGGATTCTCAGCCGATAAGCCCTACCATACAAAATGAAGCCACGCTTGAAATCGATTCGGATGCCGTCGACAAGATGGACAAGAGCCAGACGCTTGAAATCGATGTAGCGGCGGCTGCCGACAATGCATCGGCCAGCCAGACCTTGGAAGTCAGCTCTGGCGAGGTGGATGCTGGGACCAGCCAGACCATTGAGATCCTGTCGGGCGACGTTCAAGGTAAAGGAGCGACCCTTGAGATCAACCCGGAAGATATACTGAAAGACGAAGTGGATGAGAAGGTCGCCGTCACACCCCAGGAGGTTAAACCGCTTCGGGTTGGCCCCGCCAAGCAGGATATGGCCAGTACGACGCGTATCAAACTCGACATCGACCAAGTGAAGCCCACGGCAGCGAAACCGGCCGAGGCGAAGAAGCCGGAACCCGCGAAGCC
>JAPYUI010000124.1:0-3496 GCA_029936175.1 Kiritimatiellia bacterium
GCCAAGGGAAAGCGGCAGTTCATCAGCATCGGCACCGCGACCCCGGGCGGCACCTTCACCGCGGTGGGGGAGGCGATTTCAACCGTGGTCGATGCGGGAAAGGGCGACCTCAACTGGGTGGTCTCGGCCGAGGCGACCAGGGGGACCAAGGAAAACATCCGGCGCCTGGAAGCAGGAGACATCCAGTTCGGCATGGCCAACGCAGCGATCTCTTATTTTGCCGTTAAAGGCGAAGGCTGGGACAAGGCGTACGGCATTCGGGCGGTTGCAACCCTGGCGCCAAACATCGGGGTATTCATCACACCAAAAGGCTCGGGCATTACGACCATCGCCGGCTTTAAGGGTAAACGTGTCGTGCTGGGGCCGGCCGGCGCAGGCTTCGACTTCTTTTTGAAGCCGCTGCTCACCGCGCATGGGATCGCCTACGAAGACCTGACCGAACAGAACGCGGGATACAGCGCAGCGGTCGATATGCTGGCCGATGGAAAAGTGGATGCCGCCTTTATGGGTGGAGCGATCCCGATCGGGGCCGTAACCCAGGCCTGCTCCACGCAGGACATCGGGTTCATTCCCATCACCCCTGAAGCAGCCGCAACCCTGCAAGCGCAATACCCCTTCTACTTCACGCTGCCGATTCCGGCAGACACCTACAGCGACCTGGACACCGACCTGACCGGGATCAACGTGGGTAACATGCAATTCCTGACCCACATCAAGGTCGACGAGGAGACCGTCTACAACTTCACGAAGATCATGTATGAAAACCGGGCGAAGATCGCCACGCGACATCCGGCGGCGAAAGCGCTGAACCCAAAGAATGCGATCAAGCAAGTCGGCACGCCCTTTCACCCGGGCGCGATCAAGTTTTACAAGGAAATCGGCATCTGGCCGGAAGCTTAATCCGGGGTGCGGCACAGGCCAAATGAAGACCTCGTGAAGGGCGATACGCAAAGCACCCTGGAAAAGGGTCTTCAAGCCATCTACCAGGTCCTCGCCGTGGTGCTGTGCGTGTTCATCCTCGTCGCGGTGAACACGACCATCCTCGATCAAACGCCCAACCTGGCCATTTTCGGGATGCTGGGCCTGGTCCTGGTGTTCATCCAGCGACCCTTTGTCCTCAAGTGGCGCGATCATATCGGGGTTCGACTGGTGGACGTCGCATTTTGCCTGCTCACGATCTTCGCCTTCGGCTACGTCTGTATCCAGAGTGAACCCCTGACCCAGTCCTTCTGGGTGGGCGGGAGCAAGCTCGGCGACCGGGCGGGCAGCGAGGTGGGGTTGGATTTCGTCGTGGGCCTGGTCGGATTGATCGTGGTACTGGAGGCGACACGCCGCACGATTGGCTGGACCCTGCCCATTCTCTGCGGGGTGTTCATCCTCTACGCGTTCTTCGGGGCGAGCATGCCGGACGGGCTGTTTCCCCACCGGGGCTTCGACTGGCAACGTGTCGTCAGCCAGACCTTTCTCCAGAACGGCGTCTTCGGCATCGCGCTCCGCGTGATGTTCCTCTACGTCTTTCTGTTCGTACTCTTCGGGACGCTGCTGGAGCAGACCGGTGCCACGGGCTACATCATCAACATGGCCCGGCGAATCTTCCACAAAAGCCCCGGCGGGCCGGCCAAGGTCGCGGTGCTCAGCAGTGGCTTGATGGGTTCACTCTCCGGCAGCGCCGTGGCCAACACGGCGACAACGGGAACCTTTACCATCCCGCTCATGAAGAGCGCCGGTTTCAAACCGGAAACGGCAGCCGGTGTCGAGGCGGCTGCGAGCTCGGGCGGTGCGCTCATGCCTCCCATCATGGGCGCGGGTGCGTACATGATGCTCGAGATGGTTGAACCGGAAGTGAAATTCCTGGAGATCATCAAGGCCGCGATCATTCCCGCAGTCCTTTATTATGTTGCCCTTCTCTTAAGCGTACACTTCCAGGCGAAAAAAATCGGGGCGAAGGTGGGGGCGGAGAACGCGGAAGAACTGGAAACGAGGCATCCCTTCCAGGGCCTGGTCTTCTTCAGTGCCTTCGTAATCCTGATCGCGCTGCTGGTCATCGGCTACACGCCCTTCCGATCCGTCAGCCTGGCCCTGGTCGCCATCCTGCTCCTCAGCGCGTTCAACCCGGCGACGCGCGTGAGCGCCCAGGGGGTGTTCGACGCGATGATTCGTGCTGCGCGCAGCGGAATAACCCTGATTGCTGCCGCGGCCTGCGTGGGAATTATCCTCGGCGTGGTCTACCTGACCGGGATCGGCACCAAGCTTCCGAATGCCATTCAACCGCTCGCGCAGGACAACACGCTCCTCGCCCTGTTCCTGATGATGGTATCGACGATCATCCTCGGAATGGGCCTGCCCTCCGCCGTGTGTTACCTGCTGATGGCGACCCTGATCGGCACGGTGCTGCCGCTGCTCGGCACCGCGCCACTCGCGGCGCACCTGTTCATTTTTTACTTCGGCATGATGTCGATGGTGACGCCGCCGGTAGCCCTCGCAGCCTATACCGCGGCGGCGATCGCGAAAGCGGATGTGATGAAATCCGGCTTCGTGGCGTTCCGCTTTGCCCTGGTGGGCTTCGCCCTCCCCTACGCCTTCGTCCTGCGACCCGAGTTGCTCATGTTGCAGGCGGACGGCCACGCGGCCGGGATCGGCCCCATCCTTGGCCATGTGGCCCTGGCCCTGGTCGCGATCACCGGGCTCGCTGCGAGCGTAACAGGCTTTGCTTTCACGATCCTGACGCGCCCTTCACGGGTCGTCCTGCTTGCGGCGAGCCTGGTCGTGTTTTTCACCCGTTTCTCGGGCGTACAATTGACCATGCAACTCGCAGCGGTGCTCGTCATCGTTCTCCTGCTGGGACTCAACCGGGCGAAGGTACGGGCCGCATGAAACCCTGGAAGACCAATCGCCGCAGGGACCTGCTCGATTGCGGCAAATTCCTGCGCGTGGAGGCGCACGAGGTCGAGCTGCCCGATGGCACCGTGATTCCCGACTGGCCCTGGGTGATCAGCCCGGATTTCATCAACGTCGTCGCGATTACCACGAAGGATCGATACCTGTTTTTCCGCCAGACCAAATACGCGATCGAGGGCACGACCATCGCACCGGTAGGCGGATACCTGGAACCCGGCGAAGATCCACTGGAAACGGCGAAACGGGAATTACAGGAAGAAACAGGGTATCAATCTGCCGACTGGACGCCACTGGGAGCCTATCCTGCGGATGCGAATCGCGGTTGCGGTACGGGCCATTTCTTTCTCGCCCGGGGATGTACCCACGTGGGTGGCGAAGTGGCGGATGACCTCGAGGAGCAGGAACTCCTGCGGTTGAGCCGGGGGGAAGTCGAGGCGGCGCTGGACAGCGGCGAAATCAAGGTGATGTCCTGGGTTGCCTGCGTGGCCATGGGCTTGCGGGCGTAAACGGAGATCGGCGGCAGGATGGTCGGCCCTTCGAGAGCCTGAAAACCGGGAACAGAGCCTGGTGTATGCGGGCCTCGCCCGGGAAGTCCTCC
>JAPYUI010000124.1:3596-4742 GCA_029936175.1 Kiritimatiellia bacterium
TGAGCTTGACCTCGGCATCCACACTGAAATCCTGTTCACCGGCGTGCAGGATCTGGTGACTGTTGTAGACGTTTAATTCACCCACACCGACGCGACGGTCGAGTGGCGCCGTGGGACGGTGCGACCAGGAAGCAAACTCCTGCTTGGTCGCTCCCGCCATAAGCAAGGCCTTGATGACTTCCGAACGTCCCGCATCCGCCAGCTCGACATCCTTTCCAACCTCCTCGAGCAACAGGGCGGCCGCACCGGACACCATGGGCACCGCGAGGCTGGTGCTTTCCGCAGGGGCAACCAGGTCGGGCTTTACCCGGCCCAATCCATCAAAACGGGTGCCGCCCGAGCTGTGCACACCGGATGTCCTGCCGACGGTAATCGCATTGTAGTTGTGCGAGAGCAAATCCGGCACGCGCGCGTTCGGGTTGTTGTGCAGACTGACAACCGAAACCACGTTGTCGCGATCGACCTGGTAATCAAAGAGCCGGATAATTTTTATCGCAAGCACGATGGGAACATGTTCCCCGAAACGATTGGCAATCCAGCTGTGATTCTGTATCGCACGCGCCTCGACCAGTGGGTCTCCGAGATACCCGTTATCCGAACGCATGAGCACCCGTCCATACCAGTCAGTCGCCTCGTACGAATCGATGAGGTCAATGCCCGGGGCAACGCCCAGGCCTTTCGCATAAAGTACGCGACCGACACCTGAAGCGTGAGCGGAAGGCGACATGGAGAGGCCCGACTGATCCAGCAAGTTGCGCCCGGCAAAGCCCGGGAGGGAGAGGTCAGGCATGTAGGCCCCGAACGAAAAGGCTTCGACCTGAGCTATTTTAATTCCCGCCCCCGAGGGTGCGTTTGAACCGAGCTCACGCAACAAACGGCTTAAACCGATCTCGTCGCGAAAATCCGCCCGGCTTCCGGTCGCTGTACACAGGAAAGCCAGTACACCGAGTAGTGTTTCTTTGAAGTATGGCACCTTAAGTCGTCTCATGTTACACGCGGAGCCCGGATTCCCCGGACTGTAAGATGCATTGGACCGATGGGCAGGGCATCCTGTTCAACGGATAAACGGATAAAACGGATAAATATTCTAACCGGGTCGGGTTAAACCAGGGGAAGATCGCAAATATAGCTTTTCGCAGCCACCCA
>JAPYUI010000124.1:4842-11717 GCA_029936175.1 Kiritimatiellia bacterium
GTCAATATTAACGGACACAATCCGCCCCCTGCATACCACTATATATAGTATGAATAAATTTTCCTTATCAAAATATGGGATACAGTATTGACACCCATACACCATATAGTGTTATGTCCGTCCACGCTGTTGCTGGAGGGTATTCCCACCTAATGTCAGGTTTGATGAATCCTGCCGCGATTTGGCTTAAAGGTATATAACTATATACCAAATTTGGTCAGCAGCATGGTTCTCCGGAGCCTTACGCCGTCGGTTTGCTGGGTCAAAAGGTCGCAAGCGACTGGATGAATCGAGGCCCGCAGGTCAGGTGGGGCAATAGAGTGCAAGATACGTTTTTTGGAGATTTGAGGAGCCATGATTAGCAACGACACGAAGCAACAACTGGTTCTGGATGACATCGACCCCCTAACCTACAACGATTTTGAAGTGCGTAAGCGGGATGGTCGCACCATGGCCTTCGAACCGAACTTTATTCACGTGGCTATTGTGAAGGCATTTTCCGCTGAACGCCAGATCGCTGAAGACGGGTCACTGAGTGCCGGGGACCAGGAGGAAGTCGTCAAGGTAACGGAAAGTGTCATTCGTGACGTGGTATCCCGGGCGGTCCGAGGCGAGCAACTCGAAATCGAGTTGATTCAGGATGCGGTTGAGAATCAGCTCATGCATCACGAGCATTATAAGGTTGCCCGTCGCTACATCGTCTACCGTGAAGCCCGCAAGCGTTCCCGTGCCCTGCGTGGTGAAGCTGACGCGAACGGACAGGACCTCCTGAACATCACCATGGCGGACGGGGGCACGGAGGCACTGGATGCCCAGAAGATCCGGCGAACCCTGCTCAAGGCCTGCGTAGGCTATGAAGAGATCTGCAATTGGCAGGAAATGGCCGAAGAGGTTATCAGCTCCGTTTACAATGGCATCAAAATTGAAGAGATTGAACAGGCCATGATGCTGGCGGCACGCAGTCGCCTGGAAAAGGAGCCGGCCTATGGTTTTGTCGCCGCGAAACTGCTCCTGCGCAATCTCTACAAGGAAGTCTTCGGTCAGGGCGTGCCTCCCTATGAATTTGACAAGACCTATCGCGAAGGTTTCAAAAGCTATATCAAGCGCGGGGTGGACTGCGACACCCTCTCCCCCCAGTTGCTGCGCTTCGACCTGGACGCGCTCAGTGCCGGGCTGAACCCGGACCGGGACAATAAGTTTAATTACCTTGGCCTGCAGACGGTCTACGACCGCTACCTGCTCAAGGACATCGATGAACTCATCGAAACGCCCCAGTTCTTTTTCATGCGCGTCGCGATGGGCCTTTCGATCAACGAGGGCGAGCAGAAGAACGAACGTGTATTTGAGTTCTATAACCTGCTCAGTACCTTCCGCTTCATGTCGTCCACCCCGACGCTGTTTAACAGCGGCACACGCCACCCGCAACTGAGTTCCTGCTACCTGCTGACGATCGATGACGACCTGAATCACATATTCAAGACCATCGCGGACGATGCAGCCCTGTCCAAGTGGGCGGGAGGCCTCGGAAACGACTGGACGAACATCCGCGCAACCGGCTCCAGGATCAAGGGTACCAACGGCAAGAGCCAGGGTGTAATCCCCTTCTTGAAAGTCGCGAATGACACGGCGGTCGCGGTAAACCAGGGCGGCAAGCGCAAGGGCGCGATGTGTGCGTACCTGGAAACCTGGCACCTCGACATCGAGGACTTTCTCGAGCTCCGCAAGAACACGGGCGATGAACGGCGACGCACCCATGACATGCACCTGGCCAACTGGATCCCCGACCTGTTTATGAAGCGGGTAAAGGAACAGGCCGAGTGGACGCTCTTCAGCCCGAGCGATACCCCGGACCTCCACGACCTGGTCGGGAAAGAGTTTGAGAGCCGCTATCTTGAGTACGAGAAGCAGGTCGAGGACGGCACCATAACCTTGTACAAGAAGGTAGAGGCCAACGTCCTCTGGCGCCGAATGCTGACCATGCTCTTTGAAACCGGTCACCCCTGGATCACCTGGAAAGACCCGTCAAACATTCGTTCACCGCAACAACACGCCGGGGTCGTCCACAGTTCCAATCTCTGCACCGAGATCCTGTTGAACACGTCAAATGAAGAGGCCGCCGTCTGCAACCTGGGCTCGGTAAACGTCGCACAGCACATGGTTGACGGCAAGTTGAGCGAAGAGAAGGTGAAGGACACCGTCAACACGGCGATCCGGATGCTCGACAATGTAATCGATATCAACTTTTACCCAACCCCCGAGACGCGGAAATCCAACTTGCGACACCGTCCGATCGGCCTGGGCTTGATGGGCTTCCAGGATGCGTTGATCCAGCAGCGCATTCCTTACGACAGCCCTGAAGCCGTGCAATTTGCCGATACCACCATGGAAACGATCAGCTACTACGCGATTCTCGCGTCGTCGGAATTGGCGAAAGAGCGCGGCACCTACGAGAGCTATGAAGGGTCACTGTGGAGCAAAGGTATTCTCCCTATCGACTCGCTGGACCAGCTGGAGAAAGAGCGCGGCGGGCACCTGGATGTCGATCGTTCGATGGCCAAGGACTGGACGCCCGTTCGCGAATCCCTGAAGAAGTTCGGCATGCGGAACAGCAACACGATGGCGATTGCACCGACGGCCACGATCTCGAATATCACCGGGGTCAACCAGTCTATCGAACCGACCTACAAGCAGCTTTATGCCAAGTCCAACCTCTCCGGGTCGTTTACGGTCGTGAATCCCTACCTGGTGGAAGACCTGAAAGGGCTGGGCATATGGGATCAGGCCATGCTTGATGACTTGAAGTACTACGACGGCTCCATCCAGGAGGTCGACCGGATTCCGGAGGAACTCCGCGACCTGTATAAGTGTGCTTTCGAGGTCGATGCCAAATGGTTGATCGATAGTGCCAGCCGTCGCCAAAAGTGGATCGACATGGGCCAGTCGCTGAACCTGTACCTGGCAAACCCCAGCGGCTTGAAGCTGCATGAGATGTACATGCGGGCCTGGGAAAAAGGGCTCAAGACCACGTATTACCTGCGCTCCCTGGCAGCGACCACGGTTGAAAAGTCAACCATGGATATCAATAGCCGGGGCATTCAGCCACGCTGGATGAAAAGCACCTCGGCATCATCCGACATCAAGATCAATCGATCTATTGAGCCCGGTCCATCGGACGGGCCGAAACAGTGCTCCATCGATGATCCCGATTGTGATGCCTGTCAGTAATTAAGCAAGGAAGCGACAACAAACAACGTAAAGGAAACCCACTATGTCGTGTTGCAGTATAGGAAAGAAAAATTTATACGACCTCAGCGAGCGGATGAACGTGGAAGACAAGCGTATCATCAACTGCAATGCTGTCGACGTAAACCAGTTGATGCCCCTGAAGTACCAGTGGGCATGGGAGCACTACCTGAACGGTTGCGCGAATCACTGGATGCCGAACGAAGTCGGCATGGGGGCAGACATTGAACTCTGGAAGTCCAATGCCCTCAGCGAGGACGAACGCCTGGTAATCCTACGCAACCTTGGATTCTTCGCCACGGGCGAGAGCCTCGTCGGCAACAACCTTGTGCTGGCCATCTTCAAGCATATAACCAATGCCGAGTGCCGCCAGTACATCCTGCGCCAGGCCTTTGAGGAAGCCATCCACACCCACACCTTCCACTACGTGGTCGAGTCACTGGGCCTGGACGAACGTGAGATCTTCAACATGTACAACGAGGTCCCGTCCATCGCGGCCAAGGACAACTTCGAGATGAAGTACACCGCGGCGATAATGGATGAAAATTTCTCCACCGATTCCGAAGACGGCGTGCGTGAATTCATGCGGAACCTGATCGCCTTCTACGTGATCATGGAGGGCATCTTCTTCTACAGCGGTTTCGCCATGATCCTGAGCTTCGGGCGCCAAAATCGCATGGTCGGCATAGGCGAACAGTTCCAGTACATCCTGCGGGATGAAACGATTCACCTCAACTTCGGCATCGACCTCATCAACACCCTGCGGAGTGAGAATCCGGGCGTTTGGAACGCACAATTTGAAACTGAAGTCTATGCCATGATCGACGAGGCAGTTGAACTGGAGATCGCCTACGCGGAAGATTGCCTGCCGAACGGGATTCTCGGCCTGAACGCTAACCTGTTCCGCAGTTACGTACAGTACATCGCGGATCGTCGCCTCGAGCGGATCAGCCTGGAAAAGAAATACCATGCGAAGAATCCGTTTGGCTGGATGAGCGAAGCGATTGACCTGCCGAAGGAGAAGAATTTCTTTGAAACCCGAGTGACTGAATACCAGAGCGGCGGCTCGCTCGACTGGGGTTAAACCGATCTCACCCACACCCCCCCTGGGACCAGGGGAGGGGCACTTCGGTGCCCCTCCCCATTTTTTTTGGTGGAGCCCCGGTGGCGAACTGGTGGAAAGCCCACCACACCGCCTTACGGCCCTGGAGCTAGCCAAATAACTGCTTAACCGGCTGAGCACGGCCAAACCACTGCTGGAGGGAAGCGGGTAGATCGGGCATGAGGCGGACCTGGCTGAGGTCCAGCAGGGTGTGCATGATCGTGGCGTTGAGATCGGCAATCGTCACGGGGTCCTCTCTTGGCTGACCGCCCTCGGCATCGGACTGGCCGAGGACCTGCCCCATCCGCAAGCCTCCACCATGGAGCAGAAGGGGTGCCAGGCCACCCCAGTGATCGCGCCCCCCTTTCTTGTTGATCTTGGGGGAACGGCCCATCTCGCCACAGCAAACCAGGAGGATATCATCCTGCATCCCACGGGACTCAACATCCTCGATGTAGGCGGAAACCGCCCGGTCAAAGGGCCTGCCGACATAGCGCATCCCCTCCTCGAGCGTGGCATTGTTTTTATCCGCGTGAAAATCCCACACGAAATTCGTGGTGACGGTCACGAAGCGCGAGCCCTTTTCACAAAGCCGACGGGCGAGCAGCAGCAGCTTGCCGAGCGAGTTTACGTGATCGACATAGTTCTTATGGTTATTCCACTTGCGGCTGATCTGGGACGCGCTCATCAGCTTGCCGGTGTCGTAGCGCTCAACCAGGCGCGGATCTTCCAGGTTCAGGTCAAACGCAGCGGTAATCCCGCGAACCAGGGTGTCGAAGCCTTGCTGCTGGATACGATCCGCGCCCTGGATGGCCGGATTGTTCTCCACCCGACGTTTAAACCGGTCCAGCTGGGCGAGCAGGTGGCGCCGGTCATCCAGGCGCCGACGATCGATGTTGAGTGTAAGGTCCGCCTGGAGCGGTCCCTGGCCATCGGGCATGAAGGGGGCGTATTGGCTCCCCAGCCCGCCCGTGGAGGCAAATTTACCGAACTTGTTGTTGCCTGCCTGGCTTTCCGGGACAACCGCTCGCGGGAAAAGAAGGGTATTCACCGGAATACCGGTCTCCGGGTTCATAACCCCCGCCACCCGCGCATACATCGACCCCAGGTTCGCGTTCATCGAATCCTTGCCGACCACCGGCTTGATGTTGTGGCTGCCGTCGCCGGTGGTGAAAGACCGCACGATGGCCGTCTTGTGTGCGAGCTTGGCCAAGTGCTCCAGGGTCGCGCCATAGCTAACGCCGGGCAGGCTGGTACGGATCTCACCGGTCGCGCTGCGAATGCTGTCCGGGGCGTCCATCTTGGGATCAAAGGTTTCGTGCTGGGGCGGACCGCCATGCATGAAGAGGAGAATCACCGACTTACCGGTCAACGGCGCCAGGCCTTCCAGCAGCGGCTGCACGGCCCCAAGTTGACCCGGCAGCGCCAAACCGCCCATGCCGAGGCCCCCGACGCGAAGGAAAGCACGTCGACCACGGTGCTGTTCGCCGATGGAGATCATGTGTGTAATATAAAGGATATCTACCGGAATAAAAGGCTCATCCATCGCCGTGCACACCCTGCCCCAGGGCTTTTCCCCTGGGCCACCGGGACGTCTCAAAGCACCCGTTTCCCTAGAGGAAAAGGGCTCTTTCAGACCTTCCGGGCGGGTTTGCAGCGATGGATCGACGTGGTCCCGCAAACGCCAGAGACCTCGCTATAAAGAACCGGGGGTATTTTTCTTTGAATAAAACAACCGTATCTCTGTATGTTAAGGGCCATGAACCCTTTCGCACGATGCTGTTTAACCGGTATCCTTGCCTGGACCTCCACCCAGGCGGGAATCGCCCTCGCCCTGCCCGACGGGCTTTATGCGGTCTGGGAAACCAATCACGGCAACATGACCGGGGAACTTTTCTACGTCGAGGCACCGATGACGGTCGCCAACTTTGTCGGCCTGGCCGAGGGGACCAAGACCTGGGTGGAGGAAGGCACCGGCCGATTGCGCAACGAACCGTATTACGATGGCCAGGTCGTGATCCGTATCGCGGATATCCCCTCGACCATCGTGCAAACCGGGTCGCAAAATGAAACGAATAGCGGCGGCGGTCCGGGCTACACCTTCCGGGATGAGTTCCACCCGAGCTTGCGACACGATGGATTCGGCATGCTTTCCTCGGCCAACTCGGGAAAGAACTCGAATGGCACCCAGTATTTTTTCACCACGGACAGCCTGGCGCACCTGGATGACGTACACAACGTGTTCGGGCGCATCGTGGGCGGAACGAATGTGCTGACCGCCATCGCCAACGTCCCCCTGACCGGCAGCAAACCCACGGACGACGTGATCTTCCACCACGTGACGATCCTCCGTATCGGGGCCGCCGCCCTGGCCTTTGACGCCGCCGCACAGGGTCTGCCCGTGGCGGAAGAGGTCGCCTTCAGCATCACGCCACCGGTCCTCAGCACGAACGACATTTCCTACCAGGTCCTGTATGACCGGACCAGCAACACCTTCTTCAACACCTGGACCGCGAACAACACCAGCAGC
>JAPYUI010000124.1:11817-13045 GCA_029936175.1 Kiritimatiellia bacterium
AGCGGATAATGGAAACCCCGTATAAACCTTTCGGCCAGGCGATCGACCCCGCAGCCGAGTGGGATTCCCCCATGTTCAACCTGGCCCAGGAACAATTCCTGAGCGCGGCCAGTATCATCGACCTGGACACGAATGTCCGCAACCGCCTGCTCTATCCCCAACGCTCCTCCATGATCAGCTTTCCCTGTCGGCAGGATGGCTACGACGATGTCGAGACCGTGTTCGGCTACCGGGTACAGCACGTCCTGACCATGGGTCCCACGAAAGGCGGCATCCGGTACCACGAGGACGTGAACCTGGGGGAAGTTTCCGCGCTCGCCATGTGGATGACCTGGAAATGCGCCCTGATGGCCTTGCCCTTCGGTGGGGCCAAGGGGGGGGTACGCATTGATCCCACGCGCTTGTCCCGGCGGGAGCTACAGCGCCTGACCCGTCGTTACACGATGGAAATCATCGATATTATCGGCCCCGACCGCGATATCCCCGCACCCGACCTGGGCACGAACGAACAGGTCATGGCCTGGATCATGGATACCTACAGCCAACAGGTGGGGCACGCCGTCCCGGAAGTTGTAACCGGCAAGCCCGTGGTCCTCGGTGGATCGCTCGGGCGCATGGAGGCGACAGGACGCGGGTTGATCTACACCGTCATTGAGGCGGCAAGGTACCTCGACCTGCGGCTGGACCAGAGTACCGCCGTGGTACAGGGATTTGGCAACGTGGGCAGCAACGCCATGCGCTTTCTCCAGGAACAGGGGGTCAAGATCATCGGGATCAGCGATGTATCGACCGGGCTGCACAATCCAAATGGCCTGGATGTGGATGCACTTGAGGACCATGTTCGGCAACACGGAAACCTGCAGGGCTACGGCGATGCCGAGGCGATCAGCAACGCGGAGCTGCTCGAGCTGGCCTGTGACATTCTCGCGCCCTGTGCCCTGCAGAACCAGATCACGGCGGACAATGCAGAACGCATCCACTGCAAGATCCTGGCCGAGGGTGCCAACGGTCCGACCAGCCTGGAGGCCGACCGCATCCTCACGGAGAAGGGAGTCTTTGTCATTCCCGACATCCTCGGCAACGCAGGAGGTGTAACCGTTTCGTATTTCGAGTGGGTGCAGGACACACAAAAATTTACCTGGACCCTGAGCCAGATCAATGAACGCCTGCACGAAATCCTGGTCGGTGCCTTTGCGCGCACCCTGGAGCGAAGTACCCGGGAAGGGGT
>JAPYUI010000349.1 GCA_029936175.1 Kiritimatiellia bacterium
TCAGCGGACGGGCAAACGAATTGCCATCAAGTCGCGATTCACCCTGCCTGCCGTCAACAGCCCCTAGCATCGCTCACGCTTGAAGAATGAGATGAAAGTAGTAGTAAATATTTACTACGTTGAGTCAGGTAATCACCTTTTCTGGTGCGATTTTCGCTGTGATTGAGTTAGTTGATTAGTATGTACCTATTAACCGCAGCGTATGTGACCCGCAGAGTGTTATTCTCCCTGATGGCCCTTTGGATCGGGACCCAGGTCCTCGCAGACGTTGGTGATCCCCAGATTCGCACCGACCATTCCTGGTACCCGGGCGAACTCGCCATCTCCACTTTCGAACGTCTCTTCGCCACCCAGGCTGCAACCTATGAGCGCGTCACCGGTCGGCGAGTCGACTCTGACGAAAGCAAGGCGCTGGCCTCCTGGTTTTGGCGCAATACCCACTACTGGCATGGCGAGACCGGGCGCCGTGACCTCTGGGGCGAGGGGCTTACACAGGGCAAGGACAAACGCCTGCGCGAGTACTGGAATGGTCTCTTCGGCTATGGTTTCGGGCTGTGCGGCACCACCCATTCTCAATGGACGGCGGAGCTCGACCATCTGCTGGGGCATGCCCGGGGGCGCGGGGTCGGTGTAGCAGGGCACAATTCCTTCGAGGTTTTTCTTCAGGGAGGAGCCTACGGTGAGGGCAGGTGGGCCTTGCTTGACCATGACTTGTCCACCGTGATCTTCGACGAACCCGGTCGCCGACTGCTCGGTATCGCAGAGGTGCAGAAGGACGTGGATCGCTGGACCAATCGAAGCTACAAACCTGACAGGCAACGCGGTTGGCTGGTCTGCGGACTGCATCCCAGTGACGGCAACTCCTATCGGAAGTATGCCGTCGCCGAATACCTTGCAGGCTACGCTGGTCCTCCCCCCATGCTGCGGCTGCGGCGGGGCGAGCGGATGCGGCGTTATTTCCAGCCCGGTCTCGATGACGGCAAGACCTTCGTCTTCTGGGGACGCAACTACAACACAGCGGGCATCCCCGGACCCGAGCGCTCACGGACCTGGGTGAACCAGCCTGAGAAAATGAGGGGGTCCAGTAACGGGACGGCTCACCGGAATGGTCAAGCCAGGTTCGCCAACGTGGTTTATGTTTATGAACCGGACTTCACCGGCGCCGACTACCGTGAAGGCATTGTCGGGGAGGGCGCCAAACAGGTTGTGTTCTCTTTCCAGACGCCATACGTCATCGGGGCCACCCCACCGAATAACAAGGCCTGGGGTATTTATGACGATGGTTGCCGCAATGGTTTGTTGCTTCAAGGGAAGGCGACCTGCCCGGTATCTGTTTCACTGGACGCCGGACGCACCTGGTCGCCGCCACAACCATTCAAGGATGGCCTCGACCTGACGGACCTGGTCAAGGGACGATCGCACTATTGGTTGCGCTTCGGGACCGCCGCCATCAGGCTGAAAAACACCAGCCTGGTCATCCGCACAGTTTGCCAGGTCAACGTAGCGGTTCTGCCCTGGCTGAAGGACAACGAGACCACCATCAGCTACGAGGCCTCTGCCAGGGAAGTGTTCTCAGCCGGCCCGGAGTTGGGCCTGGCGAAATCCTTCGTCACTGACGGTGGATTCGGTGAAAAGAATGTGACCCTTTCCATCAAGCCGGGTAAGCCCGTTGTAGGGCTCCACGCCTCCGCCCACGTGGCCTCCGGCAGCCCCCCGAATCCCAGGGTGCGCTATCACATCGAGTTCAGCCTGGATTCCGGCAAACATTGGCTCCCATTGGTCAAGGAGCGCACGATTTTGCGTCGCGGCGACGAACCTGGTGACTTCTGGTCCCAGAGTTTTTCCTACGGAGCCGCCGACATCCGGGCCGAAGCCGGCCAACCGATCCTGGTTCGTTTCCGCAACGACGGCGGCAAGCGCTACCTGCGCGCCGAGGCCCACCTGGTGCAGGCAACCGGCCAAGCGGATCCGCTCAAGGTGACCTACGCATGGGCAGATTCTTCCGGCTCTCGCACGAGTAGCCATGTTTTCCGGACCGGGGGTGACTGGCGGCTCAAGACCGGTCGACAGGTTCGAACCCGCTGGGTGGAATTCGAGCCTGTGCGCTAATCACCGCTTTGACCTGATTGCGAAACAACTGTCTTCTGGCAAAGCTGGAAGCTTTCCCGGGCTTTCCGTTGCCGCCTTCGGTGCCCGAACAAGGCAAAATGGGTAACCGGCAGCGAAGAGCAGCTGATAAAGATCGCCCTTAAAGGGCTGATGGGGCCCATCGAGATTAGAGGCAAGAAATACCCTGGCACGTTCCGATGACCGCATTTGGCGGGATGCTCAAGGATAAGGACGTCGTCGTTTCGGCTGCAATTCTTTGGTCAGCTTGGCCGCGTTGTATTGAATCGCACCGATATCCCAGTTGCCGGTCTTAGGCAATGGACGA
>JAPYUI010000125.1:0-10365 GCA_029936175.1 Kiritimatiellia bacterium
TGCAAAATCTCAAAGGGGCTTTTGCGGTGAAAGAGGCGACCGATTTGGCCGGCATCAAGCAGGTGATTCTGGTGGACGACGTGATGACCACCGGGGCGACTATCAGTGAATGTGCGCGTGCATTGAAAAATGCTGGAGTGGAACGGGTGGTTGCGCTGACCCTGGCAAGAGGTTAAGAGCAGGTGGATCCGGGGAGTAGGGCTGTGATAGGGACAAAGGATAGAAGAGCCGGATTGGCGTCCGCTTGAAAGGCCTTGATCGGTAGCCTGAGTTTGGCCACCTCGCAAAATACATAACATGGCATTTTTTGGCAAACGAATTTTATCCTTCCGAAATCGGAAGAAAGACACCCCTGGCGGGCTATGGGACAGCTGTCCCTCCTGCAAGGAAATGCTGTACCTGAAGGAAATGAAGGAGGCACAGGGTGTTTGTACGCATTGCAGCCATCATTTTTCCCTGCCTCGCGAAGATCGCATTGCGATGTTTGCCGATGCAGGATCGTTCGAGGAATGGGATGGCGACTTGACCAGTGTCGACACCCTGAAATTCACGGGAACCGCATCCTACACGGACAAATTAGCAGAGAACCTGCTCAAGACCGGGTACAAGGATGCTATTTCCTGTGGCAAGACTCGCGTGGGTGGATTCGATGTTGGCCTTGGGGTGATGGATTTTAAGTTCCTGGGCGCCAGTATGGGTGCGGTTGTTGGTGAAAAGGTTACCCGGCTCATCGAGCGTTCCACAGAAGCCCGTATGCCGGTTCTCCTGGTATGTGCTTCGGGCGGTGCCCGGATGTACGAGGGATTATTCAGCCTCATGCAGATGGCGAAGACCAGCGGGGCGCTGGCTCGTCATGCGAAGGCAGGACTGCCATACATCCCCATTCTAACCCATCCGACGACGGCGGGTGTCATGGCCAGTTTCGCCACCCTGGGCGATGTGATTATCGCCGAACCGGAGGCCCTGATCGGCTTCGCAGGTCCCCGCGTTATCAAGGAAACAACCCAGCAGGATCTTCCGGATGGATTCCAGCGATCAGAATTTCTGATCAAGCATGGATTACTCGACATGATCGTGCATCGCCACGATTTGAAACAACGCGTGGTCGATTTGCTCAACTTCTGGATGCCTGAATCCTCACAGCGCCCGGTTCCGGTTGACGGGCCGATGGGCATCAAGCAGGAAGATGTGGTTGAAGCACCGACCAAGAACACGCCTGCGAAGCGGCGCAAGTCGTGAGCAAGCGTAAAGCCGCCGACCCCTTGGGCGAGTGAGCAAATCCACCGCATCACTGGACCAGGCTCTCGACCGTATCTATGCCCGTACCGCGGCAGGTATTCGGCCCGGTCTTGACGCGATCAAGGCCCTCCTGGAGGTGCTGGAGCATCCGGAGAAGCGTTTTCTCGTCATCCACATCGCCGGGACCAACGGCAAGGGCTCGGTTGCATGCCTGATCGAGTCGATCCTGCGCGTGTTCGGCTTTAAAACCGGCCTGTTCACCTCCCCGCACCTCGTGCGTTTTCATGAACGCTTTCGCGTAAACGGCGATGCGATCAGCGATGCCGAGCTCGAACCCTTAGTCCGGGTCATCGATTCCGCGGATATTGAGATGCTCAAGCGGGGCGGGCCACGCCCATGCACCTTCTTTGAGCTGAGCACGGCCATGGCCTTTGAACATTTTGCCCGAAGCGAGGTGCAGGTCGCTGTGATTGAAACCGGAATGGGTGGTGCCTGGGACTCCACGAATGTGGTCGATCCGCTGGTTTCGGTGATTACCCGCATTGGGATGGACCACATGGACTACCTGGGCGACAGCCTCCTCCGTATCGCCGGAGAGAAATGCGGAATAATCAAACCCGGTCGACCGGTGGTAAGCACACGCCAGGAAACCGACAAGGTGGATGCGATTATCGAAGAGGCGGCCCAAGTGGCCATGGTTCCGTATCTGCGCTTTACCGATGACGTAGGGATCACGCCCAAGTCGATGAACCTGGATGGCCAGAAGTTCCTGCTGGAAACGCCCAACGCGGACTATGGAACGTGTACCTTGAACCTGCTGGGGAGGCATCAACTGGAGAACGCAGCCCTGGCGGTTGCGGCATCCGAGATCATCGTTGATCAACTCGGCATCGATTTGCCCGAACAAGCGGTAAAAAAGGGGCTCGCCTCCGCGCGCTGGGCTGGGCGCTGCAGCGTGGTCAATCGGGACCCGCCGATCATCATCGATGGGGCCCACAACCATTCGGGTGCCGAAGCGCTGGCGGACACGCTGGATCATCTGTTTCCCGGTAAAAAGGGGGCTTTCGTGTTGGGTTTCCTGGATGACAAGCAGGGCGAGGCGATGCTGGCGGTGTGGAAACCCCGGGTGGACCAGGCCTGGGGCGTCGTGGTCCAATCTCCCCGCAGCCTTAAATTTGAGGCTATGCAAAACCTGCTTCAAGGGGCTAACATTTCGCACGTGATGAGTGATTTATCACCGGCATTAGAGCAGGCACGGACCTATGCGAAAGGACAGGACACCTTTGTCTGCGTCGCGGGCTCCCTTTATCTCGCGGGTGAAGGCCTCCGGTTGACCGGGAGCTCGATATGAAAATCGGTATCGCGTGCGGGGGAACGGGCGGACACACCTTTCCCGGTTTAGCCACGGCAACTGTTCTGAAGGAATGGGGGCATGAGGTTACGCTCTGGCTGGCGGGCAAGGACATCGAGGCCGATTCGGTCCAGGACTGGGACGGACCTCGTCATACGATTTATGCCGAGGGCTTTCAGCACGGGCTTTCCCTGCGATCCGTCCAGACGGCACGCCATTTGTGGGAGGCCTGTAAGCGGTGCAAGGAAATCATGCGCAAGGAGCCCCCGGATGTCCTGCTTGCCATGGGCAGTTACGCATCGGTCGGGCCGATCCGTGCAGCACGGAAGTTGAAAATACCCTATGTCCTGCACGAGGCAAATGTGCACCCGGGACGAACCGTTTCCTTTTTCGCCCGCAAAGCGACCGCGGTGGCTGCGAGTTTCGAGGAGACCCGGTATTATTTGCGGGGAATTGATCTCAAGGTAACCGGTATGCCCTTGCGTAAGCAGATTGAGCTCGCGGCCCGGGGCAATGTACATATTCGCAGCGACGACCACCGTTTCACCATCCTCTTCATGGGGGGCAGTCTGGGCTCGCGACCCTTGAACGAAGTGGTGTCGCACGGGGTGCTTCAGTTGCAGCAGATTAGGCAGGATTTCCATGTGATTCATCTCACGGGTCAGGCTGATGAGACGCGTATCCGCGAGCGGTATGACGAGGCGGGAATCTCCTGTGAAGTCAGCAGCTTCGTGCATGATATGCCCCGGGTATACAACGAAGCGGATCTCGCCATTTGTCGGGCCGGTGCCGCTACCTGTGCAGAGTTGTCGTGTTTTGGCATCCCGGCCCTGCTGATTCCTTATCCCTATGCCGCGCGCGATCACCAGACCGCAAACGCCGGAGCCCTGGAACGAATTGGTTGTGCGGATTGCGTTCCGGAGAGTGATCTGGAATCACTGTGGCTTGCTGATATATATGTTGATGGCTGCATGCACTCCACCTCGCGCATGGAGCGGATGGGTAAAGCGGCACGCAGTCGTAGCCGGATGAATGCGGCCGAGGCCCTTGCACAGTTGGTGGTGGATTCAGCGTGATCCCGCCAGGCGTCCCTCGTATTGTGATGCCGGAGCTCAGCACATTACTTGGGCGAGCGAACCTGCGCATTCATATGATCGGGATCGGGGGCGTGGGCATGGCGGGCCTGGCTCGACTCCTGGAGCAGCGTGGGCATTGGGTCCAGGGTTCTGAACAGAGTGCCGGTCGATTGGTGGACTGGCTGCAGGCAGAAGGAATAGAGGTCCATGTGGGTCACGACGCGGACCTGCTCGACGACGAGCTGGACTTGGTGATCCGAACAACCGCAGTCCCCCTGGATCATCCCGAGTGTAAACGCGCAAGCGAGATGGGCCTCCCACTTTATCGAAGGGGGGAGGTGTTCCCCGCATTCCTGCGAGCGTTTAAGGCTATTGCGGTAACGGGTACGCACGGAAAGACGACGACGACGGCGATGATCGTCCACCTCTTGCGGAACTGCGGGATTAAGACCGGTTATTTCGTTGGAGGGGAAAGTGCCCAGTTGGGTGCGATCGCCGATATCGGGGATGGCGAACACATGATCGTCGAGGCGGATGAGAGTGATGGCACGCTCGTCCACTACCGGCCGGAAATTGCCGTGGTGACAAACATCGAATTCGACCATATGGAGCACTTTGCGAACGAGGCAGAGATGTTGGAGTGCTTCCGCCAGTTCCTTTCCGGTTGCGCGCAGGTGATCTATTGTCGGGATGATGCACAGGCGACCCAACTCTGCGGGCCCATGGTTGGGGCACTGGGCTACGGGTTTTCGGAAGAGGCGGAGCTCCGCCTGGATGCGTATAGTCCTGCGGGACTGGGGTGCCGGGTTACCCTGGAAGGCGAGGAAACATCCTTGCCTTTCGCGGGACGGCACAATGCCTTGAACGCCCTGGCCGCGATAGCCATTGGCCGTGCCTTTGAATGCGGGAGGGGAATGGAGGTCTTTTCAGGTTTTGAGCCGGTCGATCGCCGTTTTCAGGTTGTTGCGCGGACCGAAAAGGTAACCGTGGTTTCCGATTACGCGCATCACCCGACGGAAATTCGTGCAACCTTAGACATTGCTCGCGGCCTGGGCGCCCGGCGGATCATTGGCATATTTCAACCCCATCGCTATTCGCGTACCCAGCTTCTCGGCCCCTTGTTTCCTCCCGCATTTGAAGGGCTTGATCACCTGGTGCTTTGCCCGGTATACGCTGCGAGCGAGCAACCGGTCGCGGGCGGCACCCATCGCGACATGGGCAGGATGCTGATTCAGCATGGGCAAACCGCGTGTACCCTCGTGGAGGGGCTGGATGAAGCCTGGGAGCAGGCTTTGCGGGAACTGGATGGCGAAGGTCTCCTGTTGATCCTCGGGGCCGGGGATGTGGATGACTTGGTGACGGAAGCGATCCGTACATTCAGCTAGGCCTGGAGGAGGGCGTCCTGCCCGCCCAGCTATAAACCGGACCGCTGTTCATCCGCTGAAAGCAGGCTCGGCTGACGCCTGTGGCTGTGAGCTACGGGCTGATGCGGATAACCTGGGCTGTTGAACCCGAAGGGGACTCCAGGGTGCAGGATGCCATGCAGGCAGGGAGCAGGCAGGTCCGCCCGGCAGCGAGATCGAGCTTGTCGGCGATGCGTATGCTGCCGCTTTCAACGAAAAGGATTTGCCAGGTTCCGTTCGTGGGAAGATCATGGGCCTGGTGGATCGCGATTCGTTCGAGCGAAAAATAGGGTGTGCGCAGGAGTTGGGTGTGGCCAGGCTTGATTTCCCGCGTTTCTATTTTCCCGTGATTCCCAGAATCCCAATCGATCACCTGGATAGCCCGGGCAACATGCAGGTCCCGAGGCTTTCCATCGTGACCGACCCGGCCCCAGTCGTAGAGGCGATAGGTGGTGTTGCTGTTCTGTTGAACTTCCAGCAGGAGACATCCAGCCGCGATGGCGTGTACGCATCCGCCGGGAACGGAGATCACATCGCCCTTTGCAACCTCGATCGTCTCCAGGCACGTTTCCAAATGATCTTTTTCGAGGGCCTCCCGCAGGGTAGCTTCCGTGCTCCCCGGCTTTAGCCCGCAATAGACCCTGGCCCCCGGATCGGCATCCAGCACATACCACATTTCCGTTTTGGCCTCCCCGCCAAACGCTGCCGCAGTGGCATCATTGGGATGTACCTGGACGCTGAGGGGTGTTTTTGCGTCGAGAATCTTGACCAAGAGGGGGAAGATCTCCGGAGGCGGGGTGCCCAGCAGTTCTTCGCCACGGCTTTCGATCAGGCTTCGCAGCGTGGTTCCCTCAAGGGACCCGTGGGCGATTACACTCATTCCATCCATCCGGTCGCTTAACTCCCAGGACTCCGCGGTTGGCTCGCCCGGGATTTCCCGGCCGTATACATCTGCCAACTTGCGGCCACCCCATACGTAATCCTGGTAAACCGGGTAGAAGGTGAGGGGATAGAGAGAATCGTTCATGGATGTTTAAGCATTGCGTATTATCATGTTTAAACTAGAAGGCAGCTGCAGTTGATGCAAATGGAGTTTTCATGAAAACAGTGATCTTGATCGGTGACGGGATGGGTGATTATCCCTGTGAAGCGGCAGGAAATCGGACTCCATTGCAGGCTGCCACTATCCCGAACATGCGCCGGATCGCTGCCGCGGGCAAGATTCACATGCTCAGGACTGCCCCGGAGGGCATGTTCCCGGGCAGCGACGTCTGTAACCTGGGGCTGCTGGGGTACAACCCTGCCGAGAACTATAGCGGTCGAGGGCCGATCGAAGCGGCTGGGGCACGCATTGTTCTGGAGGAGGATGACGTAGCTGTTCGCTGTAACCTGGTCACGGTTGAGGATGGCACCATGCGGGATTACTCGGCGGGGCATATCAGTTCCGAAGAGGGCATCGCGCTGGTACAAAGCCTGCAGGAAGTGCTGGGGGCCGATGGATTGACCTTTTACCCCGGGGTGCAGTACCGGCATATCCTGGTTATACGAAAGGGTCCTGCGAGTGCGCATACGCATCCCCCACATGAAATCCCTGACCTGGGCATTGCCGATTATCTGCCGAACAGTCTTGAGCTGTGTGACCTGATGATGGCTTCCCGTGAAGTTTTTTCCGAGCACCCGGTGAATCTGAAGCGGATCGCCGAGGGCAAGCTTCCCGCCACCCAGATATGGTTGTGGGGGCAGGGGGGCGCCTTGCATCTCCCCACGTACCAGGAACTGTACGGGCTTAGTGGGGGAATGATCACCGCCGTGGACCTGCTCCGGGGCTGTGCGGTGTTGGCGGGCCTGGAGGTCGTCGATGTTGAAGGGGCGAACGGGCTCATCGACACCAATTATGATGGCAAGGTACATGCGGCCCTCCAGGTGTTAAAAGAACATGATTTCGTGTACGTGCACGTGGAGGCTCCGGACGAATGCGGACACATGGGTGACTTGGCGCTGAAGATCGAAGCAATCGAACTTTTTGATGCAAAGGTGGTCGGTCCGATCTGGCAAGGATTGGAATCCCTCGGCGAAGCCTACCGGATCGTGGTTACGATGGATCACCGGACGCCGGTTTCGACCCGGCGGCATTCGGGTGAACCGGTGCCGTTGGCGGAGCTTCTTGGACCGGTGGGGATATGCTCCGAGGAAGCCGCCTTTGACGAGACCTTCAATGGTGGCGAGGCGACGACGACGTCATGGGAATTGATCCCAACGTTTTTGAGGCACTAGCCCTCCCGTGAAGCCGTGCCGGGAGAAGGCCTTCGTCCACCTGGCGTCAGGATGGCTTATTCGGCCTTGATCCCGTACAGCCGGAAGTCGTCGTAATCGCCGGGATCGTCAAAGGATCCCAGCCCGACCTGGCCGGAACGAAAGGTCTTGTCCGTTGCCTTCATGATCGGCGTGTCCATGTCGTCCCAGTACACTTCAATCAATCCGGTTTTTGCATCCCGGATTATTTTCAAGTCGTGCCAGGCCGTGTCCCAGGGCGTGCCGCTGGTGGTCTTTTCCGAGATCTTGGTGCGCGGGGCGTCCTTGACGATGAATATCTGGTTGGCATGGTCATCGGTTTTTTTTCCGAAGTGAACATAATAGAAGTTACTCGGGTCCTGGTAATTGAAAAAGAGGCAAAGGCTCTGGTGATTGTACGGCTTGCTGGTGCTGCGTGCTTTCACGTGCAGCTCAAAACTGCTGACATTGAACCCTTTTAACAGCGTGATGTTGTGCGGGCTGCGCACGGGAGGCTTGTACTGACTCTTCTTGACCACCAGGCTGTTGTAGGTCCTGCCATCAGCCTGGCCCCATTTCCAGGCCTTGGCGTCGGTGGCTTGCCAGCGATCGATACCTTGGTCGAAAGCGTCTGCGGTAAGGAGGGGGTACTTCGGTCCAGCATGGGCAAGGCAAAGCAGGGTCGTGCTGGCGATGGTGAAAAACGCGAAGAGGGTTTTCATAGAATCTCCATACTGGTGCAATACTACCCTTTGCGCACGACCATACAATCGCCTTTTCGATCCGTTTTGGCGGGTCTGGGCAGGTAAAATCAGGGTTGAAAGGACGAATCACCGGGTTTACCTTATAGCCAGTCAGCACGGGTTCCTTATGGATTTGAAACGCCAAACTCACGAACGCAAGACGGAGACCCTGGATCGCAAGGCCCTGCCGCCGTTAAAGCTCGACACCTTGAAGGACCTGATCGAGGAGGCGAAGGATGAGCAGGTCAGCATCTACGCAGCCCTGAAGGAAATCGACATTCGCTATTTGCGGAAGGAGTCCGTGAACCAGGGCGGCATGAAGACCATCCTCAAGGCGGAAGATAGGCGGACCGGCCGGAAGATGGCCATGGCGATCCTTAAGAATGCCAAGGACCTGAGCAGCATCGAGAACTTTCTCCGAGAGGCGCGGATTACCGCCCACTTGGAGCACCCGAATATTGTTCCCGTGTACGACATCGGTCTTGACGCTGACCAGCAACCGTTTTTCACCATGAAGCTTTTGAGCGGGAACAACCTGCGCGAAATTCTGGAGAAGCTTTCAGAGGGGGATGAAGATTACATCCAGAAATACCCCTTGTCCAAGTTGCTGGAAATATTTTGCAAGGTGCTCGATGCGGTTGAGTACGCACACGCTTCCGGCATTATCCACCTGGACCTGAAGCCCTCGAATATCCAGGTCAGCGACTACGGCGAGGTGCTGGTTTGCGACTGGGGCCTGGCCAAAATTGTGGACAGCGATTGTGATGGCGACTACTCGTTGCTGGATGACACATCCCTTTATTCTTCCTGCGTTAATTTCCTCACCGTGGATGGCTTTTTCAAGGGCACTCCAGGATTCATGGCGCCGGAGCAGACCCGGGGCCGCCTGGCGAAAAAAGACAACCGAACGGATAACTATTCATTGGGTAGCATCCTCTACACCCTGCTCACTCACAAAGACCCGATTGTTGGAAAAAATGTTGACGAGATCCTGGCGCATACGCGCGAGGGACAGTTTGAGCGTCCGCGCCTGCGTTGTCCGAACCGGGAAATACCGGCAAGTCTTGAGGCGATCGTTATGAAGGCCATGGCGCGGAACCCGGAAAATCGCTATCGCTCCGCCGCGCGGATGCACAGGGATATAGCCGCGTATTGTACCGGCTTCGCCACCCGGGCGGAAGAAGCGGGTTTTTTCACCCAACTTCGCTTGCTGATCCGACGGAATCCGAAAGTGAGCATTACCATCGCTGTCGCCAGCCTGTTGATTACCGGTGTCGTAACCTATACCAACGAGGAACTCCGATTTAATGAGCGCACGGCACGGCAGGCACAGCAGGATGCCGAGATCAATCTTGCCAAGTATAAGCGGGAACGGGAATGGCGAACCCGGAATGAGGCGGCACCTGACTACTACAATCGTGCACTGGAAAACTACAAAAGTTTTCGACTGAACGATGCGATGGAACAGGTGGGGATCGCCCTGGATTACGACCCGCGACTTTACCGTGCCTGGGAGTTGAAAGGCCACCTCCACTTTGCATTCATGGAGTTCAAGCAGGCTGCGGATGCGTACAAAAAGGCGGAGAGCCCCACGGCGAACAACTCGAGCAACCTCGCCCGGAAATTCAGCAAGATCCATCGAAACGCGCAGGGGCGGGTTTCTGCGGACAACCTCCTGAAGCTTGTCGCGGATTCTGGGAGCAAGAAAAGAAGTGCGCAGGTACGGTACATGATACGCACGTATATGCAATACGAGTTGCCACTCAGGGACCGGCTCCAGCTGGTTCGTGGATTGTCAAAGGCCTTTTCAGCTGACGCGAAAAACTACAATTTCAAATACCAGGAAAGACCCGAAGGCCTCTACATTGATTTGTCCCGCAACAAGGAACCGGTGCTGACAGAGTTCCTGACCGGGTTGCCGATTATCCACCTGAACCTTTCGGGGAGTACGGTAAAAGATCTCTCCCCGTTACGGGGAATGCCGCTGCAGGTGCTGGATCTCTCGCGCTCGACCGGGCTGAGTTCGCTGGGCGACCTGGTTGGCATGCAGATCGACGTGCTGAATATTTCCCAGACGGAGATTCAGCGTATTGAAGCCTTGCGTGGGATGCACTTTCAACTGCTGGATATCAGCAGTATGCGTCGGGCGAATACGCGATGGCTGGAAATGTTGCGGAGAAACTGCATCATCCAGACGTTGGTGCTCAGCAAGAATCACTATAATAGCCCGGCGTTGATCGAGGAACTGGAAGGGTGGACCTTGTTGGTGGACAAGCAGTAGG
>JAPYUI010000125.1:10465-12917 GCA_029936175.1 Kiritimatiellia bacterium
CCGGCGTTGATCGAGGAACTGGAAGGGTGGACCTTGTTGGTGGACAAGCAGTAGGCGGACATGCGGCACCCCCACCGAGGGCCGGCAACCTCTGCACCTCATGTGCACGGGAGAGACTAGCCCAGGTCGTATTCCAGTCGGACGACCTCTTTATAAAGGAGTTTCTGCACGCGACCCTTGTACTGGTAAACGGTATTCTCAGCGATATCGAGTTCCTCGGCGATTTCCTTGATTCCCTTGCCCTCCCAGAGCATGAGGAAGGCTGAGCGCACCTTGGGCGCCAGGTTGGTTTCGACGTTTTCCCATGCGAGTCGAGTGAGGTAATTTTCCCACTCCTTCTCCGCGATGGCTTCCAGTTCAGGAAGTTCCCCGGGAACATCATAGTCGGTGATGTCCTTGCCTTCCTCGATCATTCGCCGCCGGCGTGAGTGTTTGGCAAGCCAGTCCTTCACCGTGTTCTTGGTAACCACGGTGATCCATCCACGGAATTTCCCCTTCCCGGGATCGTACTGGAACTTTGGAAGGTTCTTCCAGGCCTTGAGCAGGACCGCCTGGACCAGATCCTCGCAATCGTGATGCGAGAGCTGCATGTTGGAGATGATGGCGTAGATATATCGCTGGTAGTAGTGGACGAATTCCTCCCAGGAGCGATCGTCCTGTTGGTTTTTCAGCCGATGCAGCAGGGTTTGTCGGGTGGCGTATTCGTCCGTCATAACATGAATGGATGAAAGCGTATGCTGCGGAAGAATCAACTGTAAATCATTATCCGTTATTAGCTTACGAATATTCGTTTCCGCACATTCCGTGCGTCCGTTCGCTAATAATGGTGTGCAGGCCAAAGTTCGCCTGCCTGGCTGATAACGATGCGTGGCCAGACGAGGTCCGCGCGCTCAAATCGTGGACCGAAAACGGGGGCTATGGAGTTCTTTGTGAGGAACGAGCTTTCCTGCAGGTTGTTGAAGTTTACCGCATGACGGAACTTCAGTTCCGGTCCTTCGCCTATGACAATCTTATCGATGATCGCGGTGTCGCCCAGGGCATGCCAACCGTAGTCGATCTCCTGGCAGTTGGCGACGAGGAAGCTTTCCCCGCCCGCTTCGGGATCCTCTTCCAGGGGTTCCAGGGAATACTTATCTGTTCGCTGTTTATAGATGACCTTCATGACGCTTTTTTCATGCTGATTGGCATGCAGGTCGAACTCGTATTCGGGACCCGTGATGACCGAGGTAAACACCAGCCGAACCCGGTTGGTTACATGCAGGGGTACGCTCCCGGAGATAAAGCCGAGGGGATCTGTGAACACCTGTTCGGAAACGACAGGTAGGCTGCGGCGGGCCTGGGGCGGTGCGCCAAGAATATCATGAAGAATCCGTGTGCTCGTGCTCTTTCCATCTGCGCGTGTCACGGATAGCAGGCTGAGCGACTCGACCGTGGAACGCTTGCTGAACAGTTTCGAGCTCGGTGCCAGCATAAGGAAGCTGATCTCGGTAATCGGGTTCGGGGGTTTATTGCCATTCTTGCTGGTATACGTGGCCTTGAATTTTCCGGCGATGAGGGGGAGCATTTCGGCAAACTGTTCCAGGGTCACATGCCGGCGAGGGGATGGCTTCTCCGGGATCCTCAACCTGGGTTCCTTTGTAAAATCCACCGGGACGAGAACATCCATTTCCTGGAAAAATGACTTCAGGAATTTCGGCCAGCGTTCCGGCGGATAATTGTTCTGGTCTTCAAACTTCATCCTGAGTTTATCCAGTTTGTTGCCCCGTTCGCTGGTGTCTTCCTCGAGTTTTCGAAAGCGCACCACTTTTCCTTCATCCGGCTGGCTCGCGTACAGTTCGTCGGTGCGTGGATGGGTGTAGAGGCAACCGATGCGTGGCAGGTCGCCGATCCATTCGTAGACCATGGCCTTGAGAGGATTGATTTCGACCAGGGACCAGGTTTTGTCATCGCGTTCGATCATGGCCATGGTCGAACCGTCTGCCAGGCTGACCAGGTGCCGGAGACCGTACAACTGTTTCATTTCGCCGATCGGCACTTCGCGCTGGAGATCGTACCAGACAATGTCAGCGATGCGCTGTTCGCCGATGATCATGTAACGCCCCGTGCGATCGATGGACAGAGGAACAAAATCGGCAAATGGCCCATAATCTATCATCCACCAACTGTAGTGGCGGTCGCGCATGAGGACGTTGCCAAAGGGCACTTCACGGGTGGGCCTGTTTTTTCGAGCGGTGAGATAAAGCTGGTCCTTCGGGTCGAACAATATGCTGCTGTAGCCGTAATCGCCCCCTTTAAGGGGGGTGCGCACGATGGTGGCTTTCGCACCGCTTGTCGCAAAATCATCAAAACGCAACAGGCGACCGCCGGTCCCGTCTTCGGCGACGTAAAAGCGATTGGACGAGTCAAAACTGATGTCATAAGGGGATCGGAAACCGGATGCGCTCCAGTAGGC
>JAPYUI010000126.1:0-6500 GCA_029936175.1 Kiritimatiellia bacterium
CGGGCTTCCATCGTGGCACTGGGAAGGGTCTACGGCAGGAAGATCGCCACCTGTGGGCCCGTGTATACATCCCACAAGGTCGAGGGCAAGCGCATCCGGATTTCCTTCGACCACACCGACGGCGGCCTGGCCTTTAAACATGCAGACCGCCTCGTCGGATTCGAGATCGCGGGGAGCGACGGCAAATGGCAATGGGCCGAAGCCGTCATTGACGGGGATACGGTGGTGGTGAGCCACCCGGACGTGAAGGAACCCGCGCAGGTCCAATACGCGTTCAACCAGAACCCGACCTATGCCAACCTGTTCAATAAGGCAGGCTGGCCGGCCCTGACATTCACGACGAACGAGTAATCGCCTCCTGGGCCGGGCTCAGTTCGCCAGCCGCGCAGCCAGGCCCGCAGCCAGCTTTTTAAGCGTCCCCCGGTATTCCGGGTTCTTGGCCTGGTTCGTGATCTGGCCGGGATCTCTCCGCATGTCGTAGAGCTCCTCCGCCCCGTCCTTGTAGCGCATGTACGCCCAGTCCCGGGTCCGCCACGAGGTGCCCTTCCCCTTGGCAAAGGAGATCGCTCCGGTTTTGACCGTGGCTGCCGGGTCCTTTAAAAGGGGAAGCAGGCTCAAGCCCTGTACCGCGACAGGTGCCCTGAAACCCGCGAGCTCGGAAAGGGTGGGATACAGGTCAACCAGCTCCACGATGGATGCACTGCGCCCGGGCTTGAAGCCCGGAACGGACAGGATCATGGGGACACGGGTTACCTGCTCGTGTACATTGTTCTTCTGCCAGAAACTATGGTCACCCAGGTGATACCCATGGTCGCTGGTAAACACGACCGCCGTGCTCTCGCGCAGCCCCAGGCGATCGAGCTCCGTCATGATACGCCCCACCTGTGCATCCATGAAGGTAATGGTAGCGTAATATGCCGCCCACATCCGCTGTTGATTGTCCGGGTGTTCAGCGATCCCGTTCAGCCCGGAACGGCTGTTTGTCAGGCCCAGCTTCGGGATGTCATCCAGGTCACCCTTCACCTGTTCGGGCAGCTGCATATCCTTCCAGCGATAGGGGGTGAAATAGGACCTCGGTGCGACCATCGGGTAGTGTGGCCGGACGAAACCGGCCGCGATAAAAAAGCGCTGGTCCCGGTGCTCCCGCAGGAGTTCAATCGTTTTACTGGCCGTCTTGTGATCCGGCTGGTCGGACCCGTCGCCTTCATATTGTACCGAGACGAACATCCGGTGCGGCATCTTCGTCGACTGGCGACCTTCCAGCTCATCCGTAAATATATTCAGGTTCAAGCACGCATAGGCACCAGGCGTGTGTGCCTCCTTTCCCGGGGAGTTAAAGCGCTCGGTCCAGCAGGCCTCGACATCGTTCCCGTCCGTGCCCGCGATAATGTCGCCGGGAACCCGCATATGAAAAATCTTCCCGACCCGTGCGCTGTACAGGCCCTGGTCTTTAAAGTGCTGTCCCAGGGTAATGTTAGCACTCCCCTGGTAACGGCTGTGCATGAAGGAGGTCCGCGAGGGCCCACAGACGGTTCCCTGGCAATAGGCCCGCTCAAACAATAGGCCCTCGCCCGCAAGTTTATCGATGTTCGGGGTCTTGCATATGGTATCCCCGTAGCATCCCAGGGCATTGGCCCGGAGATCGTCGGAGATGAGAAAGAGGACATTCTTGACCGGCAGGGCTGCCGCCCAAGCCAGGCAGGACAAACACAGCAGGATACCGGGGTAACGCATCTTCATCATAGCATCCTCAGGGGGTGGACAGGGCCTTTACATAGACGAACAAGGCCCCGCGGATCTTGCCCTTAACCGGGGAGAGAAAGGTTTCCAGGTCGTATTGCCCGGCCTTTAAGTCCAGGTCGAAACGCGCATGGGTGGCACCTGGATCGAGATCGATTTCGCGGACGACTTTCCCGATCTGTATCTTGGCATGGCGCGCCCCGGCCGGCTTCATCGCCTCGCGTGGAAAATGGCGGCACTCGAAGGTATAGCGACCATCGCGTACAACCGACACGGCCCAGGCCCCGTTCGAGGAACCCCTGAACGCGCCCGCATTCCAGGGCGATGCACCGCGATACCAGTCCATGCCGTTGAGCACCACCTCGGGACAGGCCTTCGCTCCCAGCAGGTGACGACTCAAGGTGCTTTCCGGATCCGGGAGGTCGGCCCAAAAGGCCTCGTACTCCTTGCGGAGCCGGGCAATAACGGCCGGATGCTGTTGCGCCACGTCCTTCGCTTGTCGCGGGTCTTCCTGGATATCGTACAATTTTTCACCGTTGGTGAGGCGCCATCGATCCGTCTTCACCGAGGCATTTTTCCATTTACTGGCGCTGCGCCCACGCGGGCATTGAATGATAAGGCTGCGATCATCCGGCCACTGGCCGGCCGTGCCCAGGGCCAGGGGCTTGAGACTGAGCCCATCGTGCTTCACCGGGGAGTCGATTCCACAGAGATCGAGAACCGTGGGGAAAAAATCAATCATCCCCGCCAGTCGCTCACAGACCGCAGGCCGTGCCCCGGGAATCCGCATAAAGAAAGGCACGTGGTGGGCGGGATCATAGGCCAGGCCCTTCCGGTTGTCCCCGTGCGGGGCACCCCGGTCGTTCATGCCCTGGTCAGAGGCGTAGATAAAGACCGTCTTCTCCGCCAAGCCCAATTCGTCCAGCTTGGCCTTCATGCGCCCGATGTTCATGTCGAGGTTCATCACCTGGGCAAAGAGCTGCAGGTTTCCCGTCAGTCCATCCGCCTTTAGTTTAGCCACCAGTTCCTTCGGGCCATGATGCGGCGAATGCGTCACCGGGGTGGATACGAAGCAGAAAAACGGTTCATCCCGGTGCGCCTCCACGTAGGCCATGGCCCGGTCAAACAAGGTGTCCGTGCAGTAGCCGGTACTCGGACTCACCTGCCCGTTATGCATGAAGGTCGTATCAAAGAGCGTATTCCCGTAGTGGTCTTCCATCTGCCCCACCCCGCCGCCCCCATGCACGAAGACCTCATCAAAGCCGCGATCCTGCGGGCGATGCGGATAGGAAAAGCCCAGGTGCCACTTGCCGAAAATCCCCGTGTGGTACCCGTTTTTCTTCAGGATATCCACCAGGGTGCTTTCCCTCCGGTGCATAATCGACCGCCCGCCGATCGTGGTGAACACCCCGCTCCGCATCGCGTAGCGCCCCGTCAGGATGACCGAACGACTGGGCGAACAAAAGGGAGGCGCATAAAAATGCGTAAATTCGACACTCTCTTTCGCCAGCGCATCGATGCAGGGGGTCTTGATCTGGGCATGCCCATGGCAGCTCATTTCGTAATAGCTCTGGTTGTCAGAGAGGATGAAAACGACCCGGGGTTTCGCTGCGGAAAGCGATAAGAGGAAGGCCGGTACACCGGACATGAATGCCAGCACAAGGAGCACCTTCCCCCGGGGTGTGGCGGAGCTCAACATAAGCACAGCATTGGATTCCCCCGGCCCATCGTCAATCACCGGCTGGGAAAATTTTTAATCGTCAAGTTCCCCAAGGCCTGCTAGGTATGCGCCTGTTCCAGGCCGCGGAGCGGTCGCCCTGCAATCCATGCCAAAGGACCCCGTTATGACCAAAAGATCAACCTTGCTCACCTCACTCGCAGCCGCCCTGGCCCTCGGGCTTCCACTCCGGGCAGAAACCGTGAAGGTCTTTGTCCTCGCCGGCCAGTCCAACATGGAGGGAAAGGCCGCCAACGCACTGCTCGAGCACCAGGCGAGCGATGCAAAAACGAAAAAACTCTTTGCACACCTCCGGAAAGACGGCGACTGGATTGCATACGATGATGTGTTCATCAAGTTCCTGGATCGGCATGGCCCCCTGGGCATTGGGTACGGCTCGCCGGGCAAGACCGGACCGGAACATGAATTCGGTCACATGATGGGAAAACACTTCAAGGAACCGGTCCTGTTGATCAAGGCCGCCTGGGGCGGTCATTCCCTCTACCAGAAATTTCGCCCCCCCTCTGCCGGGATGCCCAGCGATGAGATCCTGGCAGCCGAGCTGGCACAGGCCCAGTCACGGGTGAAGAAGAACAACGAGAAGAAAAAAAGGACGGATCCAGTCCCGACGATGGAAAAGATCAGGGAACCCTACGGGATGTCGTACCGCAACATGCTGAAGGAGGTCGAGGACACCTTTGCCAACTACGAGACGATGTTCCCCGCATTAAAGGGCAAAGAACTCGAGATAGCGGGTTTCGTCTGGTTCCAGGGCTTCAATGACATGTTCGGTGATCATGCGCCGGGGGCCTATGCCGCCAACATGAAGGCCTTCATCAACGACGTCCGCAAGGATTTCAAGCAGCCGGGCCTGCCCTTTGTCATCGCCGCCATCGGGAACAACGGCTCGAAGCCCGCCCAGAAGGGCATGCTCGCCGTGCAGACGGCCCAGTTGTCCATGAACGAGGTGGCCGGGTTCAAGGGCACGGTGAAGGCTTTCCCTACCGATGTCCTGATCGACAAGGCCGCCGAGAAATTATACCCCACCTGGAAAGAAAATTTAGAGCAGTGGAAGCTCACGGGATCGGACCGGCCCTACCATTACCTCGGCAGTGCTATCTGGTATAACCGCATCGGCCACGGCATGGGTGAAGCCATGCTGGGCTTGTTCTAGATCCGGTTCAGGGCTGTTTCCCCGGACGCAGCAGTGGATAAAAAACCGCGGCGGAAAAGCTTTCACGCAGGCGGCCGATGCCGGGCGACCCCGCTTCCAGGCTGCGCGTGAGCACCTCCCCATCTCGTTCGATAAGCCATTTCGAAGGGCGCCCCCGGCTTTCCCGGAGGACCTTGATCAACCCGGCCATACGGTCGATCCTGGTCCCGTTGACCTCCCGCAGGATATCGCCGGTCCGGAGCCCCGCTTTTTCAGCCGCGCCACCGGGCTGGATCCGGTTCAAGGCCACGTTCCGGGGGCCGAGTTCCTTTTTCAAGGCTGCGACATCCAGCTCGTCTCCCGCGCAACGCCCGGTAAACCGGGCCGGATCCCGGCCCTCGCGCAGGGCCCTGCGGCGCAGCACCTCCTTGACCGCCCGGTAGGCGTTGATCAGGCCGTGCCCGGTTTCGTCATCCAGCCCGGACGGCCCGACATCGGTGGCGGTTGAGGTGATGATTTTTTTCAGGTCCCAGGGCAGGAGGTCCGGGTCGGCAGACAACATGAGCGCGATAGTCCCACAGAACATCGGGCCGGCGAAGGAGTTTCCATTGAGGGCCGCAGGCACGACCGAGCCGTCGGGCTGAAGCAGGGGCAACATGCTGTTGAACGCACAGACCTCGGGTTTTTGTACCTTCCCCTCGCGGTAATGCTCGGTCATCCACGCCACCGGGCCCTTGCTGGAAAAGGGCGTGCGGGATACATCACGCTGAACCCCGGCGGCGGCAAAAACCACCTCGGGAATATCCTCCGGGGTGCGCATCTGGACCGGAACGGATTCCGTCTCGGCGAAATTGCCCGCACCCGATACGAAAAAAACGCCACAGAACGAGCCGTGTTCCATGATCTTTCTCCAGTGCGAACGCAGTTCCCCGAGCCGCGGAATCGAGAAGCTCATGCTGTAGGTGTCCGCCCCGTGCTCGATGGCCCACTCGACAGCCGATTCCAGGTGCGCATTGGCGATCACCCCCGCCCACGCAGATCCCGGGGCCAGGCCGAAGCGGTAGGGGCTGTCCCGGGTACCCGCCCCGCAGATAATGGCCGCGCACATAGTTCCGTGCAGGGAGGCGGGGCTGCCCGGGGGACCGGACCCCGCGCTGAGCTGGGCCGCCCTGCGGTCAAAATTGTACCCGTAACAGTCATCGATGAGGCCGTTGCCGTCATCGTCCTTGCCGTTTCCCGGGAGCTCGGAGGGTGCGCGGTAAACGGTTTGGCTGAGATGCGGGGGGTAGAGAAAGTTGTTATCCTGGATGATGTTGAGGGTGCCCTTTCCGGTGATCCCCCACTCGCTCCACACCTTGTCAACCAGCAGGGAGCGGATGTACCACGGGATCTTGCAGTGCTCCGGAGCCAGGGGATCACCGGGAGGAGCCAGTTCCCGGGGCATGCTCCCGGGATTGTCCGCTTTCCGGTCTGGTCGTTTCCGCCGGGGACTCACGAAAATCTTCTGTACCCCGGGCACCGACTTCAGGGCCTCGATACCGGCCACCGTCGTGGTGCAGGTGAATCCGTTGACAATCCAGTGCCGCTCCAGGTCGCGCAGGGTTCCCTCCGCGAGCAGGGCATCCAGGCGTGCTTCCGCTGCGGCATGGGATGCCTTGCTGCTGGCCTTCAGGGTGGCGACCACCTGTTCCCGCAATGCGCGGCGCCGAACCGTCGAGAATTCCTTTGCCCGTCGTCGGTACGCCGTACCGTCGCCGAGAAACTGGCGGTCGAACCAAACCTTGGCGAGCAGCGGGGCATTCCCTGCCTCGGGGAGGCCCGGGGAAACCCAGGACGCCTCTCCCGCCAGGGACTCGACCGAGAGCGGGAGGGCCGCTGCCTGTCCGCTGG
>JAPYUI010000126.1:6600-9123 GCA_029936175.1 Kiritimatiellia bacterium
CTGGCCAAGCCGGGGATGCGTGAAAAATACCCCTGCTTCGTGGTTGCGCCCACGGTCGACCAGGGGGAGTTCTGGTCCGGGGAAGCCCTTCGGGCAGTATTCGAGTTGGTCGGAAAGCTGCAGAAGGACCTGCCGGTCGATCCGGACCGGGTATACGTCACCGGGCAATCCATGGGCGGATACGGGACCTTCCAGGCACTGGTTGAACGCCCGAAACTATTTGCCGCGGGTGCCCCGGTCTGCGGCGGAAATAACCCGGCGAACGCCGGGAAGATCTCGGCGGTGCCGATCTGGATTTTCCACGGGGCAAAAGATACGACCGTGCCGGTAACCCGCAGCCGGGAAATGGTTGAGGCCTTAAAAAAGGCCGGTGGCGAGCCGAAGTATACCGAGTTCCCCAAGACCGGGCACGGCGCATGGACCCCGGCCTACCATTCCGCTGCGCTCTGGGCGTGGATGTTCAGCCAGCGACGAGCGAAGTCCTAGCCGCCATCAAGTCCCTCAGCGCCCGGCCCCGGCGGCCGCCCGCTCCATGCGCGCGAGCTGGCTTCGCATGGCCTCGAGTGTCGCCTTGCGCTCGGGGGAGCGTGCCAGGTTATGGTGCTCGGCAACATCCCCCTGCAAGTCGTACAGCTCCTCGCCATCCGGCCAGCGGGCGTAACGCCAGCGTTCCGTGCGCACCGCCTTGCCGAGCTTGGAACCTCGCGAGACAACCGTGTAAACGGCGGCTTTCCCGGGGACTGCAGGGTCCTTCAGCATGGGAAGGAGGCTCAGGCCCTGGAGGTCATCGGGCGGCCTGACGCCACACAATTCAGCCAGCGTCGGGTACAGGTCCACGAGCTCGACCAGGCCCTCGGTACTCGACCCTGCTTTCGTCATCCCCGGCACGCGAACGATAAAAGGTACCCGGTTGCAAACCTCGAACAAGGTCACCTTGCCCCACATGAAGTGTTCCCCGAGCTGGTAGCCATGATCCGAAGTGAGCACGATGATGGTGTTCTCCCAGAGGCCCTGTTCCTTCAAGCAGGCGAAGACGGTTCCGATCTGCGCATCGATAAAGGAGATGCAGGCATGGTAGGCCTGCATGTATTCACGACAGAGGGCATCGTTCTCCACCCCCAGCTTGAAACCAAAGCCCTCGAAGCGCTTGACCATCGCGGCGTGCGGCGCCTGCTCCCAAAACCCGGCGGGCGGAGCTGCCAGGATAAGCTGGTCCCGGGGATACCGCTCAAAATACGCATCCGGGGCCAGGTAGGGTACGTGCGGTTTTTGAATGCCCAATGCGATAAAGAAGGGTTTGTCCCCATGGCTTGCCTGCTCGATCCACGTCTTTACCTGCCGGGCATTCTTCCCGTCAGCGTGTTGCGCATCCCGCAGACCGGAGGGGCCATAGCCGACCTGCTGCCCGCGGGTCTGGGGAGCCAGCGTGGCGTGGTGTGCTTTCCATCGCTTCCGGTTCTTCCGGTCGCCTACCGGGCCGTATTGGGCCTCAAATACCTTCCGGGCTTCCGCTTCAATGGGCATCTCGTCGTTGGAAAAGCGCTCCATCGCGTCCCAGGTCCCCTCGCCCGGGTCCATCTTCTTGTTGTGGAAAACCTTGCCCGTGGAAGCCGTCCAGTAGCCCTGGCGTTGAAAGGCCTGGGGCAGGGTCACCGTCCCGGGCCGCGTTTGGCTGATATCGAGCGTGTTGCCCAGCACGCCGCTGGTCTCCGGGTAAAGTCCACTCAAGAACGAGGCGCGGGACGGACCGCAAACGGGATATTGGCAATAGGCACGCCGAAAGGTCATGCCTTCCGCCGCCAGTTGATCAAAGGCGGGCGTCCGGATGTGCGGATAACCGGAGGTGGACACATGCGTGTTCAGGTCATCGCAGACAATAAAAAGCACGTTGGGCCGCGGCTTCGCGGGGAGCACGGGGATGAGCACGACAAGAAGCAGTAGAATGGTTTTCATGTTCATTCGCGTACCCACCTAGCGACTGCGCCCCGCATCCTTGATCCGTTGCAGCTCCAGCTTCATCTTCTGCACGCGCTCGGGAAACCGGGCGTATAGATTCTTCGTCTCGCCGGGATCGTCCGCGAGGTTATACAGTTGGCCCGTCGGCCCCCCGGGCTCGGGCTTGATCCTTTTCGGCTTGGAAAACCCACCCGAGCCCAGCTCGGTGATGAGTTTCCACGCCCCGGAACGAATCAGGTACATCGAGGGCAGGCTCCCCGCGCGCATGACAAAAGGTGCCCGGACAGCCTGCTCGGCTTCCGATTTACCGATGAGCACCGGCAAAAAGCTGAAGCTGTCCGGGCCGGCATCCGCCGGGAGCTCGGCCCCCATGAGCTCGGCAAAGGTCGCCAGGAAATCCGTGAAGCAGATTGTGTGGGCACTCGTGGACCCGGCTTGTACCTTTTCCGGCCAACGGGCGATAAACGGCATCCGGTGACCCGCCTCCCAGGCATCGCCTTTCATCCCGCGCAGCACCCCCATCGCGTCGTGGCCGAAACGCTCGACATCGGCATCGTACCAGCAGGG
>JAPYUI010000126.1:9223-10493 GCA_029936175.1 Kiritimatiellia bacterium
GAGGCGCAACGTTTTCTTCATGCCACGTACCCTATCCCTCGTAACCGAATGTCCAGCCCTTGCGGGGTTCGCGCTTCAGCAAGGCGTTGGCATCGGGACGATTATTGGTGAACTGCCCCTTTTTCATATCGTAGACCAGCTTGCCCCCGGCCTTGAGGGCAACCGTCCCAAGCAGGACAATCTCGGTCAAGCGGGCGGAATAGTCAAAATTACAACTGGGCTTGGGTGCGGTGGAATCCTTGATCGATCGCACCCAGTCCCCGGAGTGCCCGGGGACCCGTTCCAGCATTTGCTCAGGCTTGGACGTTTCCTTCATCCGGGTCTCGGGAATAATACGGACGCCCCCGCAATGGCTGGTCGACTGGAGGAGGTTCTTTGAGCCGTAATAATAGGTGCCCTGGGTGAGCGGCTTGCGGCCCGCTTCAAGCACCTCGGGCCGGGGCGGCTTATCTTCAGCGCTTCCGCCATTCCACCAGGTCAGCGTCACCGGCTTGAGGTTCCCGCGGGCGGGAAAACGGTACACGATGCGTGCATGACCGTTGTACCCCTCGTCGTTTACGCCACCCACTTCCGCCTCGACCTCAAGGGTCTCGGCCTGGTTGAGCTTCAAGGCCCAAACCGCCCCGTCGATGGTGTGGCAGGCCATATCGCCTATCGAACCGGTACCGAAATCTTTCCAGCCACGCCAGGAAAAGGAATGGAGTCCCTTGTGGTAGTCACGGAAAGGTGCCGGGCCGATCCAGGCCTCCCAGTCCAGGCCCTTGGGCGCGGGCTCCGAGGCGGGACGCGGCGGCTTGGCCCCGAAGCTCCGGTTGCTCACGCAGTGCAGGGTCTCGACATCGCCGATGGCGCCCGACCAGATGTACTCGCAGATCAGGCGAATCGACTCGGACGAGTGCCCCTGGTTACCCATCTGGGTTGCCAGGCCCTTGGCCGCGGCGAGCTGCTGAAGTTTACGCGCTTCCCAGATGCTATGGGTCAGGGGCTTTTCGCAATACACCCCGGCCCCTGCTGACAGGGCCCGGACGGAAGCGGGGAAATGGTTGTGATCCGGCGTGGCCACCCACACCGCATCCAGGTCCGTGTGTTTATCGAACAACTTGCGGTAATCCGAATACAGCTTCAGGTCGGAAAACTTTTCCGTGGCCTTCTTGACATTCCCCGCGGCGCGACCCTCCAGGTCCACGTCAGCAATCGCCACCAGGTTCTCGTTCATCGCCGTGCCCATGCTCGCGCCACCGCGACCACCGATCCCGATGACCGCCATGTT
>JAPYUI010000126.1:10593-12846 GCA_029936175.1 Kiritimatiellia bacterium
GGGGCGAGATGCTTTTCCAGTCGGAGTGCCACCTGCCCCATGGTCTGGCGGGGATTGACCTCGACCACCGGCTTGATCCGAAGGGCACCCGCCGGATCTTCGTACACCATCGCATCAACCCCGAGAGGACCCCGGTGCTCCAGCGCGGAAAACGCCTCCTCCAGGCGGGGCTGCAGCCAGTCGACCAGCTCGTGCAAGACGCGATACCGATCGGCCAGGAGAAAGCGCTTCATCTCCGGGGGAATGCCTGCAAAGGGCCGGCCGATGACCGTTCCCGCGTAGCGACGGCCGGCGCTTACCAACTGCCGTGTCCAGCCGAGGAAACGCCACGGTTCACTGTCCCACTGCAGGCTAATGTCGAGCCGGCGCTCCAGTTCCGGCTCCACGATGCCCGCGCCCTGCTGCTCGAGCAGCGCAGCCAGGCGATCGCGATCACGACCGGCGGGAACGCACATGCAGGAGAGCCGGCGCTGGCCGCGTCCCGAGGTCCCGAGATCCGCCTTGAATAACGCGGAATGCCAGCCGGCGATCCGAAAGCGGTCAAGCGCTGCTTCCACCTGGGGAATCGTTTCCACCCGGACACCCAGGGTTTCTGGCCCGGCGGACCACGCGGGGGTATCCTCGGCCAGCCAGCCCTCGAGCTGGTCGCAGGCCCATGATTTACGATACGCCACCAAGGATCCAGGCCCCGGCGCATGCCCGGGGTCCAAGGCACGGGCCTGGGCTTCACTGCCCGGCGTCCACGCCCAGGGACAGAAGGCTGCGATCTTCCGTTCGCGCAGCGGATGACCCGAAGGATCCTCCGCCAACGATAGAATTTCCGGCAGTGAAAAACCCGCATTGATATAGTGCTCCTGGAATGCGCGCGAAGGCCGCCGGCGCATCAACACGACATCTTCGTGTCGCGCCAGGGGCAACATCAGCGACTCCAGGTCCAGCGCAACTTGATCGAGCGTGGGATGCGTCCCCTGCCCCAGCAACTCCTCTTCGGCTGCGGGATCAAACCAAAACACATTCGGCATCCTTCCCCGGGACTGGCGGAACAAGACCAGTTGGTCGATAAAGTCCGAGTCCAGGCCGGCCTCACGTCGACCCACCCGGTTGAACGGACCGTGCGTCGCTTTCGCCCGGGCCGGGGACAGGGGAAAATGCAGGGTCTTCCGGTAGGCATCCCAGTCCGTATCCGATTGATTTTTCCACTTCCTAAACCATTTCAGTCCGTGCCCGACATGCCCAATCTCATCGCGATAAATAGCATCCAGTATCGCGGCGGTCTCGCGATCCCCTGCTTCACGAAAGCGTTCGGCATAATAACGACTGTAGTCCAGGTTGGCCTGCTCGAAGGTCAGGCTCAAGCGGGCGACGAAATCCATGGGGGACTCCACGGGTTCAACCGCCCGCCAGAAATAGCCGCTCAGCGGTATCTCCCCGAAATCGATCCCGCAGGCCTCCATGCGATCGAGATAGAGGCGGGTATGCATCTGCTCCTCTTTCAGGGTCTCGAGAATGCCCTGGCGAAATTCCTTTGGTGCGTTGGGAAACTTAAGCAAAACCAAGGCCATGAGCTCGGTCGCCAGCAGTTCATGGTTGGCGAGAAAATGTAACAATACAGCACGATCCCGCTCGGAGTCCAGCTGGTGCCCACCCGGTGGCCGGGGTGCACCTTCAAGGTGCTGGAGGCCGAGTCCCGCCGGTCGGCCCGGTGCCTGGATCGGCGCGGCAGCATGCCCCGGGTCGAGGTCGCTTAGCGCCCCCGGAGCGGCGAGTTTTTCCTTGAGCGAGGTGCTCGTGACCACCCGCTCGGCAAATTCACGCAGTTCCATCATTCAGCAGTGAATCACAGGATACATACGCCCATGCTTTACTGGCTGGTCACGCGAAAACGATGTCAAAAAGCCAAGGGAGGGAACTTTCCATGCCCCGGGAAGCCCGGGTGGTATGAATACGGGGCCACAAGGGCTTCAACGTTTTCATATGCGTGTACATATGATAGGTCATGACCCGCCTTGAAAACAACCGGGAACACACGCTAAGCCATGTTGGGCATCGACATCATCCTGCTGGTTGTGCTCCTCATGCTATCCGCATTTTTCTCCAGCTCCGAAACGGCCTTTTTCTACCTTAACCCCATCCAACTGCACCGCCTGGGTCAACGATCACCACGAAAAGGCAAACAGGTCAGGGAAATCAGGGAAGCACCGACGCGACTGCTTTCAACCATCCTGATCGGCAACACCTTCGTGAACATCGCGA
>JAPYUI010000127.1:0-9229 GCA_029936175.1 Kiritimatiellia bacterium
CCATCGCCCGTGGTAAGGACTTTGCGCGGATGAAAGGAAAAACAAGCCATGACGCCATGCGGGCGGCCGATCGGCTGCCGGTCAGGCGCACCCTCGACAAGAAGGCCACTTCCAATCGCGCAGGCGGCGTCTTCCACCAGGAGGATGTCATGCTCCTTTGCGATGGCGAGCAGTGCAGGCAGGTCGCAGGGCATGCCGATTTGATGCACGGCGAGGATCGCCCTGGTTTTTTCGGACACGAGCGCGGCCACGGAAGCCGGGTCCATGTTGAAGGTCTTTGGATCGATATCGGCAAAGACGGGCGTAGCCCCGCAATGTACGATGACATTGGCGGTCGCTATCCAGGAATGGGAGACGGTGATGACCTCATCACCGGGCCCGAGGCCAAGGGCATGGAGTGCCAGGTGCAGGGCCGTGGTGCCGCTGGAAACGGCGACTGCATGTGCAGCACCGGTGAAGGTGGCGAACTCGGACTCGAAAGCCTCGCCTTCCGGGCCCTGGGTGACCCACCCGGAATGGATGACCCGCGCGGCCGCCTCGGCCTCGCGTTCGTCCATAAAGGGTTTGGAAATGGGGATCATACAGGAATCCTAATCTTCATTCAGGGCGGGCCGCAACGTGGAACCGCTCATCAATTTCCTAGGGCCGGCCAACGCTGATATAGTCTACATCCAGGCCAGCCATCGCCTCCGGTTGCCAGAAATTCCGTCCGTCGACGACGGCCTTCAGTCCGCGATCGATCAAATCCTGGAAATTGAGATCCCGATACACATCGTGCCCCGTATTCATCACGAAGGCGTCCGGGGCGAACGGGGCATCGAGCTGCCCGGGCTCGAATCCGTGTTCCCGCAACTCGTCATCGCTGTACATCGGGTCGATCAGCGTTACCTGGGCACGAGCTTCGTCCAGGGCCTCCCGAATCAGGAACGCACTGCTGCAAATATGCTCTTTCACCCCTGCCCGGAATCCAAGCCCCAGTATACACACCTGCATCCCGGACAGTGGGCCAAGCGCCCCGCTCAGCCGTTCGACCATGTGACGGGCCTGGTCATCGTTAATGATCCGGGCCTGTTCCGCCAGGCGAAGGCTCATCCCGCGCTCGCGGGCGTCATGGATCATGAAATAAGGGTACACGGGACAGCAGTGGCCCCCTACCCCGATGCCCGGCACGAGCAGGGCCGCTTCGCCATTGGAATTGATCGCGTCACGGAGGGCGGGAAAATCGACGCCCACCTGCTCGGCATAACGGGCCACCTCGTTGGCAAGGGCAATATTGACATCGCGGTACAGCATGCCCGCAAGCTTGACGAGCTCTGCAGCCTCCAGGCTTTCCACCCGCGTGACGGGTGCCCCAAGCCAGGTGCCATAGAGCTCCGCGCCCCGCTCGGCCGACGCGGAATCGGCGCCGCCGACAACCTTGGGCGTCACTTCCAGGCGTTCCATGACCAGGCCACTCTTTACACGTTCCGGGCTGAAGACCACGAAATAGTCTTCCCCGCAGGTCATGCCCTCGGTCTCGAGCATCGGCATAAATACCTTGCGCGTCGTGCCCACAGGCAAGGTGGTTTCGTAGGAGATTAGCAGTCCCGGGTGCAGGGCCTCCTTAACCTGCCGGGTGACCCCTTCGAGGATACCGAGATCAGCATGGTTGCCCTCCTTGAGAATGGCCGGAACAATAATGATCACCGAATCGCTTTGCCGGACCGCCTCTACCGTATCGGTGGTCGCGGTCAGGCGCCCGGCAGCCACCATCTCCTTCACCAACCCGGGAACCCCTGGTTCCTCGATCGCGCAGCGACCCTGGTTGATCGCATCGACCACCGCCTGGTTCACATCACAGGCGAAGACCTCCGCCCCCTTCAGGGCCAGTTGACAACAGATCGGCAAGCCCATTTTCCCTGCGCCGACGACGGAAATCTTCACAGGGTCTCCCGGTACCAATCGAGTGTTTGCTGCAGTCCTTCGGCGAGACCGACCTTGGGCTCGAAGCCAAGCAGGCTCCGCGCCTTGTCGACATTGGGAATACGTACAGCCACCTCAGCGCGATCTATTTCCTCGTACTCGATCGACGCACCGGGCACCAGCGAGGCCACGATCTCGGCAAGCTCGACCGAATTAACCGCGGTGTCCGCGTTGCCGATGTTAAACGATTGACCGGCCGCCGAGTCCTTCTCCATGGCCAGCAACACCGCATCCACCATGTCGGTGACATAACACCATGCGCGAATCGCCTTGCCGTCCCCGTAGACCTTGAGCGCTTCGCCCTTTAAGGCCGCGGTACAGAAGTTGCTGATCGCGCCCTCGCCGGTCTGGCGTGGACCGTACACGTTGAAGGGGCGGAGGCAGGTCGAGTCGAACCCGTGCTCCTCGCCGTAGCGCAGGACAAAATTTTCACTTGCCAATTTGCTGGTTGCGTAGGTCCAGCGCTTGTCGGAGGTGGGCCCGATGCCGTGCGGATCCTGCTCGGTGACGTTGCGGGCTTCCGAGCCATAGACCTCGCTGGTGGAAAAGGAGATAAACTGCTTCACCCCGGCCTGTACCGCGGCCTCGAGCAGGTTTACCGTGCCGAGAATATTCACCTGCAGCACCTTGAGCGGCATTTTATAGTAGCTGCTCACACCGGCAATCGCCGCAAGATGGATGACCCGATCGACATCCTGGAGGGCGACCGCAACATCATCCGTGTTCAGCACATCCCCCTTCAACACGGTGACATTCGCATGCCCGGCCAGGGCCAGGCCACTCAGCGAGTCGCGACGGTAATTATCAAACAAAACAAGTGCATGGTCTTCGACCAGTCGCTCGGCAATATGGGTCCCGATAAATCCAGCCCCACCGGTAAGGAGAATCTTTTCCATGCGTCAGTCCCGGGTCTCTTCTTCAATCATATAACGCGGCCGGCGCCGCGATTCGTCGAGGCCCCGCCAGAGGTATTCACCGAGCACCCCCATCATCATCATCTGCAGGCCGCCGAGCACGAGGATCACGATCATGGTCGTGGCATAGCCGGTGACCTGCACGGAACCGGTCAGCTTGGAATACAGGATGAAGAGGGCATAGAGGAAGCCCATGAACGCGAAGACAAATCCGAGGATGCCCATCAGGCGAATGGGGAAATGGCTGAACGAGGTAACGGAGTCGATGACGAGCCTGCATTTCTTGGCAAAAGTCCAGCCCGTCTCGCCATGCAGGCGCGCTTCTTTCGTATAGAGGATCCGTGTTTGTTTAAACCCCATCCAGGTGATGAGAGAGAGAATGCTGACGTTGGATTCATTGAAGCGATTGAAAGCCTCAATCACCTTGCGATCCATGAGCAGGAAATCCGCGCCGGTGGCCGGCATATCCTTCATGCCTACCAGTCGACGCATGATCCAGTAATAGAGGCGGGAAAAGCCCTTGGTCGTCGCACTTTCCCCTTTGCGGGCCGCGCGCACCGCCCAGACCACCTGGCTGCCCTGTTCCCATTCCGCCAACAATTCAGGAATGGTCTCCGGGGGATCCTGAAGATCGGCAGCGATCAGGATCCCACAGGCACCGGCCGCCTGGTTGATGCCCGCGGTGAGCGCGACATGCGATCCACTGTTGCGAGACAAGCGAATGCCACGCACACGGGAATCTTTCTGCGCAAGCGCGTGTATCGCGGCAAAGGTTCCATCCGGCGAATGATCGTCAATGATCACCCACTCCCACTCCTTGCCCTCCAGCACGGCGGCCAGGCGCGCATACAGGACCGGCAGGTTGTCCGCCTCTTTCCAGGCCGGGGTAATGATGGATATCAATTTAGGGGTCATTTCACTCACGATAGGTGCGTCATACTAGCCGAATTGCGGGGTCGGTCGAACGGAAAAAGCGGGGAAAAAAGGCCGATCTGCCTATACCTCCCGTTAAATTCAGCGGCAAACCAGGCATTCGCCGCCCCAATTTGCACCGAAACGGACCCTCTACCGGCACGGGCGGGGGCTGATCTCCCTACCCAGACCCTGCCCGGTTCATGGCCAGCCCAGCAAGCCCATCGAGCCAGCTATTTCAAGGTCGCCAGAAACTCGACGAGGTCCCGCAGCTCGCGCGGCTGTAGCAATGTACCGACCGGCGGCATCGCGGAGACCTGTACCGCGGCACGGTTCTTGATCTCCTGCTTCAGGATGTATTTTTTGCTTCCGGTAAACTCGCCAATGACCAGGTCCACTGCTGAATCGGAGAGTACCGTCCCGGCAACGACCGTGCCATCTTTCAGCGTAACCGTTGTCAATTCGAATCCTTCGGCGATCCTGGCACTCGGGTTGATGAGCGATTCCAGGATATATGCACGCGGCTGTCGAGTGCCGATGCCCCATAGGTTGGGCCCGGCTTCGCCACCCGGCGCATTGCTCTCGCCCGCCTTGTGACAACGCATGCACTGGGCAGCCACGTGACTTTCAAACAGGACCTTTCCCCTCTCGGCATCGCCGCCTTCGAGAGCAATGGCGTACGGCGCAAGCAGGTCGGTCTTATCCAGGCCATTCCGATAGGCATCCAGGGCGGCTTTCACGCCCGCGTCCGCAGCCAGGGCTTTCGCCGCCTCGATCGCATCCAGTCGAGCGGCTACGGGCACCTTGCCCAGATCGGCAAGTGCCGCCTTAACCAAGTCCGGGCCGGCATCCAGCCCGGGCAGGCTTTGATACGCTGCCTGTTGCTCGGGAACGGATCCGGAAGCGAGGGCTCTCTTGACAATCGGCAGGGCGCGATCGCGGGCAAGCCCAACAATCCGCAGAAGCGCAAAGGCACGCAGACGGGCATCATCGTCCTTGAGCGCCGCTCGCAGGGCATCGCTGGCTTTGCGATCTTTCTGGTCGACGAGGTAACTGAGTGCCTCTTTTCGGTTCTCGATCGACACCTCCGCATTCCCAACCATCTCAAACATGAGCCCCGGATCGGAGTTGATCTGGTACTTCTTGGCGAGTCGGGTAGCTTGGCGTTGGGTTTTATCGCCCCCCTGGAGCAAGACGGACAAGCGGGTAGACAAGGCCACCTTCACCCCCTCCGCGCTGCGCTTTTCCACCGGGCGGTAATACCCAAGCACCCGGTCACGCGGGCTGGGTTCAGCCCAATCACCCAGGGCTGCCAGGGCTTCAGCACGCATTTCATCGTCATTTTCCGCAGCGGCAAAGGCAACCAGGCGCTGGATATCCAAGGGGCGACCGATGCGAAAGTTGGCGTTGATCGCCCGACGAACAAAACTCTCACTGCGCACGGGGCCACTCAGGGCCACGGCCAGTGCCGGCATGGCCTCGAGAATCGGGAGGTCATTGATGGCACGAGCCGCCTCGGCGACCAGGAAGGGATCGGCATCATCCAGGAAAGCCATGATGCGTGCGTCCTTGAAACGACGCAGGGCCAGCAGGATACCGAGACGAGCGGAGCGATGCGCATCTTCGGACTGAAGGAACAGGGCGTCCGGGTCGTCCATCAGGGTCAGCGCCATCACGCACGCATGACGGAGAAACACATCCTGGTCGTTGTTGTCGCGGAGTACCTGGAGGATCGCATCCATTCCATCCTGGTAATCCAGGCGACCGAGGGCGAAGGCGGCGAAATACTTGACCCGGTTGTTCTCATGCTTCAGCAGCTGTATCAGCCTGGGCACCGCGGCGGCCACACCCGCCTCTCCCATGAGCTTGGCGGCCTGACAGATTACCTCCACATCCCCGTCATCCATCAGTCCTATGCATTTTTCCGCGAGCTCGGGCCCGTGGGCAGGTGTGCGGCAGAGTTGGCCAATCCCCCAGATGCCGTGCAGGCGGGCAAGGTCAGCATCCGGATGCTGCGCGGCCGCCAGCACCCACTGGTGGTCTTTGCGCCGCACCAGCTCAAACTGGGCTCGCTGGCGAACCCGCATATCCCGGGCCGCAATCAATGCAAAGACCTCCTCACTGGACTGCGACGTGAGATCAGCAAGCAGCGCTTCCTGCGTCCGCTGCTGCTCGGCGGACGCCTTGCCCCCGGGATGATGCAGGGTGTAAATCTTGCCTTTTCCAAGTCCATCCCACCCGTTGATCCAGTCGGACAGGTACATATTCCCGTCGCCGGCAAAGTCTAAGTCCGTGATGAGCATGTTCCAGAGAAACGGCTCCACCCCTTCCAGTTCGAAGCCCGCTCCCCTGGCTTTCGTGGACCAGCTGTAGACGCCGGAATTACCCGGGCTGCCCTTGAAGTCCACGAGGAAAAAATGGCCCTGGTACTTTTCCGGAAGCCCGGTGCCCGGGTAATACGCAAACCCGGAGGGTCCGTTGCCCACGTGGGCGATCGGCGGGATGACCCAGGCCGCCTGGCCTTCGTGCTGGGTGTGCCAGAGTTTATCCATATGCCAAGGACCCCGGCTGTAGCCACCGCCCAGGGTCTGGTAGGACATATGCCAACCCGTTTCTCCACCTTCGACAACGTAGACAATGCGTGCCTTGTCGCCCGCATCGGAATTGTTGTCCCCGGTCCAGAGGTTGCCGTGGGCATCAAAGGCCAGTTCCTGCGGATTGCGCAGGCCGGTGGCGAAAAGTTCCAGGTTGCTGCCATCCGGGTCGCAGCGGAAGACCGCCCCGGATCCCGGGCGATGCAGGTGCTTGCCTTCCCGGGTCTCGATATTGTACCCACGATCGCCGATCGAGTAATACACCCGGCCATCCGGACCCTGGATAAGCCCATGGGAATCATGGCCGCGCAGGGCCGTGCGCACGCCGTAGCCGTAACTCAACGAGACCTTTTTGTCCGCAACCCCGTCGTCGTCCGCATCCGGAAGCATCCACAAGTGTGGAATGCAGGTGTAGTAGATCGTTCCGTCAATCGCGAGCACACCTGCACCGGTGCCGTCGAGGTAGTCATTGTACCGGTCCGAGAAGATGGTCTTCTTGTCCGCCTTGCCATCCCCGTTGGTGTCTTCCAGGCGCGTAATACGATCTTCATGATCGGTGTAGTGATTCAACGGAACCTTCCCGGCCCACTTCTTGATATACGCGAGCCGGTCCGCGACGGATTGCGCCGCGAGATCGTCGAGCAACCAGAAATCCCGGTTGCGATTGTCATCCACCCCCTTTTTCTGCCGGAAGGACTCCGCGACAAAAACTCGGCCCTTTCCATCCACCTCGATGGCCACCGGGTTGGCGACCAGGTCTTCGCCCGCCCATTCCTTGAGGACGAAGCCCTCGGGGAGTTTTTGTGCCTGCGCCAAGGGCACGAGACCCATTACAGCAAGCAGGAAAAGCTTCATCATCATAATCCAACCTTCTGGTTGCTTCGTTCGAAGCTTAACCCCTATACAGGCAGGCGTGGCACACAAAACAAATATGCAAAAATGCGCCGCCCGGCGCATGACGCGTTTCCGACGCGCCAGACTTTTCCCCATCGTACATATACTGGGTACCGGACTTGCAGGCATGGTGCTGTGTGCCTGCAGCCGGAATGGTGCCCCCCCACCCGTGGCCCAGGCGGTGATGCAAGCGGCCCGCTTTACCGGGTCGGCAAGCTGCCTGGCCTGTCACCAGCAGGAGCATGCAGACTGGATGGGCTCCCACCACCAGCTGGCCATGCAGGAAGCGACCCCGGAAACCGTGCTGGGTGATTTCAACGATGTCACGTTCAACCACCATGGCATCCCGTCGCGTTTCTTTAAGAAAGACGGGCATTTCTACGTCAACACGGAGGGCCCGGACGGAACCGGCAAGGACTACCGGGTCGCCTATTGCTTCGGGGTCTATCCCCTGCAGCAGTACCTGGTCAAATTCCCGAACGGAGGCATGCAGGTCCTGCACCTCTGCTGGGATTCGCGGAGCGAGGAAGACGGTGGCCAGCGCTGGTATCACCTCTACCCGGCCGAGAAGATCGACCACACGGACATTCTCCACTGGACAAAGTCGCACTTCAACTGGAATTACATGTGCGCGGATTGCCACACCAGCGGCCTGCGCAAGAACTTTGACCCGGGGACACGGACCTACCAGACCAGCTGGGAGGAGATCAACGTGAGCTGCGAGGCCTGCCACGGGCCGGGCTCCGCCCACATCGACTGGGTGGGCAGGAAGCAGGAAGGCCGGGCCTACACGGAAAAGGAGATGGGCCTGGCGGTGCAGTTCAAGGAGTCGAAACCCGTGACCTGGATGATGAACCCCACGACCCTGCAGCCGGAACGTTCGCACCCGAAGGAGCACGATCGACTCATCGAGGCTTGCGCGCGTTGTCATTCACACCGGCGCCTGGTCACGGGTGACTTCCTGCACGGCCAGGCCTTTCTGGATACGCATAAACCCGCCGTGCTCGAGGAGCGGCTGTACCACCATGACGGCCAGATCAAGGAGGAAGTCTACGTCTACGGATCCTTTGTCCAGAGCAAGATGTACCAGCAGGGCGTGACCTGCAAGGACTGTCACGATATGCACACGGCCAGCTTGCATGCACCGGGTAACGCGCTCTGCCTGCGCTGCCACAACGGCGGTGTCTACAACAACCCCGCGCACCATCACCACCAAGCGGAATCCCCGGGTGCCCAGTGCGTCGAGTGTCACATGCCGGTAAAGACCTACATGGGCGTGGATGCCCGCCGGGATCACAGCATTCGTATCCCGCGACCGGATCTTTCGCTTAAACTCGATACGCCGAACGCATGCAACATATGCCATGAGGACCTCACGCGGGAACAGACCGCGGAGGCCTTTGCCGGATGGTATCCGGAACGGGTGAAAACCCCGCACTACGGAGAAATCCTGTACCGGGGCAACCGCGGGCTGCCGGGATACCTGCCCGGGATCATCAAGCTCGGGCGCAACCTGGATCAGCCCGCGATCGTCCGCGCAACCGCGATGTGGATGCTGCAGTCGGAGTCTTCGCAGGAAGCCATGCAGGGCCTGCTCAGCGGACTGGAGGACCCCAGCGCCCTGGTCCGGGAGGCCAGCCTGGCGGGATTCAGCCGGGTACAGGCAACTCAACGGCTGCAGTTGACCGGCAAGATGCTCCGTGATCCGGCGCGAGCGGTACGGACCGAGGCGTTGCGAATCCTGGCCAACATTCCTGCGGAGCAATTCAGCCCGGAACAGCAGGCGGCCTTCGACCGGGCGCAGGAGGAGTTCATACAGCAGCAGGGAGCGGTCAACGACCGGGCGGGCGGACACATGGGCCTGGGCATTCTCTACACCGACCGGGAGGATTTCACGGCGGCGGAGGCCGCGTACCGGAAGGCCTTCGCGGTCGAGCCGGATCACATCGAGTC
>JAPYUI010000127.1:9329-12815 GCA_029936175.1 Kiritimatiellia bacterium
ATGCGCTTCAGCAACGGCTACGCGGCCAACCCGGTGTGCAGCCCGACCCGCTACAGCATCATGACCGGACGGCACCCTTCCCGGCCGGATGCGACCAACTTTTTTTCCGGCAAACGCGGTGGACGGTTCAAGCCGGCGCGCCTGCATGACCGGATGGACCTGGATGAAGTTACGCTTGCGGAGGCCCTGAAGGAGGCCGGCTACAGGACCTGCTTCAGCGGCAAATGGCACCTCGGCCCGACCGAAGCATTCTGGCCGAAGCACCAGGGCTTTGACGTGAACAACGGCGGGCACGTGCGCGGCATGCCGCCCAGTTATTTTTCCCCCTACCGGAACCCCCGGCTGGCGGATGGACCAAAAGGCGAGTTCCTGACCGCGAGGCTCATCGACGAGTCCCTGGCCTTCATCGAGGCCAACAAGGACCAACCCTTCCTGCTCTATCACGCGTTTTATACCGTGCACACCCCGCTGCAGGCCCCCGCGGAGCTGAAAAAGAAATACGAGGCCAAGGCGAGGAACCTGGCACCGGCCCCGGAATTCGGGGAGGAGGAGCAGGCCCTGCCTTCCCGGGCTGTCCGCAAGGTGCGCATTCGACAAAAACACGCGACCTATGCGGCCATGATTGAGAGCATGGACCACAGTGTGGGACGTATCCTGGACCGACTGCAGGCGCTTGGCCTCGATGACAATACCGTGGTCTGTTTCACCTCGGACAACGGCGGCCTATCGACCTCGGAGGGTTCACCCACCTCCAATCTCCCCCTGCGGGGCGGTAAAGGCTGGACCTACGAGGGCGGCATCCGCGTGCCCTACCTCATCCGCTGGCCCGGGGTAACGAAACCCGCGAGCGTTTGCACGGCCCCGGTGGTGAGCATGGACTTCTATCCGACCCTGCTTGAGATCTGCGGGCTGGCGCCCCGGCCGGCACAACACCAGGACGGGCGGAGCCTGGTCTCCCTGCTCAAGGGTGGGAAGCACATCGATCGCGACGCGCTCTACTGGCATTACCCGCATTACAGCAACCAGGGGGGCATTCCCAGCGGTGCGATCCGCAGCGGGGACTGGAAACTCATCGAGCGCTTTGAAGACGGGCGCGTGCACCTGTACAACCTCGCCTCGGATTTGAGCGAACAGAAGGACCTGGCCGGTGAACAACCGGAACGCGCCGATGCGATGCGGAAAAAACTACACGCCTGGTATGCGGAAGTGGATGCAAAGTTCCTGCAGCCCTTGAAGGCGGACGGGGAGAAACCCTGGAAACCCTAGCGGAGGAACTGCTCCGTTATTGCCCGGCTATCGACAAGGGCTGCTCATCGCCACAATGCTCGCAACAAGGCAGCATGGAGTGACGCACTTTCGCACATGCCGGGCAGGTATCGTAGAGCCGGGTACTGCAGGCGGGGCAGGTGTAGGGATGGTCCCCGGCATCGCCTGCTTCACCGGAAGGCCGCAATTTCTTGATCGTCCGGCGATTCCAATAACGAAACTTCAAGGGACCCCGCCGGATGGGATGCTCGCAGACCGGGCAGAGGAAGCGCTCGTAGGCCTCGCGGTACTGCTTGACCAGGGACTCGGTCTTGGGGAAGGCAATCGCCCGGATGAAATAGACCGTCAACTTCAGCACCGCGACCAGGAACACGACGATCAGGATATACTTGAAAAGCTGCGAGGGAAAATAATCGTGAATCACCATGCTGACCTTGAGCAGCGCCGCGGCCCCGAAGGCGAGGTGGATGGGGAAATAAATACTGCCCTTCTTGCGTACGATGAAGAAGGCTGCGAGCAGCAGGACCGGGATGAGAACGCATAACTGGTAGCTTGCCAGCCGCAGGTTGTGTTTACGAAGCAGGTCATTGTAGGCCTCCCGTGCCGGCTTCATGGCCTCCTGGATCTCTTTTTCCAGGGCCGATCGCTCGCTCTCCAGGGCCGTCTGCTGGTCCATCAACCCCGTCATCTCCTCGTTCATCGCCTGGTAACGCCGCTGGTTCTCCAGGAAGAGGTTCATGCTGTCGGCAAAGGTCTGCTGTTCGGTTTCAGAAAGCTTGAGCGCCTTCTCCAGGCTCAACTTCTGCAGTTCAAGCAACTGGCCCATCGTCTTCTGCAGGCTCCGGGAACTGTCGCCCAGCAAGCTCTGCTTCCGCTGCTTTTGCTTGATCTCCCGCTCGACATCCGCCCGGCGTATTTCCAGTTCATCCCGTCGCTCGTACAGGCTGGCGTCCACGTACTCCTTCTCCAGGGCCTGGTAATCCGGACCGTCTACATCGCCGATATCCTCGACGATAAAGCCGAGCAGCCAATAGACCAGGAAGCCAAACAGGATCGAAAAAAACCGGATGGCAAAACGATGGATCCAGGGACCCTTGGTGCGTACCTTGCTCACCGGGGCGTCGTACCTCGCAAGGCACCACAAGTAAAGTGCTATCCTGCGGTGATTGCAAATGTGCAGGCCCTGTGGTGGAGTGCCCGCATGTCGAGAACCCTTCGCAATACCCTCCCGGTATACGGGGCCTCGGGCGCGCTTATGCTGGCGTGCCTCACGGGCGATACCACGTGGGCCCAGGCGGAGACGGAAGCCTCGGTGACGGTTCGCCATGCGATCGAACAGGGACTGGAACGGGTCCAGAAGGCCGCACGTAACTACCCGGATCACCGGGTTTGTTTCTCCTGTCACCACCAGACCCTGCCCATGTTTGCCATGGCAACCGCCCGTGACCGGGGCTTTACCATCGACGAAGCTCTGTTGGAAGAGCAGGCGGAGTTTACGCGGGATTTTTATCGCGGCCGGGTCAAGATGATGCGCGAAGGCAAAGGCGTGGGCGGTCGCGGCATGACCGCTGGCTATGCGCTCTGGGCTTTTGACCTGGCGGATCAAGCACCGGACGAGGTGACCGATGGCCTGGTGAGCTACCTGCTGAAAACCCAGGAACCAGACGGGCACTGGAAACTGCAGTCCAAGCGCCCCCCCCTCGAGGAGAGCACCGTGGCCGCAGCTTTTCTCGCCGGGTATTACATGGAGCTCTTTGCCGACCAAAAAACGGTGAGCGACGCTGTGGATCGGGCTAAACAGTGGGTCGAGACGGCAAAACCGAAATCACAAGAGGACCTGAACTTCAAATTATTGGCGACGGCGAAAAACGGGGGTGACGCATCGGCGATTTATCGCCTGCGAACGCGAATCCTTGATCGTCAAGATGAAGATGGCAGTTGGCACCAGATCGTCGGTATGCCGGGCGACGCTTATGCAACGGGTCAAACGCTCCTGATCCTGTTGGAGACCCGAGACGACTCCACCACGACGGCCCTGGCTATTGAACGGGGTATTGCCTTCCTACTCAAAGACCGGAAGGCCGATGGCTCGTGGCATGTAAAAAGCCGGTCGAAACCGATTCAGAAGCTCTTCGATAATGGCGATCCACACGGAACGGACCAGTTTATTTCCACGGCAGCTACCGCCTGGGCCGTGGCCGCGCTGGCCTGGAGCCTGCC
>JAPYUI010000128.1:0-2746 GCA_029936175.1 Kiritimatiellia bacterium
TATGGCCGGTATTGGGGAACTCCTCGTACCGGGGGGAGCCGCCTGCCGCCCTGAGTGCGGCCACCATATCGCGTGATCGTTTCGTAAGGACAACGGTGTCCTTATCGCCGTGGGTTATCCAGAGCGGCACCTGCTTGATCCGTGGGGCCTGGGCGGTGTCGCCGCCCCCGCAAACCGGTACGGCTGCGGCAAAGAGGTCGGGTCGGCGCTGGATGGCATCCCAGGTGCCGAAGCCGCCCATCGAAAGTCCAGTGACGTACACGCGTGCAGTGTCGACCGGCGCCTCCTTGAGCATCCGGTCCACCAGTTCAAGCGTCATGCGCATCCAGGTGGTCGGGTCTTTTGGCATCGTGTGCTCCGGAAGTTTCCAGGGGGTGTCGACCCAGAGTTGTCCCCGGGGTACCTGGGGCGCAACCAGGTAATGGGGGTATTGATCCTGCAGGCGGGTAAAATGCTGAATGCCCCCGTCCTTCATCTGCCCACTGTTGTCGTTGCCCCGGCCCCCCGCCCCGTGGAGGAAGAGCACCAGCGGATAGGTCTTTCCGGTTTCGATCTTCCCGGGTTGCACCTTGATATAGCGCAAGGTGTCGTCTCCGGCCTCGACCGTTTCGCGGAGGAGACGCGGGTCCTGGTTGCTGACCCCCTGGACCGTTTCCGCCCGGGTATGGACCAGGGCCACCAATATAAAAAATGAGCAAAGGATTTTCATGAACACCGCTGGGTTGACCAACCGGGATTACCACTGATTATCCATTTTGCGTCAAACGGAAAAACATTTTATCCGCGGCCTGCCGAAGGTTGCTTGGCCCTTAATCAGGACCCGTGGAGTCCCCGGCCTTGACCCGGTCGCCCGGGTGTTTTTGCCCGCTTTCCCCTATATTCTTGAGGCGGGCGAATTGGGCCCGGATTTCCCCGGGTTTCCCGATGCAAAAGTACGCATCGTACGCAAATACGAGACCAGGCTGGAGGGCAAAGGTCGCGATCGGTGAGAGATAGGAGCAATCCGAGCCCGCACCCCCTCGGAAGCGATATGATGTAATCCTTTCAGCGGAAGGGACATAGACCCCTACGCCGAGCCCGCTTTTGTCGATGAAGGCTGCCCAGCCCTCGGGTAGGTCGAAGTATTCGTTCCCTTGCCCCGGGCGATGCCGGGAAAGCGGCTCGCCGGTCCACGGGGCCTTTCCCTGGTACAGCACGAGCTCGGAAAGGGAGGCATCCAGGAATACGGCCGGGATCTCCTGGTGGCGTGGGGCATGTGATGCAGAACCCCGGTAACTCATTTTGAATCGTACGTGGACGTATTCGGGTTGGAGCGTGATCCATTGTTCCAGGCTAAAGTCGACGAGCGATTTCCCCGTGGCCCAATGGCAGGGTACGGACCTGGAGTAGAGAGTTGATTTCCCCGCCTTTACCTCCTGGAGTTCCGGAGTGGCCCCCTTATAACTCCCCCCCTGTACCGGGTTCAACCGCCAGGGCTTGTCCCCCCAGCGCGAGCCGTCACGGTCCCCGTAATACGATTGCTGTATCAGCCGCCCATTGTCGTAGTGGTTCAGGAGATTGCGCGTGGAGCCCGATCGGGAAAGGTAGCCGATGCCTGCCCCAAAGTGCCTGATGACGCCCAGCCGGTAGACGCCGTTATCCAGGTAAATCCAATCTGCGGGTTCGGCCTTCTTGTCCTCGGCGATTGCGCCACCGGCGATGACCAGGTACGCGAAAAGGGGCAACAATACTTTTTTCATATGATATTCTCCAACCCGCAAGACGTGATCACACCCATCCGCCACGGGAGCACGGACAGGGCCCGGCTCTTGGGCAGCCCTTGTTTGGCCCCGGGCGGGCAAACGCCGGCCCGCTACAAGCCCAGGAGGAAATCCTGCCTTATTTTTCCCAGGTTCAAGTCTTGCTCCACCCCGAAGTTTCCCTCGACATAGGTGCCGATATTATCGCGGTAGCTTTTGTTCAAATCCACGTGCACGCGCGTCTGGGTGTTGCTTGGGTAGCCCGCCGCGACGACCAGGGTCTCGTCGAGGTAAGATATCCAGATATCCTGCTCCATCAGGCTTTTCACCCATGCAAGTTCCCCGTCTTTCCCTGTTGGATCGTCCGATGGCAAGGGGGATTCAACCCGCTGGCCCCATTGTTTTTTCATCCGGGCGAAATCGATGGGGGCCATCGGCCAGTGGAAGCGCAGTTCATTTCCGTTAAGCTGGATGAAGGCGTGGTTCTCCTCTGCGGCGCGCTGCAATTTCTGACGGGAGGCCGGGCTGATATTATCGGGGACATGGTCGTTGAGAATTTGCTGCCGGATGGCGAGATTCGCCGCACCGAGAACCTCGCCCACCCGGTTCACCGTTACCCGCTGGTAGGCGCAGAGCTCGCCCGCATTATTCCGGTAGAAGGCCCCGTTCTCAACCACCACGTGGTTCAGCAGTTGTTGCGCAAATGCCTGGACAGCCCGGTGGCTTGCCAATTCCTGCGGGGTGGGTGGCCCTTTTTCTTTCGCCTTGGTGAACGGTTCGGACACCATCTTCCGTATTTCGTTCTTGTTGTACTCCCAGATCCAATTGGCAAAAAAGAAGGTGCGTTGGTGTTGGTGCAGCGATTGCAGTTGCGTTTTTTCTCGATTGCTTATGCCCTCTTCCTGGTCCGATCCGCTGATTCCTTCGTACTGCTGGAAAATCCGGAGCACGTCCAGGTCCTCGTCGTAATGATAGGTCAGGGTCTGCCGGTCAAACTCGATGCAGGA
>JAPYUI010000128.1:2846-12738 GCA_029936175.1 Kiritimatiellia bacterium
CCTGTTGTACGCGCAGGTGGGATTCGTTCAGGTTGTCGAAGCGGCGCATATTTTTTGGCAACTGCTCCGCATAGCTTCGCAGGATTGAGCGGATTTCTGGAATCTCTTTCACGATACTTAGTTGCGGGCGTATCTTCCGGGCACTCGGAAAGCCGGAGGCATACCAGAGCAGGTGTTTGCGAAACATGACCGTGGCGTGCAACCCGGACCCGTAGTGCTCGACGTGGTAATCGAGGTGCCGAAAGACCACCTCCAGCCATTCATCTGCCAGCGGGTGCACCGTGTGGCCATCGATGATCTGGCTGAACACCCAGGGATTCCCGAGCGCGCCACGGCTCACCAGTACCGCATCACACCCCGTTTCCGACTGCATCTTGACCGAGGTGGTGTAATCGAAAATATTTCCATTTCCGACAGTGATGATGCGGGGGTTGATCTTCCGGGCCGCGTCGACCCCACGCTTGATCTGCTCGTATTGCACCGGTTGGTTGTAGCGGTCGCTGCGTACCCGCCCGTGAATCGTAATCATCGCCGCCCCGGCCTGGGCGAGGATCGTGCATATCTCCTCCACGTTGATCGAGTCGGGGGTGTAGCCCAGGCGGATTTTTGCCGTGGCGGGAATGTCTACCGCCTCACGGAGGGCTGCCATGGTTGCCCCTACGCGCTCCGGGTCCTTCAGGATGGCGCTGCCCCAGCCCTTCTTGACGATCTTCCGGACCGGGCAGCCCATGTTGATGTCGATGGTGTCAAAGCCCCGGTCCAGCAACATCTTGCCCGCCGTGGCTATACTCTCTGGCGATGGACCCGTGATCTGGACCCCGCAGCGGGGCTCCGCCGGATGCCGTTGCACGATATCATGCGTTTTGCGGTTGCGGTGGAGCACCCCGGGAGCCGAGAGCATTTCCACGTAGGCGAGGCCGGCATGCAGCTCGTGGCAAATCCGCCGGAAGGGAATATCGCTCACCCCGGCCAGCGGCGAGAGAATGGCCCGGTTGGGCATCGCGAGGGTCCCGAGCTCCAGGGGCTGTTGAAAAAAGGTTTTCACGGGCGAATCCATGCCAGACTCAAGGGGTCTCGTCGAATGCAAAGGCTGCTTTCGTATCCCGCAATACGGGTTTGTTCCACAGCGGGGGGAAGGTTCCGATCGCCGGAGGGTTTCCCCCGGGCTCTTCCGGCCATCAGAAAGGGATTTTTGGTGGCCTTTGCAGGCCCATTGACCTACAAAAGCCGTATGCGGGGTCCCTGGATAGTGCTGGTCATCGGTGTGGTCGCCTCGGTCTGGGCGGAGGAGCCGCGGACCATCGGCGTGGAAGAAGCCGTCAACCTGGCTTTGCTCAACAACCGGGACATTCTCGGGGCCCGGCTCCAGGTCGACAAGCGGGAGTTGAGCGTGGTGCTCAATCGCAACGACTTCCTGACGACCCTGCAGCCGGATGGAAGCGCCGTGTATTCGCGGGAAAACGAGACGCTTTTTTACGGCATGAACCTTTCGCGGAAAATGCCCTGGGGGACAAAGATCAGCGGCCGGGCAGGGTACGAGGTCAGCAAAACCGATGACAATAAAACGGTCGAGGGCGGTAGCCTTCGTTTCGAGCTTTCCCAACCCTTGTTTCGAAAGATGGGGCGGAAGGTCACCCTGGAGCCGATCCTGCAGGCGCAGAGCGATCTTCGGGCGGTCCAGCGCGGATTGCTGACACGCCAGGCGGATATCATGCTGGAGGTGTTGCGGTCCTTTGAGCAGGTCATCCTGTTGCACCAGCAGATCGGTTCGTCCCGGCGTGCCTATGAACGCCTGGACGCGCTGTATGAATTGAGCGTGGTGCGGGAAAAGCAGGGGAAGCAGAATCGCGTGGCGGGCTTGCGGGTTGAGCTGCAACGCGGCCAGGCCGAGGTGCGCCTGCAGAATGACGAGGAACAGCTCCAGGCCGAAGTCGAGAACCTCGCGGACCTGGTAAACCTTGACCAGCAGGTCGAGCTCAGCCTGGAGCCACCCGCCCTGGTCGAACTCGCGCTCGGGGACCTGGACGAATCGGTTGCCATCGCGCTCGAGCATCGGCTCGACTTTGCCCAGGCACTGGATGATTACCGCGACCGCGACCGCAAGCTGGCGATTGCCCAGCGCCGGGTCTGGCCCGACCTGCAGGTCACCACGCGCTATGAATTGCGCCCGGAAGTCGATGGAGAGCCTTTTGAGTTGAAGGATGACAACTGGTTCGCTGGCCTGAGCCTGGGCTCGGAATTTGATGTCCGGGATGAAAAAGCCGTGATCCGCCAGTCCGCCAGCAGCCGTGAGCAGGCCGCACTCGATATCGAGAGCCAGCGATACAAGGTGGGTCGCGAGGTGCGTGCCGCCATTCGTGCCTATCGCCGTGCGCGTGCCGCCATCGGCATCACGGGGCGGAACCTGGGCCTCGCCGGGAAGCGGCTCGAGCTGGCGCGGACGCTCTACGAGCTCGGCCGGGGGGATAATTTTTCCGTGACCGATGCAGAAGCTGCCCTGCAGTCGGCGGAAAGCGCCTCGTACCTGGCGGCATCAGACGCACGCCTGTCGACCTACCGGGTAATGATTGCGATGGGAACCTTGATCGAATCAGCGGCGGAGCTTAAACCCGTTCCGCTGACGGAACCCCAACGCGATGACTAAACGACTATCCATCCTCGGCCTGCTGGCGGCGGTAGCGGTGCTGTTTTTTATGCAGCGTGCGCCGGACGCGGTTCCCGAATCGGCTGAGTGGACGCTTATCGGGACGGGTGAGCTCGTGGTCTGGTCGCAGCACGAAGGGATCCTGCAGTCGCGCAACGAGCAGCCGGTCTACTCGCACCTGAGTGATCGGGCGACGATCACCGAGTTGGCCCCGGAAGGCATGCACGTGCAACCGGGTGACGTGCTCGCGGCGTTCGACCAGCACGCCCTGCAACGGGAATTTCTCGGCCTGAAGGAAGCCTTCATCCTGGCTGAAGCAGAAATGGAAGGCTTGCGCGAGGCGTCCTTGCCGCTGCAGCTGGCGGAGCTGCAAAACAAGCTGCGCGACATGGAGGCCCAGTGGCAGGCGGAGCAGCAATTCCTCGAGGATGCCAAGGGGTTGCGTGCGCGTGACTTGATCTCGGAGCAGGAATTGACCCAGCAGGCGGCAAAGGTGCTTCGTTCCGGGGAGGACGTGCAGGCCCAGCGAAACCGTCTCGTGCTCACGGAGCGTTTCCTTCACCCGGGAAGCCTGCGGCGGGCACAGGCGACCCTGGATACGGCGCGTCAACAACAGGAACTCGCGCAGGAGCAGATCGACCATTGCCGGGTCACCGCCGATCGTCCCGGGGTGCTGGTCTACCAGCTCCTCCACCTGGATGGCGAATACCGGACGATCCGGGTGGGGGACTCGGTATTCCGGAACCAGAAATTCATGATCCTGGCGGATATGTCCAACCTGGTTGTCCGTTGCGAGGTCCCGGAATCGCAGCTCTCGCAAGTGGGTACGGGAAACATCGCCCGGGTTAGCCCCGCCGCGTTTCCCGGGTTGGCGCTGAAGGGCTATGTCGACGCGATCGGCACGATGGCGCACGCGGTGTCCGGCAAACCGGCGTGGCAGAAATATTTTACCGTGACCATTCGGCTCGATGAGCGGGATGCGCGTTTGCGCTCGGGGATGTCTGTACGAGCGAAGGTGCTGGCCCATCACCAGATGGATGCCGTGTTGGTCCCCCGCATCCTGGTGGATTGGCAGGACGGTCGGGCCTGGGTTCGCAAGCGGCAGGGTGATTTGGAGGCGACCGTGGCGCTCCGTATCGGCCAGGGCAACGCGACGCATTTCGAGGTGCTGGAGGGCCTCGCGCCCGGCGACCGGGTAGCGTCGCCGTGAGCGAGCCCGTCCTGTGCGCGGAAGGACTCTGCAAGGCATACCGCAGCCCGGGTGGCCTCCGGACGGTGCTCCGCGACGTGGACCTGGAGATTCAAGCGGGCGAATTTTGCGTGATTACCGGGCCCTCGGGCTCGGGGAAGACCACCCTGTTGAACCTGGCGGCCTTGCTGGATGTGCCGACCCGGGGTCGCCTGGTCTTCGAGGGGGAAACCATTGGCCCGGACGACACCCGGCGTGCGCGTGAGATCCGCCGGGATCGGATCGGGATGATTTTTCAACAGTTTCACCTCCTGCCGCAACGATCGGTCCTGGACAACGTGCTCTTTCGTTTTCGTTACCTGAAGGATGAAGACCGCGATCGCGCGCATGCTGTGCTGGACGAATTGGGCTTGAGCGCGGTCAAGCACCAGAAAGCGCGGCTGCTGTCGGGCGGGGAAATGCAGCGCGTCGCGATTGCCCGTGCCCTGGTGCATCCCCCGCGCTTAATTGTTGCCGATGAACCAACCGGCAACCTGGATGCCGCCACCGCCGCAGATGTCATGCGGGCGATGGCCCAGTTGCACGGGCGTGGCATCGCGGTCCTGCTGGTCACGCATAACCTGGCCCTGCTCCCGTATGCCACCCGGCATCTGGTTTGCGAGGATGGCCGCATTCGCGAGGCGGTGCCGGCGTGAGGATCCTTCGCGACGTGTTCGAGAGCACGATCAGTCGACCCGGGCGAACCCTGCTGGCGCTCCTGGCAATCGCCATTGGTATGCTGTCTTTAACCGTACTGATATCGACCCTCTATGGATTGACGGAAAGAGCGGAGATGATTGCCGCAGAGATGGGGGCGGATGTATTCGCCATTGTTGCGGATTCCGGAAGCCGAGGGATCCAGCAGGAGCACCTGGCGCGCCTGCGCGCGAACCTGCCTGACCATGTGTTCAGCAGCGTGAAGCCGTACACGGTTCGCGAACCGGGGGGCGGGGAATCGACCCGCGTACTCGCGGGGGATCCGCAACTGCTCTCTGTGCGTCCCTGGGGGCTGCTGCAGGGTCGCATGCTGGACCTGGCGGATCTTGATCACCGCCAGGCCTTTTGCCTGGTAACCGAGGCGTACAGTCGAAAGCATGACGTGCACCTGCACGATTTCATTCAGATCCACCCGGCCTGGTTGCAGGTTGTCGGAATCGTCAAGGCCACCGGATCCGCCTTGCAGGAGCTGCGACCGGACCTGGCGGGTACGGGCCCCATGGTTATCATTCCGCATACGCTTGCCCCGGTATGGTCTTCGGCGCGTTACGCCGAGGCTGACAAGGTGGAGCTGGTGTATGTGCGGCATCCCGCGGGCTTGTCTGCGGAGGCCAGTATGAAGGTGGTTGAACGATTGCTCGTACCGGAGCAGGCAACGATCGGTCCCGTGCGCGTGGTTACGGCGGACCTGTTGATCAGCGGCATTGCCCAGCTGCAGCGGCTTATCACCTTGACCACCGGCAGCATTGCCGGGCTCTGCCTCCTGCTCGGGGGTACCACGCTGATGAGCCTGATGATCGCCAACGTGCGCGAGCGCGTGAACGAGGTCGGCTTGCGCATGGCGCTCGGTGCTTCTCGCGGGGATATTTACGCCCTGTTTATGCTGGAGGCCCTGTGGGTGACCCTGGTGGCGGCCCTCGCGGGTTCGTCCGGGGCCTATGGCTTGCTGGTCCTGCTCCGGGAACAGTTGACCTTCCCCACCTATATCGGGGCCGAGATCTTCTGGGTGCCACTCGGGGTTTCCCTGGGTGTCGGCCTGTTCTTTTCCTGGTTGCCCGCCCGGCAGGCGGCCCGCATCGTACCCGCCGAGGCCTTGCGGAATGATTGAACGGAAGATGCGTCGGGCTCACACGACCTGCTGAGCGCAGATCTGCCGGACAGACCGACCCGCTTACGGCCATCCTTTCAGCCCTTTAAGCCACCCCATGTGGTGGATTTTAATCCATATAAGCAGTTTGTTATCAGGGCCTTGTAAAAACGTATCCCGCATAAAATTTTCGGTATTTGTCCTATTCAAAGCTGTGCGGGCAGCCTATTATTGTGCGTGTGAAGACGGTGGTAAAGCTGAGCGGGTGTTTTCTGGGACTCGCGCTGGGTGTCCAGGCGGGCGTGTTTAACGTTCATTGGAACGTGGAGGACCAGGGCTTAGGCCCGGCGGGCATCATCAGCACGACCGGTGAACACGATGACTTCAACCCCGTAGGCAATACCTCCGTGGTGAGTATCAGCAGTCCCTCCGCCCGGGCTTTCACCGGGTCCACCAAGGCGATGAGTTTCGATGGCTCGGGTGACCGGTTCAACCAGCAGACGTGGAACGGGGCATACAACGGCATCGATAAGGACCTGGCGACCTTCGAGATGTATTTCAGTCCGGCGAGCCTGGGATCGCGTCGGGAAATCCTTTTTGAGACGGGTGGAAATGGTGACGGCTTGACGCTCGGCATTGAAAATGACGGTCGTCTCGTTTTTGGGGCAGTCAGTTTCAATTCCAACGGGGGGATAGACGGAAATGCGGCCGGTCACGCCGAGATCGATCTCCAGTCCGGGCTGTTTTCCGGTTTTGTTCCCGGGACCGATTTCTTTTATGCCAGGGCCCATATCAATGCCGAGTACAATTTCATCCAGCTGCGGGTGGAAGACAAGAATGGCAATGTCCTGAGTAACAAGCAGACCCTGTTGAATGGAACGACGGACTTTCTCGACTGGACGGGCGGTAACAATGCCGGCCTGGGTGGAGCCAATGGTGACTATGCGCGTGGTAGTGGCGGGACCGATTCGTTCATGGGCTCGGGCGCGTTCGGATTCCAGGGGCAGATAGCCTCCTTCGGGTTAGCCTATTCCAAGGTGCCGGAGCCGAGTACCGCTGCCTATTGTGCGCTTGCTGTCGCCCTGATGGCCACTTGGCGAAATCGTCGAAAAGTCTCGTTTTTTGGCTTCATGGATCGGGAAGACGAGGGTCCGGCCGTGTATTAGGCCCCGCCGGGACGCGTTGAAAACGGCGATCCCCCGGTCGTCGTTTTTTTGTGCCTGGCCGCGTGGACCCAGGCAAAAGGTGCCACGCCGGTAATATATATATATTAATCTCCAAGATCCTTGGTGTCCGGTACGTCCTTGAAGCAATGACCCATGAAGAGGAAACAACAAACAACCCCTAGATCCCTGGTCGCATTCATCGTCCTGGCCATGGCAGGTGTGGCCGCCGGTGAATCCGAACGCACGAAGCAGCCGGCGGGATGTGCCGCCGGTTGCTCCGTGGCAGGGCCCCCGGTCGCAACCATCAGCCCGGTGGAAATCGCCAGCTGCCTGGAGCACCTGGCCGGGTGGAAGGCCGGTGAGACCAGCCTGGCCCTGGAGACCCTCCTTTTCCATGCCGGCGAGGTGATTCCCTATGTGCGGAGCCACGGGCTCGGAACCCTGGAAACAGGGCAGGCCGCTTTTTTGAAAAAGGAGCTGGCCCGCGATGAGGCGCACATGGTCCTGCGGATTATCGATGCCGAGGGGGTGGAGCGCCTCCGCATGGATCGCCGGGTTCCGATCGGGGAAAAGCAGCACCTGCATCCAGGCGATGCGGTCGGGTTTCACCCGCCCGAGATCAGCTTCACCATCCACCGGGTGGGGCTCCACCACCTGTGGTCACGCTTGTGACTGGAAGGCCGCCACTTTGCGGCCGGACCGTGGTTCACGGTCCAGGAAGAAAACGAGTGGGGCCGCCTGGGAACGCTTTTTATCAGCAATGGAAAACAAAGTATGCCCGCCCGGGTGGAGATTCAGCTCGCCCTGGCGAAGCCGAACGCATCGATCTGGCATACCCAACTGGCACGAGGTAAAAAATGAAACACCCTATGATCAAATTCGCTTGGTTCGCATGTATTGTGATGCGCATTCCCCTGGTCTCTGCGGACCCCTGCGGGATGGTGCCGCCCATCATGCTGACGCCCGGGACGCCGGAGTTGACGCGGGTGGGCGACCAGTTAACCTATGTCTTCTTCAAGGACGGTATTGAAGATATTGCCTTGCGGCCCGGCTTCAAGGGTAAGCTGACCGATTTCGGAATGCTGATTCCCTTTCCGGTTGTCCCCGATATACGCAAGGTCAGTGACAACATTTTCACGCACCTGAAGCATGCGATCGATCCCCCGGAGATCGTCGTGGACCTGCGGCCCAGGTTCAAGGAGGCCAAGCGGAGGTTGAGCGTGGCGGGAGGAATCGCTGACGATAGGCTCTTCCTTGGCCGGGTAACCGTACTCAAGGAAGAGGCGGTGGGGATGTACCAGGTGGCGGTACTGGCCGCCGCGGACCCCCAGGCGCTCGCGGCCTGGATGCGAGCCCATCACTACGTATACCCGGCCGGGATGGACGGGGTGTGCGCGGAGTACATTGAGGCGGACTGGTGTTTTGTCGCGGTGAAGGCGAACGTGGGCAGCCAGCAGGCCGTCGAGCCGCGCCCGGGCATGCGCAAGGCCGACGCGCTGGTGGATGACGCCACCGGCTTCGAGGGCGCGGTGCAGGCCATGGGCTTCCGTTTCAAGACGGACAAGCCCGTCGTTCCCATGCGGCTCTCGGCCTTCAACGCCGGGGACCTGCACAATATTGTCTACCTGTTCAGCGAGCAGAGCATGCAGATCAAGGAGCTTCCGGCGAAGTTCGTCCAGGGGAAGATCAGCGGCAGGCAGTTGCTGCGCAACATGACCGAGCCCTTACCGGTGAAGGTCCTGGGCGGGACCCTGGAGCAAGCGGAAAAGATGGGGCTGTTCAAGCAGCCCCGGTACAACCGGGATCCGCGGCCCAAGAACGGGGACGCCTACGACCTGCTGAGTGCGGACCTGTTGGCGGTAAAGACAGGGGAGTTGACCCACCCCTTCGAGGCCCGGGAGAAGGAGTTGTTAAAGATCGGCGAGCGGCTCGGGCTCCGTGGCGAGAATGTGGATACGTTGATTGGCGAGGTGATTTCCCGGGAGCGACTCGCGGCGGCGGAAGCGGTAAAGGAGGCTTTCGACGGCATGGTGCTCACCGTGATTGAAGGTGACTTTCCACGCGAGGTGATCGCCAAGCACAACTTGCACTTCAAGCCCTTCGCAGCACAGGAATTGAAACTGGGAAAGAATGAGCAAGGGCAGGCAGGGGGAAAAACCGTGGTGCTTGGAAGTGCCCTTATCCTCTTGCTCGGCCTGCTCATGATTCGCAGGCGGACGGGTGCCCTTTGCGCCCTGGGGTTGGTCCTCTTGACGGGGATCGGGGTGGAGGACAGCGAGGCGGCTTCATCCAAGTCGGTGCAGGTGCTGATGACCGCACTGTCCGACCCGGAAACTTCCGAAGCTGCAGCGGCCACGATCATCGCCCTCGGTGACAAGGCCTTGCCGGACTTGATCGGCGAGGCGGTCGAGGGCAATGACTACAATCGGCGGGGCTGGGCGATCGCCTGCCTGGCCGACATCGGGTCGAAGGAAGCCGTGCAATCCCTCACGCAGATCATGGACGACGCGGACACGCCGGACCTGGTCAAGATGTGGTCGGGTGCGGCACTCACCCGGATTCGCGGGGTGGACGCCATCAAGGATCTCATGCAGGCCGCCGTCAAGGACCCCTCCCGGCAGCCGGCGCTGGCCGGGCTCCTGCTGGGCATGCGGACCAGCGCGGTGCGACCCCTGACCACCATCATGCTCACGGGCGAAACGAACCAGGAGCGCCAGCAGGCGACGGCCTGGCTGGGCACGCTGGACCAGCGCTTGCGGGGCGGTATCGTCCGCAAGGTCCTGAACGATGCCCTCGCGTACTCCACCGGGCAGGCGAAAGAGGGGGCGCCCTGGGCCGGGGGTGCCTTGTACCTGCCGCGCTCGGCCTGGACGACCCAGGAAGCCTGGGACATGACCCGCAACCTGGTGTGCTGGCTCGTCTGGGCCGAAGAGCATGGCAAGAAGGACATCGCGACCCAGCTCCAGAACAATTTACGGGATCTCTCCTGGCGAAACGGGGTCGGGTTCCGGCAGGGTGGCTCGGGCAGGGACTGGGCGAGGGCCCTGCTG
>JAPYUI010000129.1:0-9359 GCA_029936175.1 Kiritimatiellia bacterium
GCTTTCCTGCCGCTTTTCTTGCTTTTTCCGGCCGGAGACTTCTTTGCGGGTTTCTTCTTCTTACCCGCAGATGTCTTGGTGGTTGCCTTTTTCGCGGCCGACGCTTTTCTTGCCGGCACCCTTTTGGCAGATTTTTTCACTATTTTTTTAGCCATGGAATCCGGTGAAATTGCTGTAAATGTGGACCTATCCGTCCATTTTGGGGCATCAAAAGCCGGTCAATATTCCTTGGAAAGGCATATACGTCAATGGGAAAAGCCAATTATTTATGGGGCTTTCGGTTGCTTCTCTCTGCGGATTCACCCGCCGTAGAATCGGGTAGATGGCTCAGACTGCGTTGCCCAGGCTAGTCTCAGTCCCCGAACATCTCAAACACGCCGCGTGCTTTCTCCCAATCGGTGGCAAGTCGGGCTTCTTTCAACCCTGCGATTGCCATTATGAGTTGCGTGATATTCTGGCCCAGCACCACGTCACCTGGATTTACCTGCTGTTGGCCTTTCAACTCCTTCACCTCACGGTCGAGATGGTTGCGCCAAATCTGGATCATCGCCCCGTACATGGCATCGGTGGGGGTGTCCAGTTCTTCTCCGACGGAGCGGTAGGCCATCTCGATTTTTGCGGCCAGGCGCTTTAGCTCTTGATTCTCGGGGTCGAGCCCGGGGATAAATTGGCCGGGCTCGGTTTGATCGCTCGCCAGGATGGCTTCAAAAAGTTCGCGGAAGATCTCGGTTGAGAAACATTTCGGGGGAAGGAACTCCCGCGCGATTTCTACCGTTTCGGGGTGGGCGTTGAGAATTTCCACCAGCGTGACCTCCTGCTGTGGATAATGGGTAGTGGGTCCGTTCTGCTGGGCCACTTCGGGCGAGGTCTGCGCTTGCTGCGCCGTATTTCGCTGCGTCCGGTTCCGGGCATTCTTGTTGCGGTCCAGGTCACTACGCAGTGCATCCACGGATATATTCAAGCGATCCGCTGCCTGTTGGGCGAGCCGGTCCCGCTGCACCGCAGAGTCCGCCTGGTTGATGGTCTCCATGACCTGCCGGGCAATCCGCATTTGGCCCGCTTCGTCTTCGGCATCCTCCCGGTGGCGCAAGAGGTCGATTTGGAAGTCGAGCAGGCTCTTCGCCCCGGCGATGTGTTCAAGGAAACCTTCCTTGCCCAGCTTGAGTACCAGGCTGTCCGGGTCTTCGCCCTCGGGCAGGTCGACCGCGCTTACCGTCAGCCCGGCCGCCAGGAAGTGATGGGCTGCCCGCAACGCGGCATTCTGGCCCGCGGTATCGGCATCGAGCACCAGAATCACCTCGTCCGCATACCGCTTGAGGATACGCGCATGGTCCTCGGTAACCGCTGTTCCCTGGGCTGCAACGGCATGGGTGAGCCCGGCCTCGTGACAGCGGATCACGTCAATTTGCCCTTCACAAAGCACGGCCTTTCGCTGATCAACGATGGGCGAACGGGCCTTGTCCAGGCCGAACAATACCCGTGATTTCTTGAACAGCATGGTCTCCGGGCTGTTGATGTACTTGGCGGGATGGGTGGACCCGGGGAGCACTCGGCCGCTGAAGCCGATGGCCCGGCCCAATTCGTCCATGATGGGAAACATCAGGCGGTCGCGGAATCGATCCGTATAGGCGTCTGATGATGGATCCTCCGGATTACGGGGCCTGATTACGCCCGCTGCGGTCATCTGTTTTTTCGTGTAGTCTTTCTTTTCCCCCCAGGCGATGACGTGTTCATAGGCCTCTGGTGCGTAGCCGATCATGAAGGCCTTTAGGGTCTCCGGCTCCATCTTCCGGTCCTCGACGTACTGCCGCGCCTTGGCCGCACCGGGATCCTCCAGGAGGAGTTGATGATAGTGTTGGGTGAGCTCGTCGTTGATCCGGAGCAGGATAGCCTTGTCGATGCCGTCCTTGTTGCGTTGCTGCCTCGGCTCAAATTCGACCCCGACCTTTTTGGCAAGGATCTGCATCGCGGTAATGAAGTCTACGCCCTCGATTCCCATGATAAAGCTGAAGACATCGCCGCCCTGGTCGCAGCCGAAGCAGTGATACATCTGTCGTTGCTGGTTCACGTTGAAGGAAGGTGTCTTCTCCCGGTGAAAGGGACAAAGGCCCTTGTAGGTCGATCCCGCCCGCTTGAGTGGCACGTAGGATTCCACCACGTCGACGATGTCGGCGCGCGCCCTGATCTCTTCCTTCACCTGGTCGTCCATTGGCACGCGCTTATTCTTTCCCGTTTTCATCTTCCGCGGCTTCTTTTCCCGCTTCGACCTGGTCACCCATGTACATGGCAAACCATTCCGGAAGATGTTGATGCCCAATACGTCCGAACATGGACTCCTCCAGCACATGTTTACCGAGGTATGCGTGTTTCGAGATGCCGATGAACAGGATCACCAGGCCGATCACGATGGTGGCCTTTGCCGTGCCCGCCAGGAAACCGCCGACGCGCTCGAGCCAGGCGGGGATGGCAAACTCCAGCATGTTCTTCAGGGCGACAAACAGGAGTTTCAGCACCACGAGCAGGCCTATGATCACCAGGATCAGGGTGATAATCCGAACGGCGGGTCCGTTTTCCATTTGCGGGGTCAAGTCGGAGACCTTTTCGGAAAATGGTTCGTACAGGCGCCACCCGCCGAGGGCCGTCCCGCCGTAGATGACCAGGCCCGCCACTTGCTTGGAGAGCCCCTTGAAAAGCCCGTATACCGACCACATGACCAGGAGGGCGACCCAGCACCAGTCGATCAGGTTGAGATGTTCGTTTAATTGCCCCAAGTCTTCCATGCCCCTTGTTTACGTGGCGTGGCACATTCCGCAACGTTGGAATACGATAAATGCCCGGGGCGGGTGTCGCGGTCGTTTGTTCAGGGCCTACGCCTGAACAACCGTTCTACTTGAAGGATACGATCGTCCCTGGTTTCAACGCATGCCTGGGCATTTCCTTGAGGGAATTAAAGTTGTGCATGCGCTTGGGAGTCTCGATAGTATTTTTGCTTTCGTCGTAGCTCCCGGTCGTCTTGTCAAGCACTCCCTTGGGGTCCAGGCCGAGGTGTTTAACCATGAAGGGGTACATGGCTTGCCGCTTGGATAACTGGTAGCCGTGACCTTCCCCGGCGAAGTGCGCGTTCTCCACGTTCCCTTCCGCGTCAAAATATTTGTAGATGGACTGGATGAAGGGGTATTCGACCTTGGGCGTGTTTTTCGTCCAGTCGCCACCCACGGAGATCAATTGAAGGGGGCGTGGTGCCGCCAGCGCGGCGAACTCGGCGTTGTTCGTTTCTAGCTTAGCCGTCTTGTGGATGGGCATGCCGCTCTCGCAGTGGCAACCGCCAAAGAAATGCGCGGACACCATGACCACCGGCACACTCACTGCCACGCGATCATCCACCGCCGTCAACAAAAACGTCTGCGTACCGCCACCGGAACAACCGGTAACGGCGAGACGTTTCTTGTCTACATCCGGCAGGGTCTCCAGGAAATCCAGCGCGCGGATGCTGCTCCAGGTTTGCAGGGTGAGCGCCTGCTTATGCTGGTGGTTCCAGCCAAGGTGCAATGAATCACCAAAGCCAACCATATCATAGGAGAACACCACCGCGCCCATCCGGGCGAGCGTGGCGCACCGGTGTTGTTGATCAGGACGCAACCTGCCGCCTTCGGGACCGCGCGCATGGCCGTGTGGGCAGAGAATGCCGGGGCATGATCCCTTGCTGCTCTGCGGCCGATAAAGGCTGCCATAAACAAAAAATCCCGGTCGTGCCTCGAAGGATGCGGACTCTACCGTGTAACCGTTGTAGCTACGCTTGTCCTTGATGATCGGGTTAAGTGGCGTGCGCCTGGGTAGGGGATTGAGCTTGGCTCCGGTCAAGATTTGCTCCCGCACGGCGGCGGCCCTGGCCTTCCACTGGGCGAGGTTAGCGTGGGTCTTTGATAGCCGGGCGAGTTGTTTAACCGCATCTGCCTCAGACTGATAACGACCGACGCACAACGTGGGTTTTCCAGTTTCTTGTGCCGTGGTGGAAACCACAAAAAGTACAACGAAAAGAAGCGGGTGTTTCATGGGTTGAGCCTGGCATCCCGATCCGGCCTGTGCAACCCTTACAAGGACCCGTCCTGCACAAAGTGCTTCACGGTGTCCATATCCAGTTCCCCACCGTCCCTAGAACATGGTGTAGATGAAGGGCAGGGTCGTCTGGGTTACCCCCATGAGAATGCCGAAGGCAAGCAGGATCAGGACCAGGGGAATCAGCCACCAGGCCTTGTTCTGCCAGGCGTATTGGCCAAGTTCTTTAAGCAAGCGACCGAGATATTTGAGTGAACGCATGGGGTTTCCTTAATTCTTAATCGTACGGAAGCTCTCAGTGCATGGCCCTTGTCGGCTTATTCCGTTAATCCAGTTTAAATTCCTGTTGCCAGTCATCTGCCTGATCCCACGCGGGCTGGTCTTCCTTCCGCAGGATGAACGACCCGAGGACGAGCACGTCCATTTCCGTTCGCATGAAACACCGGTAGCCATCTTCCGGCGTACACACAATCGGCTCACCCCGCACGTTAAACGAGGTGTTGATGATTATACCATACCCTGTTTCGGCCTCAAAGGCCCTAATAATCTTGTAATAGCGACGGTTGGATTCCTCCGTAACCGTCTGCACCCGAGCGGAATAGTCCACATGGGTGATCGCCGGGACATCCGATCGGAGCTGGTTGATTTGCTCGCGCATGGGGACGGAATCCGTGTCGTCGATTCCCTTGCAACGGGCCCGTTTCACCGGGGCGACCAGCAGCATGTACGGCGAAGGGCAGTCGAGTTCAAAGAAGTCGCTCGCGCGCTCTTCCAGGCAGGACGGGGCGAAGGGTCGAAAGGATTCCCGGTACTTGATCTTCAGGTTCATCACCGTCTGCATCTTGGAACTGCGCGCATCGCCGATGATCGAGCGGCCGCCGAGGGCGCGCGGGCCGAATTCCATGCGGCCCTGGCAGAGCCCGACCACCTTTTCATCGGCCATGATTTGAGCGATTTCCTTTGCCCAGGCGTCTTCGTCCTCGACCCGTTTCCCGACGTATCCGTTTTGTTTGAGATAAGCTTCGATTTCATCGTCTTCAAAATCCGGCCCGAGGTAGGAGCCTTGCATGCTGTCCTTGCCCGGAACGACGATGCGGGGTTTTTCCTCGACCAGGTGCCAGACTGTGAGGGCCGCACCCAGCGCGCCGCCCGCGTCGCCCGCGGCCGGCTGAATCCAGATATCGTCAAAGGGGCCCTCGCGCAGGAGGCGTCCGTTGGCCACGCAGTTCAGTGCCACCCCGCCCGCCATGCAGAGGTTCTTCTCGCCGGTCAGGTCGTGGGCATGGTTGGCCATCTTCAATACGATCTCCTCAGTGACCACCTGGATCGACTTGGCGATATCGCGTTCACGCGCGGAGATCTCCGACTCGGCCTGGCGTGCGGGGCCGCCGAAAAGTTCGGCGAACTTGTCGTTGGTCATCTTTACATCGTCGAGATAGGCAAAGTATTCCATGTTGAGGCGGAAGGAACCGTCATCACGAATCGTAAGCAGCTTGTCGAGAATGAGGTCCTTGTACTTCTCCTCCCCGTACGGTGCGAGTCCCATGAGCTTGTACTCGCCGGAGTTCACGCGGAAGCCGGTGAAGTAGGTGAAGGCGGAATACAGCAGGCCGAGCGAGTGGGGGAATTTCAGGTCCTTGAGAATTTCCATCTCCCGGCCCCTGCCGTGGCCGATCGTGCTGGCGGCCCATTCACCGACGCCGTCGACCGTGAGGATGGCGGCGCTTTCAAAAGGCGAAGGATAAAACGCACTTGCCGCATGCGATTCATGATGCTCGGGAAAATACAGGTGGTCCGGCATCTTGAGCCCGGCCAATTCGAGGGACTTATCGATCTGGAGCGGGATCCAGAGTTTCTTCTTCATCCAGATCGGCAGGGCCAGCATGTACGGCTTCAAGCCCCTGGGGGCGATGCTCATGTAGGTCTCGAGGATGCGCACGAACTTGTTGATCGGCTTGTCGTAAAACGCGACCGCATCGAGGCCATCCGGGTCAACCCCCCCCTCGGCCAGGCAGTATCGGACCGCGTTTACGGGAAAATTCTCGTCGTGTTTGATCCGCGTGAAGCGTTCTTCCTGTGCGGCGGCGACAATTTTTCCGTCCTGGACCAGGCAGGCCGCGGAATCGTGATAAAAGGCACTGATGCCGAGAATGTTCATTAAAATTGTTTCCGGTAGTAGCTCTTGTCGGTGATCGGGTCCCGTTCCTCCCAGAAGGTCTCCTCGTTCGCGGGCTTCTTGAGCTTGAGTTTGTCAATGCCCATCACTGCCATGCAGGCGTGGGAGCATACAAAGAAGGTGTAGAACAGGGGAACGAGCAGGATGTAGGCGAGGGCGACCCCGACCCCGTGGGCCAACCTGTTGAAGCCCGCCTCGATCCGGTGAAAGGCCGGCGGGATAAAAAAAGCGCAGCAGGTGATGATGGTCGATACGCTGACGATGAAAACCGGCATGCCGGTATGCCCCTTCTTGAAGTAAAGAAAGGCGGCGATGCTGTAGCCGATGACGATGCCGACCAGACCCTTGATGATCTCGGCTTTACGCGTGGACGGTGTGGGGGCGCCGCCCTCCTTCTGCCAATGCCACACGACGTCGGACACGCGATTCTGTCGATAGATTTCTTCTGCCATGGATAACCAAAGTTAAACGGTGGATGCTGAGGTAAACCCAGCGTCTCTTCAAGTCCCGTATGCCTCAATATCGAGGAATAGAGGCGTCTATTTTTGCCGCCCAGTCCAGGATGCCACCGCTCAGGTTCCGGACACGCTTGAAGCCTTGATCCTGGAGAAACAGTTGCGCATTGCGACTGCGCATGCCGCTTCGGCAGTAAACGACGATGGCGTCTTCCGGGTTCAATTCGTCGAAGCGGCCTGGAACGTCACCCAGCGGCATCTCCAGCGAATCCGGGAGCTGACCAATTTCCCACTCGTACGGCTCGCGCACATCCAGCAGGGTCAATTGGATGCCGGCGGCCAATTCATCTCTTAACTGCTCCGCGGTTATGTGATCACCCTGGGCTTCTGCTGCCTTCGCCTGGGGTATGCCGCAAAACTGCTCGTAATCAATTAGCTCCGTCAGCGTTGGATTTTCGCCGCAAACCGGGCACTTCGGGTCTTTCCTGAGCTTCAACTCCCGGAACTCCATGCGCAAGGCATCGAAGAGCAGCAGGCGACCGAGCAGGGCATCGCCCTGGCCGAGAACGAGCTTGATCGCCTCGGTCGCCTGGATGCAGCCGATGATCCCGGGCAGGATGCCGAGTACCCCGCCTTCCGCACAGCTCGGAACGAGTCCCGGTGCGGGTGGTTCCGGGTAGAGGCAGCGGTAGCAGGGGCCATGCTCGGCCCAGAAGACGGAGGCCTGGCCTTCAAAGCGAAAAATGCTTCCGTAGATGTTGGGTTTACCGAGCAGGACGCAGGCATCGTTGACGCAATACCGGGTGGGGAAATTATCCGTCCCGTCGATGACGAGATCGTAGGGCCGGATGAGCTCAAGGGCATTCGCAGACGAGAGATAGGTGTCGTAGGTTTCCACCTCGACGTGCGGGTTGATGCCCTTGATGTTGCGCCGGGCGGAATGGATCTTGGGTTTGCCGACATCCTCGCTGTGGTGAATCACCTGGCGCTGCAGGTTGGAGGCGTCCACGACATCCGAGTCGACGATCCCGAGTTTGCCGATCCCGGCGGCGGAAAGATACATGGCGAGCGGGGAACCCAGGCCACCGGCGCCGATTAAGAGGATGCTTGCATTGCGCAGCCGTCGTTGGCCCTCCAGTCCGACCTCGGGGAGAATGAGGTGACGACTGTAGCGCTCGATCTCTTCCTTGCTGAGATCCTGGGGGAGGCTGTCGATAAGGGGGTTCATCCGGATGTTCCTACCGTGGGGACCACGGTGATGCAATCCCCGTCCCGCAACGGCGTGGACTCGCCTTGCAGGTAGGTGATTTCTTCCTGGTTTAAGTACACCCGTACGTAGGGGCGCAAGTTCAATCCGCTGAACAAACGGTCCTCCAGGTCCGGGTAGCGGGCAACGAATGTACGCAAGGCCTCCGCGATCGATGCGCCCTCCACCTCCACCTCGGTTTGCCCGGTAATGGGCTGGAGCTTGGCCGGAACCTGGATGATTACGGACACGGGCTCAGGTCATTTTCAAACGCGGTTTTCCGCGTTCTCGCTTCTTCCGCCCCCGCTTGCCGGGGGCGGGCGGGACGATTTCCTGCGCGGGGCTCGGTGCACGCTTGAAGTCCGGGTTGTTCCGCATCTGCACCATCTTGTCATTCAGCTCGCGGAAGCTGCGCAGCAACTCGGCATGCAGGTTTTCCAGGTCCATGTGCTGGCGGCGAATACGGTGGTTCTCCTCGCGCTCCTCGCGGATGGTCTGCTGCAACTCCTCTTCCTTGTGGCGCACCGTCAGCTCGAGCTCGTCCCGCTGCGCGTAGATTTTCTCGAGTTGCTCGGTGCGCACGGTCAGTTGATCGAGTACGTTTTCCAGCTTGTCGCTCAGGTCGTTGTAGGCCCGCTTCAGGGTTAGCAGCTCGAGCGCATCGTCGTTGCTCGTGCTGGCACCCGCGAGGGCGGATTCCTGGATTTCCAGGTTTCGCTCTTCGAGCACCCGGCGTTGTTTCTCCAGGTTGCGGATCCGGTCGCTCGCAATCCGCTCATCCGCCTTCAATGTATCCAGCTGGTCATTGAGTTGCTTGACATTGCGTTCGTTGCGATTGCCGAGATCTTCGTAAAACTTTTTCCACTTGACCGCTTCCTTGGCCAGTTCATCGCGTTGCTTGAGCGTGTCTTGCCACTCGCGCTTGTTGTGGGGGATGTCGGTATAGGCTGCATGCTCCTCCCCTTGGCTGGGCGTGGATTCCAGGGCTTCCCGCAGGGCCTCGTTCTGTTGCATCAGCACCGCGCAGGAGAGGTCGATCACCTCGTATGTTTCCCCCGTGGCCCGTTCCCGGGCCTGGTCACCCGGGGCGAAAGTTTCATTCTCCAGGAAAGCAATAACGGCTTCAACATGCAGGGGCCCATACACCCTCTCCTCGCTGGTGACTTCCCATTCCATCTCCAGTTCCGGCCATTCGGCCGCGGGCTTGTAGACACCTTCCGGGTCGTCCTTGGCGATCGGTAGTTGGGGCGACAGTTCGCCCTGCTGGGCCCACGTATAGAGCATCTCGAGCTCCACGGGGCCGAAGACCTGATCCTGGTCTTTGTAATAATAGGGCATGGTGTTGGTATGCGTATAAATCGTGGAAATTATTTATTCGGGGATAAACAGCTTCTGGCCGATCTTCAGGTTGTCGGGGTCCGCCAGC
>JAPYUI010000129.1:9459-12721 GCA_029936175.1 Kiritimatiellia bacterium
ACCAAGCGGGTGTCCGCATTTTTGTACAGCTCGTTTTCCCCCTCCGATTTGGCAATGATCGCCGCGCCGCAGGTGTCGGAGAAGACATTCACCGAGGTCCGGCACATGTCGAGCAGGGAGTCGACGACCAGGACAATGCCGAGGGCCTCCACCGGTAGACCGACAGCCCCGAGGATCAGGGCGATCGCCACCAGGCTCGCCTTGGGGATGCCCGCAACGCCGATGGAGGTCAGGAGGGCGAACAAGACCACCTGGAACTGGACCGCGAAGGCGATCTCGATGCCCTGGGTCACCGCATAGAATTGGGCGATGAAGATCACCACGACGCACTCGTACAGGGCGGTCCCGTCCATGTTCACCGTCGCCCCGAGCGGCAGGGTGAAACTGGAGATGCGGCGGGATACGCCGGCGCGCTTTTCAACCGCCTCCATGGTCACGGGCAGGGTGGAGGCGGAAGAGGCGGTGGAAAAGGCCATGAGCAGGGCGGGGGAGGTCGCCTGGAAATGTTTCCGGGGGGACAACTTGAACAGGAGGAGCAGGATGGGCAGCGTGACAAAGGCGTGAATGCCCAGGCTGAGCACCACGGTGACAAAAAATTTGAAGAGCGGGGCAATCGCGCCGGTTCCGGTCTCGATCAGGATCGGGGTGATCAGGCCGAACACCCCGATAGGCGAGAAGCGGATGATGAAGTCGGTTACTTTCATCATGACCCCCAGGAAGCTCTCCCAGAAGCGCTGTTGGGTCTCCCGGTGTTTTTCCGGGAGCCGCCCGGCGAAAAACCCGAAGAGCAGGGAGAAAAAGATCAGGCCCAGCAGTTGTCCGTTGTCCGTGGCTGCATCAAAGACGTTGGTGGGAATCATCCGGATAAAGATCTCGGCGACATCCCCGCCCCCCTTGCCTTCCACCTTTTCCATGAAGGCACCGGGATCCTGTGCCTGCGAAAGGATCGCCTCCGCGGTTTCCTTGTCCACCTTCCCGGGTTGGATAAGGTTGACCAGGATCAGCCCGGTCATGATGGCGAGTAGGCCGCTCAGGGCATAGTAGCCGAGGATCTTGCCGCCGAGGCGGCCGAAATTCCGGTCCTCGCCGAGCCCCATCATGCCGCAGATGATCGAGGGCACGATCAGGGGGACCACGATCATCTTCAGCGCATTCATGAACATGGTGCCGACAAATTTGCACGTGCCGACCAGTCCGACGGTCAGGGCATGGTCGGTGCCCATCGACTTGAAGACCAGGGCGCAGACGATTGCCGCGCCCAGGGCGATGAGGATCTGCCAATGAAGTTTCAATCGGATCATCATGGGGTTTTACCCGTTTGGGGTCAGCAGTAAACAGTTATCGCACCTGGGTCTGCCCCTCCGAGGGGCTCGGGACGCTTCCGGACCTTCGGCATGTCGCCCCGCGTCCCTCATGCAGATGCAGGTGAAAATATACATAATTACGGCTTCTTCCTTGGTTTCCGCGGTTTCTCCGCCGCTCCCTGCAAGGCCAGAACCTTGAATTCCGCGGCCCGTTGATCCCACCGCTTCGCCAATTCCTGCACCTTCTCCGGCATGGACTCGGCGAGATTCCGCATCTCCGTGCGATCCCGTCCCAGGTGGTATAATTGCCAGGATTCCCCCTTTGACGACACCAGCTTCCAGTCCCCCTTGCGGAGGGCCTTGTGCTCATCGTGATACCACCAGAGGTCATCGTGCAGGATGGGACCGTCTCCGGCCAGGGTTTGCACGAGGCTGCGTCCCGGCGAGGCCGGAACCGGCTGTCCCTTCACGCGCTCGGGCCGCGCGGCCCCCGTGAGCGCCAGCAGGGTAGGTACCACGTCGATCACGTGCCCGACCGTGTGCCGCAGCTCGCCCCGGGCGGCGATGCCCCTTGGCCAGCAGGCGATCAGCGGCGTGCAATTCCCGCCCTCGTGTGTCCAGGTCTTGTGCTTGCGGAAGGGCGTGTTGCACGCGGTCGACCAGCCCGGGCCGAGGCACAGGTAGGTCGCGGCCGAGCCCATCGGGGCGCTCGGATCGTGCCCGTCATCCCGTACCATGATCTCCGCGCTCGCCCCGTTGTCGGACAGGAACAGGACCAGGGTATTCTCCCCTTGCCCCATGGCGTCAACCTGCTTCAGCACCCGGCCGATTTCCCGGTCCATGCGGTCGATCATGGCCGCGTGAATCGCCATCTTTCCCGCCTGGAAAGCCTGTTGTTCCTCCGTCAGCGAATCCCAGGGGTCGGGCCGGTTCACCTCGCCCGGACCGAGCTGCGCGATGTGATCGGGAAAGGCATAGGGCGGCCCCAGTCCCGCCTCCACCTTCGACAGGGTCCCGGCCTGGATCTTCATCGCCTGCATGCGGGCCCAGCGTTTCGCCCGGATGCGTTCCCAGCCCTCCTCGTACACGCCCTTGTACCGCGCGATGTCCTCCGGCAGTGCGTGCAGGGGAAAATGCGGGGCGGTAAAGGCCAGGTAGTGGAAGAAGGGTTGCCCCGCATGCTTCTCCGCATGGTCCTGCAGGCACTCGATCGCGTGGTCGGCCAGGGCGATCGTCGCGTAGAACCCGCTGTTTTTCGCCACCGGGGGCAGGGCTTTGTCATCGAGCGAGTGCCGGGTCGGGCTAAAGAAGCGCCCCTGGTCTTTCAGGTAATAGGAGCGATCGAAACCGTTCTCGACCGGCAGCCCATCGATGTGCCACTTGCCGCTGTGATAGCAACGGTAGCCGGCGGGCCCGAGCATCCTCGGCAGGAGCAGGGCCCAGTCCGGTCGATTCCCGCGCGAGACCCCCGGCAGCTTGTCCCGGCGGACCTGCTGGGCGTAATAGCCGGTGAGCAGGGCCGCCCGTGTCGGCCAGCAGCGTCCCGTGTTGTAAAACTGGGTAAAGCGCAGGCCTTTTTCCGCCAGCCGGTCGAGGTTGGGCGTCCGGATTTCCCCGCCGTAGCAACCGAGGTCTGAATAGCCCAGGTCATCTGCGAGGATGAGCAGGATGTTGGGCCGCGGCGCCTCCGCGAAGAGGGCGGGTGCGATGAAAAGGGCGAGGCGTAGAAGGGGTCGATGTCTCACGCGAAAATAGTTGCGGGTTTTACGCAAAAGGTCAACCCGCTTGGGGCCGCTGCCCGGGGAGTCGGCCCCGGGCAACGCTTATTTGCTTGTCCGCCCTGCCTGCGTATCTTATGACCGGGCGCGACCGGAGAGGTGGCAGAGTGGTCGAATGCGGCGGTCTTGAAAACCGTTGAGCCGCAAGGTTCCGGGGGTTCGAATCCCTCCCTCTCCGCC
>JAPYUI010000130.1:0-3545 GCA_029936175.1 Kiritimatiellia bacterium
AGCAAGGCTTCGAGGCGTTCGTAAAAGGCTTGCTCACTCAATTCGGATTTCTGGTCGCGCAGGGTGAACAGTTTCCGTTCAAGGCGGTCTCGTTCTTTTCGTTGTGTATCCGTCAATCCGGTATCCGGTTCAGGTGCAAGGTAAATTTGCAGGGCGCGATAGCCATCGGGCTTGGCTTTCTTCAGCTTCTCCAGATCCGGCCGCACCCCGATAAACCAATCACCCTGGGTCCCCTTGCCGTCTCCGTTATCATCCAGCAGAGCGTGCTCGGTTTGTATGCGACCTTCCTCGGCGTAAAACTCCTCCACCCGTCGGGAGGCGTGGATAAAGGCTTCCAGCAGGGCCACGCGACCGTCTTTGTCAAAGTCGGCATCCATCGCGTTGAAGGCCGGCGCCAGAAACTCGCCCAGGTGAGCATAGCTTGTTTCATAGCCGCTGCGAGTCGCGGTGAGCACCACCCGGTTCTCGGCCGCCAGTGCTTTGAGGAAAGGGGCACTTCCGGCACTGGTGTTGACGAGGATGATCTCCCGCTCCAGGGGTTTGAGGAGCTCCACCCATTCGCTGTCCGAAAGGTCTGGGCCTTGAAGATTAAACTTGGCGGTCTTTCCGTCGAAGGTTCCGTGGCCGATAAATACGATCCACAGCGGGCCTTCCGGTTGAGGTTTTTTTAGATAGGCACGGATTGCTTCACGTTTGAACGCCGCCGTGAACCTGAAGTCCGGATGATCTGTGGCTCGGCGCCAATGTTCGGCCTGGGCCTCGAACTTGGCCTCAAAGGCCTCAGCCCCGGCCGGTCCGCGGACGAGGAGGAGGTCCCGTTGGGCCAGCCCGTTGAAGCTCGAGCAGAAAAACACGATCCAGCAGCAAAACTGTTTCATGCGAGCTGATTCCTCCGGCGAATAAACCATTCGCCAATGAAGCAGGCAAGGGCGAGACAAAAAAAGAACGGTGTGTGCCAGGCTGTCCGGGACCAGGTTTCCATCACGGGCATTTCACGTTTATCGAGGATATTTTTTAATTCCTTGAGGGTGTCCGGGGCGAAGACCTTGCCCTCCGTTTGTCCGGCCAGTTCTTCCAGGGCGGATCGATTTGGCGTGAGGGAGGCGAACTCCTGGATGGTGCGGTTTACGCTCCAGCCAGCACGTGTGGTTCCGCTCTCGATGCCTTCGTCGTTCTTGATCAAGACTTCCGCCTCGTAGTGACCATTCTCGATTGGCATGTAGCTGACCGTATACACGCCGCGCTCATCGTCATCGGGTAGGGCGGTCAAAGTGAGTTCATTGGTGGTGGCTTGCGCTATCCGGACCTGCACCATCGCCTGGTCAACGGGTTCGTATGCGGCATTCAGTGCGCGAATTCGAAGCAGGTAGGGGGCATGCGCAGCTTCCCCCGGTCGCACCTCAACCGAAAGTCGTTCCGGCACATCGGATACCAGCCAGCGCAGGATCTGTCGCCACGACTTTTCCATGTCCTGCTGGAAGGTTTCGTGGGTGAATCCCCATCGCCAGTAGTCGCCGATCATGAAGGCCCCCGCCTGGCCTTTCCCGTAGTGCTGGACCACCAGGGCGGGGTAGGAGGTTCCCTCAACCTTTGCGGTTGCGATGACCCGTGCCCCCGGCTTGACCGCTTTTACACGGTTCAAAACCTTGAACGGTGGCATCTCCCGCAACCGTAGGCCGTCGTCATCTTCCGTTTCCCGTAGGCGAATCCACGGTGTGAGCCAGCCTTCGCGGGTTAAGGCCCACGTCGCCGGCTTGTAGGATATTTCCTCTGTCTGCCGGTCCAGGTAGACCGGCGACATCTTTCCCAGGATCGTCTTGTCGTAGCCGCCCTGCTGGAAGGATTCCAGTCCGCCCAGCATGAGCAGCCCACCCCCGCGATGAGAGACGAAGCGGTCGACCAGGTTCATCTGGTCCTGCGTGAAAAACGCAGCCTCAAGGTCGTCGAGGATCACCGCATCGTAGGCGAACAACTCCTCGGCCTCGCGAGGGAAACCATTGGCCAGCTCGTCCGCGCCCCGGGTATTGAGGCGCACGAAAACCGGTTGGTCAAAGTCCGTCTCCTCGTCGCCCTTGCCAAAGCCCCGGAAGAGCGGATTGGACGATTCGCCATCGCGCCCGCGGAAATCGAATTTCGGCTCGCGCTTGGCGATGCGAATCAGTCCGACCAGGTGGTTCTGCTCATCTTCCTCCATGGCCCGGCGCAAGAACTTGTACTCCCAATTCGGTCGACCGCTTACATACAGGATGCGGGTTTTGTCGTTGCCCTGGTCTACGGTAAGCGCGTAGCGGTTATTGTGCGTGGTGGCCTCGGTTCGCTCTTCGCCTGGCTGGAGGATGACCTGGTAATGGGAGAGGCCGGAGTGATCCGGGCGCACGCGGAAACGCACGGAGTGTTGTGCCGTGTCTGTATCGGGGGCTACACCTTGTTCGTCAACGAGTTTCCCCGAGGCGTCCAGGAGGCGTACGTTTACCGTTTCGGCGCGAAAGCCGCTCGAGCTAAAGTCGACCTTGATCGTAATGGGTGCGTCCTCGAAGGAGGTTCGGGTTGCCGTGACCTGTTGGATTGCCAGGTCGACCAGGGCTTCATCTGACCCGATCAGCACCGGGTAGATTGGTGCGAGATTGTCCAGCCAGGCGAGGTCCTCGTTCCGGTCGGTGGCATTGCCATCGGTCAACACGATGATCCCGGCAAGGGGTCGATCGGCGTAGCGGTTCGCCAGCATTTCCAGGGCGTTGTACAGGGCGCTGCCTTGTCCCTGGTTGTCCAGGGTGGTGAAGTCATCGGTTCGCTTGAGCTTGGTGTCGAAGAAAAATCGATCCAGCTTGAAATCGTCATTCAGCTGCCTCAACCATTCGTTGCTTGTTTCTTCGTTGAGCAACTTTGAAAGCATGGCTGCCCGGGTTGCCGTGTAGGCGGAATCCACCACGTCCAGGCTCATTCCGTTGTCGGCCAGTACGACAAAGTGGTTCGCTCCCTTTTTGGTGGACTGGCCGGTCCATACGGGCTCGAGTATGCAAAATGCGAGCAGGGAAAACCCGAGCATTTTTAATGAGCCAGCCGCCCATTTCCTGTTTCTGGACAGGGGGGCGTGTCGATAGCCCAGGGTGATAAGGCTCCCCGAAAGGGCCAAAAGGATCATGGCCGGCCAGAGGAAATCCGACGTGGGGAAGACCAGTTTAGCCAGTCCGGGTTGAATCAATCGCCTTCCCCTAGTTTCTCGTAATAGCGACGGACCAGGTCTTCAAACTTGCGCGGGACCGGGTCGCGGTCGATGGGCACCAAGGCATCCTTGTCATCCCTCCGGGCGAGCTCCTCGTGTACCTTTTGCCGAAGCTCGACCAGCGGTTTCAGGATGCGATCCTGAACCACGTCCCATTCGGGCTCCTCGCTGTGACGTCGAAATGCCGCGCGTTCGGATTTCGCGCGATCCCGGATGCGAGCGGTTTCGTTCCGCAGATCCGGCTGGTCCAGTATTTCCTCGATGTCCCGCAGTTGATCCGACCATTCCTTGAAGTCGCTTCCGGTGATGGGGCCACGTGTAA
>JAPYUI010000130.1:3645-12633 GCA_029936175.1 Kiritimatiellia bacterium
TGCTGTCCCTTGCCGGGCTCTTGTCCTTCGCCGGGTTCTTGTCCCTTGCCGGGCTGCTGTCCCTTGCCAGGCTCTTGTCCTTCGCCGGGCTCTTGTCCCTCTGCCCGCTCTTCGGGGGGCTCGCCTTTTACGGTTTCCGGGTCAGATTGACCCGGCTCAGGTTGCGTGCCGGGTTCGTCCGGTCCGTGCGGTGCACGGGCCTGCTGAATTTCCCGGTTCAGCTGGTCGATGACGTCATCCAGTGTGTTTCTTGCCTGCCGTAAAGCCTTGGCCTCATCCCCCAGGACGGCTTCCGCCGCTTTTTCAACACCCTCCTTCAAGTCCTGCACGGCCTGGTTGGCCTTGGCTATGGAGGTCTCAGCTTCGTCTTCCCGGTCAAAGCGCAGGTAATCCTCAGCGCGAGCCATTTCGCGTTCGAGCTCGTTGCCGCGCGCTTCGCGCACGGCATCGTGCAGGCGTCGGGAGAGCAGTGGTTCGGCCGTTTCGGCTTCGCGACTGACTTCAACCATCTGCTTAACCAGATCCTCTGCATCGTTTCGTTGCTGCTTCAACCGGTCACCCAGTTGACTGGCCTCGTCTGGTGCGTCATCCAGTCGCTTGGCTTGGGCCTTCCGGGCCTTGCGCGGTTCGGTTATCTCTTCCTGCAGGCGGGCCTGTTCCGCTGCCAATTCGCGGGCCTCCGTGCGCATTTCCCGCATTTCCTCGTCGAAACGTCCGGCGGCCTCTTTGCGAAAGTCTTCCCTGAGCTCATCCAGCTTTTCCTGGGCCCGTGCTGAGCTGTTCACGGCATCGTCAAGCTGTTCTTTTTCCATCTGCTCCTTGGTGTCCTGCACATCTTCACGGATGTCCTTGAGGTCCTGCTTGGCCGCTGCCATCCGCTCACGATTTTCTTTCTCGTCCATGCGTTTAGCCAATTCATCCACGTCGCGAAGCAATTCCTGTTGCTGTTCTTCCAGGCGTTTAAGTTCGCGGCGCAGGCGTTTCTTTTCCGCTTCATCCTGCGCCAGTTCCAGTGCGTGTTTGGTTTCTTTTAAGCGCTCCTTGATTTCGTCCTGCCTCCGGGCCAGTTCACGCAGCCGGTTGAGTACCTGCAGGTTCTCCCGCTGTTCCTGTTCCTCCTGGGTTTGCGCTTCCTTCTTTGCCTGGTTCTCGCTCTCGTAGAGACGTTCCTGTTGCTTTAATTCCAACTCATTGATTTCCGGTCGCTCGCTCTGCTGGCTCTTGCTGCCTTTGCTTTTGCTTTGCTGCGCGCGCATGATTTGGTACTCGCGACCCCGCATGCGTATCAAGGCCTCGTAGGCAGCCTGTTCCTTTGCGATCACCGGGGTGAATACGCGGGGATCCTGCGTGTTGATCAGGCGATCCAGTTCGGCGACGCTGCGCTGCATATGCTGGATGGCCTCCTCGAGGTGTTTGCGTATATCCGCATCGTCCAGTTCCTCGAGCAGTTCAGTCGATAGATCGGCAAGGCCCTGCTGGGCCTGGCGGATGACCTGCAGGTCATGGGTATGCCCGTGCAGGTCGCCGTCGGTTTCGACCGCGCGCTTCAGGTTCCAGGTGGCTGAGATAATTTCCTTCTGTTGTTTCAGCAGTTCGCCACTCTTGGGTTTCTCTTCGGCTTCGCTCTCGCCGGGTGGTGCCTGCATCTCGCGGAAGATCTCCTCAAAGTGGCGGATTTCTGCAAAATACATGTCACTGGTCGTGCGGCGCCGTTTGCCGTTGGGGCCAAGGTCTTCCGCCCAGAGGTGGTAAGCGATAAACTGGTTGGGTTCGGCCTTCAGGGTTTCCAGTGCAAGCAGGTGGCTGAAGGCCTTTCGCCCGGTCTGGGTTTTGCCTGGGCCGAGGATCACCTCCCGGTTATTCCCGGACAGGGTGTAGACCATGCCGTAATCCAACAGTCCGATGTCATCGTACACCTCAGCCTCGACAAGGATTTCCTGCAGGGGGGAAACCGTCGTATCCTTGCGCGGGAAAACAAATTTCATTTCCGGAGGTTCGTTGGGATGTACCCTTACCAGGAACTCAACGGGTTTCCGGTTTTCGCGTTTCCGGTCATCGACCAGTTTGAGCGCATAACTACGCGTCCGGCTCGGGGTGATGGTGGCGTGGACCCTTCGTGGTTCTTCGGGATCAGCCGTCAGCACAACCTCGTCCCCCTCAGCTGGAATCAGGCGAGCGCTTCGCACGGGCTTGTTCAGCGTGAAATGCAAGGTTACCTCGGATCGCTCGAGCACATTGACATAAAGCGTGTCCTTGATGCTTTCCTCCGCTTGTCCGGCGTACGCGGGTGGACGTATGGTCGCATCTGCGCGCTCGAGTTCAGGATACCGGAAGATGCTGGCGCTGAAGGTTTCACTGGACTGGCCATCAAAGAGGACGCGATAGACCATGGGCTGATTTACTTCCGGAATGATTCCGCCAAAGATCGGATCCTCCAGGTTCTTCTTCATCGCGAGGGACTGCAGGTTGTTGGCATCCGCTCCGGCCATCAATACCGCGTCCGGCGGGACCTTTCCACTGAAGCGGGCACGGACCACCAGGCGGTCTCCGGCTTCCACCTCGACATCACCCGGGCTGACCTCGACCGTATATTCGGGCACCGTGGTTTTCCCGGGGGTCGTTGTCCCTGCGGTCGAGGGGTGCACGGTAGCTTCAATCAGTCCCTTGGCCAGTAACAGAAACACCATGGCAAAGGCTGTGCCCGCCGCCCACTCCAGGCCACGTGCCCGCTTGAGCATGGTGTCTGAAACCGTGGCGATCCAGTTTTGCTGAACGGCCTTGTCGATGGCTTCCACGATGACGCGTTCCTGAAGATAGTTGAAGCGATACAGGCCACCTTCCGGCGACTGTTCCATGGCCGTGATGAGAAGCGATTGCAGTTCAGGGTGCTCGGACTCAATGTGCCGCGCAATCGCATCGTAGTTAAAGGCGCGATTGGCACAGAGTCGAGTGCCGATAAGTGCTGCGGCGATTGCGCCACAAAACCAGGCGGCGGCACCGGGCCAGGTGACCCCCAGCGAGAACAAAGCTGCGCCAATCAGGGCCGCGACACCAAATACGAGGGCGAGCACCCTGCGCTCGACCAGCTTGTGTTTCCGGACGGCGATGGGGAGCAGGTAGGGTTCCAGTACGTGGGCATTCATGCCGTGCTCTCCGCGGTTTGTGCGTTTCCGGTCGGGCGCCCGCTGCGTCCCGCAATCCCGGTTTCAAGCAGTAAAGCAGCCCAGAGCCCGACGATCAACCATCGCCAGAGTTTTTGCTGACTCTCAACATCCTGTTTAGCTGCGGCGGTTCCGTGGGCCTCCTGGCTATCGCTTAGCTGTCCAAGGTTTGCCAGTTGCAGGCGCTCTTTCTGTGGCAGCACGCCAATCCGTGATTCATTTGGGGGCAGGTTAACCGCAAAGGGAAGGCTCAATCCCGGGCCGAGGAAGTGATAAAGGCCCGCCTCTTGGGTGTCCGTGAATTTTCGGAGTCCCTCCGGGAGGGTATACAGGTCCCCCTCCCGGCCCTGGACCCGGGTGATGCCTTCCGGGATGGGAACTTCCGAGCCGGTGGCAAACATGTTTACGTGGCCGCTCAAGCCGCTCTGTGCGTATTCCAGCAGGGAATACAGCAGGGGGACGAAGCGGGAGGACAGGGATAATTGACTGTCGGCCGGTTCCCAGCCGGCACTGAGGATCACGAGGTGGCCGGTGCCAATCGTCGCTTCGAGCAAGGCTGGATGCCGGCCGTCGAAACGCGCGAGGACCCGGGCACTTGTCCCCTCGAGGATGCGATGATGCCAGAAATGAATGTTGCTGAAGTCCCCGAATTGTGGGTCGGAGAAGGCCTGGAGTAGGGGGTGTTTCAGGTCGAGGTGGCCCATGAGGGCAAATTCCTTGACGGGGGCTTCGCGAATCGTAAGCGCTTCGCCCGTCAGGCTGCGCAGCGCCTCGCCGGAATCTCCAGCGCTCACCATGTAAAGGACGGTTCCACCGGTCTCGAGAAAGTGCTGAATCAAGGAGGGGTCGGCCGGAGGCTCGGTAATGACGCAGAAGTCAATCGCGGTCGGGTCGATCCCGTTCATCGCTTCCGTGCCACGACGGATGGTGATTACCGGTGTAAACACCCGTGTATCCAGCAGGGCGCGGCGGAGGAAATAGTAGGGCCGATCGGCATCCTTTTCATCCCCCGCACCGATGAAAAGTATATTGATCTGTTTCTCGATGACCGGTGCCAGGAACAGCCGGTTGTCGTAGTCGAGCGCATCGCCGGAAAGAACGAGCTCCTTGCCGGGGATGCCGGTGAGGGTCCTGGGGGCTTCGAGGACCTTGCTTTGCCCGGCAGGGACCTCGATGGAAATCGCCTGCTCGGGCGTGTCGGACCAGGCCAGCTGAAAAAGGGTCTGGTCTGCGCCGGCTTGATTGCGGATACGAATCCAGGGCGCGGGCGTTTCTTCGGAGAGGTCGTCACCGCCGACGTCCTGCACCCATTGCAGGGAGGCGTTGTTTGCCGTGGCCGGCTCAATGGGTAGCAGGCGCACCTGGATGTGTTTCGGCCACTCGAAGGCATACAGTTCGTCAAGTAACAGGCCTTCCTGTAGATCGCTGATGACAACAATTTCCTGGATCCCGAAGGACGCATGGTCGCGGGACTGGTCTTCCACATGATGAGCGGCCTTGACCAGGGCCTCACCCAGGTGGCTGCCTCCGCCGGTGGGCGGGGTGAATTTCTCCAGTCGTCGGATAGCGGCTGCGTGCTGCACCTGGTTCCATTCGTCGAAATCAATTATCGCCCTGGATCGATCACTGAATTGGTAGGCAGCAGCCCAATCACCGGGCTTTAAGTCGCGTAGATCCGCGAGGAGAACTTCCCGTGCCCGGTCGATTTGACCGGGTGCGCCCATGGATGCGCTGGTATCGACCAGGTAGAGGGCTTGGCGGGTGCCCGCGCCCGCGACATCGGTGACGGCACTTTTCCACAGGGGACGCGCGAAGGCCAATGCGAGCAGCAGCAGGGCCAGGCAACGGAGCGCGAGCAGCAGGAGTTGCTCGAGCCGGCTACGCCGCTTGAGGCGAAGCGGGGCTTCGCGGAGAAACATGAGCGAGCTGAAGGATACCCGTTCCCTGGGCGTGCGGCGGGTCAAGTGCAGGACAATGGGCGCAGCGATGGCGGCAAAGCCGAGAAGATAGAGCGGGAAGAGCAAGCCCATGCACACACCATGCCTGTTAAATGCGGATTGGGAAAGGGTTTATTCGCGGTGCGTGGACGTGCCGCTGTCCTGCGACCGGAAAGGCTTCAGGGGCCCTTGATCAGGCGATACATGCGGGGAGCATTGCTGAGCTCCTCGTATACTGCAAAGTCATCCCCCTCGGTGAAGATGACCGGGCTAAGCGTGGTGAAGCCGGTGGTGATCGAGTCGGTTGCCTGCAGGCTCCATCCCATGGCCGCACTGGGCCAGTCCAGGCGAATCAGGGTGGCGGAGTATAGGTGAATGCCGAGTTTCACCTCCGAGGGGCCCATGAATTCCCCGGTGAGGCTGAGGTTGTCAAAGTGGGCGCGGGGAACCCCGGTTTGTCCATTTCTGAGCAGGACGGAGACGGCCGGGTTTCTCAGTTCGACCACGATGGTTCCGCTGAGCGGCGTTGCTCCGGTTATGGTCTCCACGCTGAAGTCCTCAATCTCGGCATCATTTCCGACAAAATTCCACCAGTTCACGGTGCGTTCCATGATCAGGGTACCCCCCAGGGTCGAGGGATTGCCAACATACATGGCGAAGGTCGCAAGATTGTTGGTTGAACTTTCACCCACGCTTGCCCAGCTCACCCGTTTCCCGAGGGCGACGGTGAAAACGTACCGGGTAAAGGGTTGTAGCTGTTCGCCAAAGAGATGCTGGTACACGCTGTAATCGGTTTTCCCGATCTGCATGATCTTGGCCTGGTGCTGGGGATTATTCGGGTACATGTAACCGGCATCCTCGCAGGTACCCCAGTTGCTGTCCGTTTCATCCTCCAGCCAGGTCGGGCCGATCTCGTAGGTCCAAAATGCTGAGTCCGTCGGGTTGTTCAAGGTATTTATCCCCTCGAACTTGGGGTCGATGATCGGTAAGGTGGTTTGGCCCCGGCTCGCAATGGGGGTAAAGCCTAGTCCCATAAGGCCCAGGGTGAAAGCATGGAGCAGGATATATGCGGAGGGGCGTTTCACGTCCATGGCAGTATATATCGTACCCTGAAACCCCGCAAGCGGTTAGAGGGAAGCGGGTACGTTTTTCATGTGGGAGAGCCGCTCAAAATGACCATCGATGGCCTGGACCTTCCGAGGATCGGGTGCATCGAGCAGGCTGCGCAGATGCCAGAAAATCATGCAGAGGGCACCCCAGCGGGCGTAGGCGGGGAGGCGTTGGATTTCCGGCCCGGTGAGTGGTGAGACCGCATGATAGGATTCGAGCAGGGCCTTGACCAGCGCGGGGTCGGGTCGGTTCGCCGGGGAGCAGAAGCCGTTTACGAGTACGCCGATTTCAAACATGCGGGTGGTGAGGCAGTAATCCTCAAAGTCCAGTATGGCTACCAGCTCGTGCCCCTGGAACAGGGTGTTGTCTCGGAAGAGGTCGCCGTGTACGAGGACCCGGTCTTCCGGTTCACCCAGGTCCGGATAGAGGGCTTCGAATGCCTGGGCAAAGCGCCGGAAATGATCCGGGCAGGGGTGATCCCGTGTACCTTCGATAAAGGTGTGTGCCGCTTCCACGCCGACGGGATTAGCCTTGCTTAAGGCCTCGGGGCAGGGCAGCTGGTTCAGTTGCGCCGCCGCCTTCGCGATGACCCGTACGTTTTCCGGGTGGTAGTCGGGCGTCGATCCCTCGAGGAAGGGATACAGGACAACCGGTCCCGCGGGCGAAGGGCTGATCAAGGCGCCATCGTTTCGGGCGATCGGCGGGGCGACCGGGATGCCCTGCTCGTGCAGATAATGATTCAGCCGGGTCTCGCGCTCGGTGTTCTCCAGGGTTTGCGAAGTGCAAATGCGGTACAGGAAGTCCCCCGCATCGAGGCGGACGCGATAATTGCGGTTGGCGTAGCCCTGCGAGCATCGCTTCCACTCCGAGGGATAACCGAATGGGTAGGCATCGAGCACGGAACGGATTTCGTCCTGGGGCAGTTCCTGTATGTCCGGTTTGACAGGCATCGCGAGCTTATCTAAGCCGTGAAGTGATATGCTGCAAAGCTTTTTGAATATTATGTGGTTGGATTGGCAGGGTGCGCGTGCGAAATTAGGTATACCGTACAAAGGTGTTTATGCGCTTAGGATATATTGCCTGCTACCTGTTGTTTTTCCGTTTGGCCGCCTGGGGCATTGAAGTCACCTGGACGGGAGCCGCTATGCCGCTCGTCTGGAGCGACCCGTCCAACTGGTCGCCCAGCCAGGTTCCCGTCGCGTCCGATGCAACGGTGTTCAGCGATCAGGGCGCGGTGGCCCTGGGGACGAACCAGGTCACCAGCATCATGGACCTTGCGGCGGTCGCGACGGTTGACGGCCTGCATTTTTCAACCAGCTCCGGCCTGGTGCACCGGGTTGATCTCGCGGGGAATACGCTCAAGTTGACCGGTGATTTTGAGGCTTCGATTAACCAACTCGGAGAAGACACCCAGGCATCCATTGCGGGCGGCAATCTGCTGATCGGCAACAGCAGCAACCGGGTCAACAACCTGCGGGTCGGTTTTTTTGATGCATCCGGTGCCGGGGAACAGCACGCGAACATCGCCCTGGATGTTGCGCTGCTTGAAGCATGGGTCAACAACGTGGAGATTGGTCGGCGCTTGGTTGGTGATTCCGTAGCGTTGGATCCCGTGCTGGACCTGAGATCGTCGGATGTGGCCATCCTCGATGCCGCAAACCACCTGTACCTGGGAACCATAAATGGAAATGGCGCCTCGCGAACCGTGGCCGGAACCCTGCACCTGCCAACCAACGGGGTTTCCACCGTCCGCACCCCGCAGATCTGGCTGGGGGATTCACCGGGGCAGGGTAACCAGGGGGCGACCAGCGAGCTGAATCTCGGGCTGAACACCACGATCATGGCGGATGAAATCGTGCTGGGTCGTCGCAAGAGCCGGGGCCGTATGCGTCTGCCGGCAGGGCTCATCGGTACCGTGAATATCGGCGGGTTGAACAGCCCGGCGGCGAACCTGTTTCTCGGCTACAACGTGGCCGGCGGTACCGGGACCCACGCCCAGGGCACCTTGGACGTGGGGGGCGGTATCCTGAACGGGACCTTTGACCAGGTGCGTATCGGTCAGCACAACTCGGGGAACGGGTCGGGCCGGGGTACCTTGATCATGGGGGGCGGGCAGGTGAGCGCAAACGAGGTGCTGCTTGCCTTCACGGACCAGGCCGGAGCGAGCAACAATGACAGCCTGACCACGGGTTGGCTGCAAATGGACGGTGGCCGGTTGACCGTGACGAACAACCTGGTCGATGGCCGGGGTCTCAGTACGCTGCGGGTGAATGCCGGCGATGTCGCGATCGGCGGTAATTTGTCGGTAGACGACCTGGAGGTGGGCTTGAACGAGGGGGCGGGAACCCTGGTCGTGAACGGTAGCGTACGCGTCGGCACCGGGTCTGAATCCCTGGAACTCGGCCGGCGGAGCGTTGCAGGTTCTCCCGTGTCCACCGCGGTGGTGGATTTCCGTTCATCACCCTCCGTGGATATGGACGTGGAAAACATCCACTTGGGGCAGGCTACGGCAAGTGGTACCGGGGGCTTCAGCGGTGAGCTCCAGTTGGCTACAAACGGCGTCAACACCATCACGGCAAATGCGGTTCGGCTGGGCGACAGCAGCAGTCCCGGAAATACCCAGGTGACCAGTACTGTTCACCTGGGGGCTGCTACCAACAACCTTCATGTGAATTGGCTCTATGTCGGCCAGCGAAAAAGCAAGGGCATCATGGATATCCTGCCGGGGGGGACCGCACGCATGGGCGGGCGCACGGGTGGAGCGATGAATCTCCGGGTCG
>JAPYUI010000131.1:0-1570 GCA_029936175.1 Kiritimatiellia bacterium
TTTGCAAGGTCAATCGCATCGTGTACCCGCCCGACATAGGTCAGGTTGCGCGCCAGCCACTCGTTGTTGTGGGCAAAGTTATGGATTTGGTCCGGCATCACCCGGTCGCGTATCATGTGGGCGTGGTCAACCCGCGCGGAGGCTTCCTGTTGCCAGGCTGCATCCGCATATCGATTCAGCTTGGAGTATATATGCCCGGGCATGTGCCACAGGTGGGCGATGCCGGGACCGCTTTGCCCGCACCGCGCGGCGGAATCCAGGGCGCGCCTTCCCTTCGTATGGTCCCAGAGGTGGATCATGTAATGGTGAATCGGGTGCATTGGTTTCTCGTTGAGCACCTGCTGGATGAGCGCGTCCACGGCTTCATGACTCCCGATTTCCATGCGACCCCGGCTCTGGTTATGCCAGATCTGGAAGGCGAGGAAGGCCTTGGCCTCCAGGTCTTCGGGATGCTCGTGCACGATGTTTTCCAGGTTTCTGATCAATTCCTTGCGTCGTTGCTTGTCGTCTTTCTTGAGGTCTCGGTAATAGTCGGCGAGGCTCTTGATCCAGCCTTTCTCGCGATCGGAAATATCCGTTTTGATCTGTGCCGCCTGCTTGATGAGCTTGGCGGCGCGATCGGCGTTTCCGACATTGGCCATGCTCATGCCCCAGTAGGCCATGGGAGCATCCGGGTCGAGGGTGAGGGCCTGGCGGAAGGAGCGTTCGGCCTCGAAGTACCAGAAACCATGCAACTGAGCAACGCCCTGGTTGAAAAAGGCCTGTGCTTGTTCGTTGCTGGTGGTGATGTTGAAGGAAACAGGGGGTATTCCCTCCATGAGGTAGGCGGCTTGGCGCGGCCCCTCGTTGAAGGCCTCGCCGTGCCCGGAGTGGCCCGCCTTGATTGGGGCATCTTCTGCCGCGAGCGGAAGGATGCTGCAGGCGAGGAGGCAAAGGAGCTTGAGAGCGATCTTCATCCCGATTTCTTAGGACTCCATGGTTCAGTATTCAAGCGTTGATTGGCAGGATGCTGGACGGAGATTCTTTTGCGGCACCAGGAACGACTCATGAACGTTGAACGACGGGTGTACAGCGGGGAATTTTGTGGTAAATAAAAGCGGTATGGAATTTGTTGCGGGCGATCCGCTTAGGCCTTTTCATTCTCCCTGCTGGCGCGTGCGGTCTTTTTGGCGGAGTTCTGTTGACGGCCCTTCACTTTTACCCCAAGTAATGCTGCTTTTTGGAGCACATGGATGAGCGATAACAACACCTATTCGAAGGCCCTGTTCGGATTCTGTCTTTTCGGCCTGGTGTTGGCTATTGCGCTCGTGCTGAGCACCTTTGTTTATGTCCGCGTCTCGGACGTTTCCGACAATCTATTTAAGTTCGCCGGCCGTTTGCACCCGGTGACACTCCATATCCCGATCGGTACCATCAGTGTTTTGTTCCTGCTCGAGGTCTTCTCGCTTTTTATGCGTCGGCGGAGCCTGGTGGCAGGAAAGATGGTCGTGCTTGCGTTCACCGTGACTATGCTCGCGGTTGCGGCCTGCACCGGGTTGCTGTTGGCAAAGACAGGCGGGTATGAGGGGGA
>JAPYUI010000131.1:1670-6802 GCA_029936175.1 Kiritimatiellia bacterium
CTGGAGGGCCTGGTCGAATTGCACGCGGCTTACACGAACCTGGGCGACCTCGAGCTGGAGGCCCTGGGTGGCCTGTCCAGCCTTGCCCGGCTTAACCTGCACGGAACGAAGGTCTCAAGCCGTGGCCTGGAGAAGCTGGTGGTGAACAAGAACCTTCGCTATTTGTGGGTGAACGAAACCGAGCTCATGAACGCCGATGTGGACAAGCTTCGTGCCGCCATGCCGGATTGCGATATTATCTTTAAGTAGATCAGACCGGGGAGGGCTTGCCGGCGGCGGATGGCCTCACCTGCGGGTGCCATAGTTATTCTTCGTCTCAGGCTCCTTGCCCAATAAGACCGATGCGGAGGAGGACCAGGCGGGGCCCACGCAAGGTCTGTTCCCCGGCACAAGCCCGTGCCACGGAAATGATACCCCGACGAAGTGTGCCATAATGACCCCATAGGATGTATTGTCACACAAAGATGTGTCATAGTGACTCTATTTTAGATGGAATTTTGGATCTACAATTAAATTTAATATTTTATAAGTTACTTAATTACAATTAGTTACAAATATTAAATTTGATGAGTACCGGTGCCTTGGCACACGTACTGCTATAGATCTATAGCGACGGGCACTAATGCCTTTTCAAACCGAACTAAGAGCGAAACATGTCAAAAGTACTGGGAATAGATTTGGGAACCACCAACTCCTGCATGGCTATCATGGAGGGGGGAGAACCGGTCGTCGTTCCGAACGCCGAGGGTGCGCGTACGACGCCTTCGGTTGTCGCGATTAAAGATGGCGAACGCCTGGTAGGTCAGCCGGCCAAGCGCCAGGCGGTCACCAATCCGGAAAATACCATCTTTTCTGTGAAGCGCTATATGGGGCGCAAGTTTAAAGAGTTGAAAGAAGAACTTTCCGGTGTGCCTTACAAAGTCACGGAAGCCTCGAACGGCGATGCCGAAATTAAATTGGGCGGGAAGATGTATTCGCCGCCAGAAATTTCCGCGATGATCCTGGGCAAGCTGAAAGCGGATGCCGAGGCGTACATCGGCGAGACTATCACCCAGGCCGTGATTACGGTTCCGGCTTATTTTAACGACAAGCAACGTCAGGCCACCAAGGACGCCGGTGCCATTGCCGGACTGGAAGTGCTCCGGATTATTAACGAGCCCACCGCCGCCTCCCTGGCGTACGGATTGGATAAAAAGTCCGAGGAGAAAATCGCCGTTTATGATCTCGGTGGTGGCACCTTCGATATCTCCGTGCTGGAAATCGGCGATGGGGTATTCGAGGTGAAAGCGACGAACGGCGACACGCATCTCGGCGGCGACGACTTCGATCGTGCGATCATCGACTGGATGAAGGATGGGCTCGAAGACGTGGAGCTTAAGCCGGATGCGCTCCAGCGTCTGAAGGAGGAAGCTGAGAAGGCGAAAATTGAGCTTTCGAGCTCTCAGTCCTACGAAATCAACCTTCCCTACCTCACCGTGAATGAATCCGGACCGGTTCACCTGCAGAAAACGTTGAATCGTGCCAAGCTGGAACAGTTGGTGGACAAGCTGGTCGAGCGTTCCCTGGGCCCGGTCAAGTCCTGCATGAAAGATGCGGGTGTCAGTTCCGGTGACGTGGACGAGGTGGTGCTCGTGGGTGGGTCCACCCGCATGCCGAAAGTCCAGGAAGCGGTAAAGAAACTTTTTGGCAGGGATCCGCACAAGGGCGTGAATCCGGATGAAGTTGTCGCGATCGGGGCATCCATCCAGGGGGGTGTGCTCAAGGGCGACGTGAAGGACGTCCTGCTGCTCGACGTGACTCCGCTGACGCTCGGTATCGAAACCATGGGGGGAATCATGACCCCGCTCATCGAGCGCAACACCACGATCCCGACCAAGAAAAGCCAGATCTTCAGCACCGCGGCCGACAATCAGCCGCAGGTTGATATCCAGGTTTTCCAGGGCGAGCGCAAGATGGCGCAGGACAATAAGCGTCTTGATGCGTTCGACCTCGATGGTATCCCGCCGGCCCCCCGTGGCTTGCCGCAGATCGAGGTGACTTTTGATATAGATGCCAACGGGATTCTCAATGTATCGGCTAAAGATCTCGGCACCGGTAAGGTCAACCATGTGACGATCAAGGCGTCGGGGGGCTTAAGCGAGGAGGAGATCCAGCAGAAGGTCCGGGAAGCCGAAGAGCACGCCACCGAAGATGAAAAGCGGCGTGAGCAGGTCGAAACCCGTAACCTTGCGGACCATTCCGTGTTCCAGGCGGAGAAGCTGGTCAAGGAGCAGGAGGAAAAGATCTCCGATGCCGTGAAGAAGCAGATCGCTGCCGCCTGCGTCAAGGTAACGGAGACGCTGCAAGGCGAAGATATCGAGGCGATCAAGAAAGCCACCGAGGAACTGGGTGAAGTGCTCCAGTCAGTCGGGGCTGAGATCTACGCCCAGGCCGAAGGGGCTGAGGACGCCCCGGATGGTGGAGCACCCCCCCCGGAGGAGGATGGTAGTCCGGAAGAAGAGGTGATTGATGCAGATTTCGAAATGGTGGACGACGACAAGTAAATCGTCGACCGTCGCGGCTTGGCCCCATGCCGCTGGATCACCTTTTAAACCATACATGTTAGAAGAACCCCAAAAAACAAAATAGGAGTAATCGCATATGAAATTTCAACCTCTTGGAGATCGTGTACTGGTCCATCCATTGGAAGAAAAAGAGACGGAAAAAGGTGGTATTATTTTGCCTGATTCCGCTCAGGAAAAGTCTCAGCAAGGCAAGGTTGTTGCGCTGGGATCGGGTGGTAAAGATAACGACGGTAATGATATCACATTCACCGTTAAAAAGAATGACGTTGTGCTTATGCCAAAATACGGCGGCACAGAATTGAAACTTGACGGTAAAGATTACCAGATCATGCGCGAGTCCGACATTCTCGGAATCGTAGGCTGAACCGTCTATTAACAACTATCAGGAGTAGTAAAACTAATGGCTAAACAACTCGTATTTGAAGCCGATGCCCGCCAGAAGATCCTGGCCGGTGTCGAGAAGTTGAGCCGGGCGGTGAAAACCACGCTCGGACCGGGTGGACGCAATGTCGCCCTGGACAAGAAGTTCGGTTCGCCGACGGTAACCAAGGACGGTGTAACGGTTGCAAAGGAAGTGGAACTCCACGACCCCTTTGAAAACATGGGCGCCCAGATGGTTCGCGAAGTTTCCAGCAAGACCAGCGATATCGCCGGTGATGGAACGACAACGGCTACGGTGTTGGCTGAAGCGATTTATCGCGAAGGCCTGAAGAGCGTAACCGCGGGTTCCAACCCGATGGTTCTCAAGCGCGGTATCGACCTCGCGGTTCAATGCGTCGTCGAAAACCTGGCCAAGCAGTCCAAGAAGGTCAAAGACCACACGGAAATTGCCCAGGTTGCAAGCATCTCCGCTAATGGCGACGCCACCATCGGTGATATCATCGCCGATGCGATGGAAAAAGTTGGCAAAGACGGAACCATCACGGTGGAAGAAGCCAAGTCGATCGACACCTCTCTCGACGTGGTCGAGGGGATGCAGTTCGACAAGGGTTATCTCTCTCCGTACTTCGTGACGGACATGGAAGCCATGGAATGCGCCCTGGAAGATCCGTATATCCTGCTCTTCGAAAAGAAGATCAGCAACCTCCAGGACCTGCTGCCCTTGCTTCAGATCGTGGCCAAAGGCGGTCGTCCGCTGATGATCATTTCCGAAGATGTCGAAGGCGAAGCCCTCGCAACGCTCGTGGTAAACCGCATTCGCGGAACCCTTAACGCGTGTGCGGTCAAGGCTCCCGGTTTCGGTGATCGTCGCAAGGCCATGATGGAAGACATTGCGGTCTTGACTGGTGGACGAGTCATCTCTGAAGACCTCGGCATCAAGCTGGAAAATGTGGACCTTGCCGATCTCGGTCAAGCCAAGCGCATGACGATTGACAAAGAAAATACCGTCATCGTTGAAGGCGCGGGAAAGACCAAGGATATCCAGGGTCGCATCCAGCTCATCAAGCGTCAGATCGAAGAAACCACGTCGGACTACGATCGCGAAAAGCTGCAGGAACGCCTGGCCAAGTTGGCCGGGGGTGTAGCCGTGATCAGCGTCGGTGCTGCAACGGAGACGGAGATGAAGGAGAAGAAAGCCCGGGTTGAAGATGCGCTTCACGCTACTCGTGCGGCGGTTGAAGAGGGTATCGTTGCCGGTGGCGGCGTAGCCCTGATCCGCGCCAAGGAGGCACTTTCCAAGTTGAAAGTCAGCGAGCATGACGAGCAGATCGGTGTGAACATCGTCGACAAGGCCTGTGAATCTCCGCTGCGTCAACTGGTGGCAAATGCCGGTGAAGAAGGTTCGCTGGTTGTCCAGGAAGTCAAAAAAAGCAAAGGCAACCATGGCTACAACGTGGCTACCGGCGAGTATGTTGACCTGGTGAAAGCCGGTGTCATCGACCCGGCCAAGGTGGCACGCTCTGCCCTGCAGAATGCCGCTTCGATCGCCAGCCTCTTGCTGACGACCGAATGCATGATCACCGATATTCCGGAACCGGAAACCGGTGGTGGTGGTGATGATCACCACGATCACGGCATGGGCGGCATGATGTAATCAAGCCGGTCATCGACCGATAAGTTGAAGGGCGCGGGTTTTTCCCGCGCCCTTCTTGTTTTGTGGGCATGGTCAGGGCCGTTAACACGGGAATTTATTGCGATTCATGATGCCATTCAAATGCCGATTCTGGTATGATCCATCCTTGGAGAACGGACGCAATGGTCTTTGATCGTGGTCACAACTGCCAGTGGATCCAGCCCTTTCGCCTCCCGAGCTAACGTTCTACATAGGTGCGAATCAATGAATGAAGTGAATTCGGCAAAGATAAAAAACCTTCGCGTGGGTGAAACCCACGATTACGGACAGGTGCTCAGGGCCTCCGGCATATTCTATTTTAAGCAGGGCGCGACGTTCAAGACCACGATCAGTTTCCTGAATTACTGGGTGCTCAAGCGGGAAATCAAAGTCGCAATCGTGGCTTCCGTCCGGGATCTCTCCGGCCAGCTGATTCGCCGTGAGAGCCTGGAATTCGAACCCGGTATGGTGATTAATTATTGTCCGGAGGATTTGGGCGACTTTGAAGGCAGCAT
>JAPYUI010000131.1:6902-12591 GCA_029936175.1 Kiritimatiellia bacterium
CGCCTGGACCGCCTGGAATTCAAGAAGCTCGATGGGGAGGTGCCGACCCGCTTACATACCGGCATGCGCATTGGGGTTCCAGGAAGTGGATGCATAAGTGGCGAATCCTGCCTGGGGATTACCGGGCCAATCCTGCCCAAGCGCTTTCACTGGACGGTGGTAAGCGGTGCCCCCAACCTGGAAACCAGGCTTCTCGTGCAGGATAAAAAAGGCGTTTTCGAAAATCAGCAGGGCGGGGAAGCTACGTTTAACCTCTACTCTGCGTACAGCCAGGAGCCCCTGACCACGACCCGGGAGCTCTGGGACTTGCGGAATGGCCTTCGCCTGGTCGAGTTGTTCGGCGAAGAGCACGTGGAGTTCCTGGGTGGTGCATACGGATGGATCACCTTGTACAGCCCCGACGTTCGCACCCTGGTGATGTTCTGTATCATCCAGAACGAAACCAGGAGCGTAACCTTCGAGCACGCGATTTGAGGAGCTTTGGCTGCTCTTCGGTCGCTTCCCGTCCCCCGGCTTGATTAATGCCGGGGAAAAGCGCCGAATTTAGCCAAAATTAAGGAGAAATGGCGTTTGACAGGCCCCATGCCTGAACCTATGTTGTGCCTCCTTTTTCCTATGGAGACTTGATATTTATGAATATTGAATATTTGGAACAGGCAAGGGAGCGGGTGCCGAATATCCCGTTGCTAATCAATATGATCTCGCGTCGCGTGCGCCAGTTGAATGCCGGGCAGCGCCCCTTGATCAAGCCGGACAAGCCGACCCAGCCGCCTCTCGATATAGCGCTTAAGGAAGTGGCCAACGGGTTGCTTGAGGCCGAAGTGATTTACGATCCCGAGGCGGACAACAGCCCGCCCGAGGATTCGATCCTCACGCTTTAACCATGGAGGCCGCCGCAAGGCGGCCTTTTTGTTAGGGACCGTGCATGGTTTGCCCCAGCCCAGGTGGCTGAACGCGTTCGGGATTAGGAATGGAAGTAGGTATAGGATTACGTTCAGGATCAGGATACGTGGCTGAAATTCTTTCACAAAACCGGAAAGCCCGGCACAACTATACGATTACGGATACCTTCGAGGCGGGCATTGTCCTGTGCGGAACCGAGGTAAAGTCCATTCGTGAACACCTGTTTTCTATCGATGAGGCCTATGCCGACATCGAGAACGGTGAGGCATGGATTCACAGCATGAGCATCCAGCCCTACAAGTACGGAAACCTGAATAACCACGAGACCGTGCGACCGCGGAAGCTGCTGTTGCACAAGGAAGAGATTCATCGCCTACGCGGGAAACTGGCGGCGAAAGGCTTTACCCTGGTCCCGCTCGATCTCCACATGAGGAATGGCAAGATCAAGCTGAAGCTCGGCCTGGGTAAAGGGAAGGCCAATGTTGACAAGCGTGAAGACCTGAAAACCCGCGATGCCAAGCGGGAAGTCGATCGGGCGATCGCCAATGCGCGCCGGCGATAGCAATCGGGTTGCTCAGTTCAGGCAGGTGATCTCTGCAAAAGGGGACATCCGGCCGAAGGACTCGACCTGCAGTTGCCCGCGCCTCGACCACTTCTCGGTGACCAGCCGTTCACTCGTCTGGTGGTAGTCATCAAGCAGGATTTTGCACTGGGGCTCCATGTGCGACTCGAGCAAAGGCCACATGCCATAGCGCCCCCCGCTCGTCAGTTGTTGCGGGGGTCCATTACATACGATCAGTCGAATATGGTTCGGCAGGCTGACTTGGCTGACATCATACCAGTCGTAATCCCCGTAAGGAACCAGGGGCGCGTGCAAAATTTCCACGCTGCGAATATGATTGATTTCCAGGGTCGCCTTGATCCGCTGGTGGTGAATGGGGTCATGTTCAAAGGTCATCACGGGGATCCCGGTTCTTTCAGCTACCAGGCCCAGGAGGATCGTGGTTAACCCGGAGCCGCACTCAACCACGGGGCCACGCGCGCCAAGGGCCGTTCGCGTCGTGTGTGAAAGGTAGTCCCGGCTGATCCGCGGTCGTACGGCGGGCCATTGTTTCTGGAGTTGGGCTATATGATCGTAGGGCTGCCAGTTGCTTTCCAGCGAGGCCCGGATGGCCGCCACAAGCTGGGATACCTTGTAATCCCGCGCACGAGGATTCCGATCAAAGATCATATAATCTCTCCTTTGTTCTCGAGAGTATAGGCGCCACCCCTCGGGAATAAAAGCACAAGTTGCAAGATTAGCACCTCGTCAGGAGGGCTGGGCATCTCCCTGTTGCTTATGCCGGGGTCCCGGGAGAGTTCCAGGTGTTTTTATTCTGCAGCTGCGTTGAAAATACGATCGCCCGCATCGCCGAGCCCGGGAACGATATAGCCGATATCGTTCAGGTGCGAATCGATCCTGCACACGTGGAGGTCGGTTTCAGGGAATGCTTTACGCACGGCCTCAATGCCTTCGGGAGCGGCGAGAATCCCCATGAACTTGGTCTTTTTTACGCCCCATCGGGTTAGGGCCTCGAGTGCCGCGATCGCGGACCCGCCGGTAGCCAGCATGGGATCCAGGACAATCGCGATATCAACCGGCTGGTCTGCCGGAAGCTTTTGGTAATATTCAACCGGTTCCAGGGTCTGCTCATCCCGGTACAGGCCGAGATGCCATACTTCCGCTTCGGGGATCAACTGCAGGATCGGTTCCACCAGTCCGAGCCCCGCCCGCATGATCGGAACCAGTCCTACGCGCTGGTTCAGTCGATGGCCTGCAGTCGTTTCCATGGGGGTTTCCACCGGGCTGTCTTCCACGGAAAGATCGCCCAGAACATCCATTGCGAGGAGGGTGGCGAGACGATGGACACTGTTGCGGAATTCGTGTGCGGGCGTGTTCTTGTCTCTTATCTGGGTTAAATAATGAAGAATCAGCGGGTGATTACTCTGGCTTGGTTCTTTGCTCATGCGTGAGAATATAGGGATTTTTCTAAGATGGGGCAATCCCACAAGCCGTTCGAATCTCGGGAGTCCATGTATACACAAGCCCTTATCTACAGACTTATCATCTGTTGTGCACACTCCTGTGGAAAATGAGTTCGAGGTGTTAGGACTTTTCGTAACTTGTTGATAAGCGTGTTGGAAAATGGGCTCAGCCGGGCTCTACATCGGTTTCCCTCAGGCATTTGCGCACGATTGCGGATACGAAATCCCCGGCAAGGATCAGGGCGGAGCCGAGCAGGATGTACAGCAGCAATTCGTCGTACTTGAAGCGAGCATGGGCTTCGGTGATATAGTAGCCGAGGGAAGAGATACCCAGGAGACCGATCACGGTAGCCTCGCGCACGCAGGTTTCCCAACGGTAGAAGAAGTAGACCAGCATGCGGGGAAGCACGAGGGGGAATATGCCGAAGAGGAATACCTGGCGGCGACTGGCCCCACTGATGCGAAGGGCGCGGGGAATGTCCAGGGGCAGGTTTTCCACGGTCTCGGCTCCCAGACGGCCCAGGATGCCCATGTTGTGCAGGGCGAGGGCGAGTACCGCGGGCCAGGCATTGATTCCGAGGATGCCGATGAGCAGGAAGGCCCAGATGAACTCGGGGATCCCCCGGCAGAACACGAGCAGTCCACGGCAAAGAAACACCACGGATTGCCAGCGTTTGCTCGGGTGTGTGCGGCCCATGAAGGGATGGCTGGATGCGGTGTTGCGCGCGGCCCCGGGAACCAGGCAAGCCGCTCCGATGGCGGCGAAAAGAATAGCCACGATCGAAATCCAAAGCGTGTTTCCCATCGCTTTCCACCCGTCGCGGGCGAGTACGCCACCGACCCAGCTGGGTAAGGCTTCCCAGCCGGCTTCGCCGTCTCGGATGGGCCTGGGAATGATATCATGGTTTAGGAAGCGATTCAGGTTTCGCACGCTGCGCTCGGAGGTGAAATCGCTGAGCTTAAAATCTCCGGTGAGCCAGGATGTCAGGACCAGGAGCAGGAAAAACCCCGCGCTTACGATGAGGAACCAACTACGCGGTCGGTCCCGGTGTAGCTTGGCCAAGGTCATGATACCCCCTCCGTCAGGCGTCGCCGAATGGCATCACTCCACTTCTCAAAGAACACAATAAGGAAGATCATCGCGTAGAGGTAGGTCCAGACTTCGTGGTAATGGCGATTCTCGAACGACGCATCGATGTAATAACCCAGGGTGAGTACGCCCATGAAGCCCATTACGGCCGAGGAGCGCAGGCCGCACTCAAAGCGATACAGGGTATAGGCGATCATATCCGGTAAGGCGGCAGGCAAGAGGGCAAAGCAAACGACCTGCAGGGGTCCGGCACCCGCGAGCTCCAGGGCGCGGGCGGCCGAGGGATCCGCCTCGTCTATCATCTCCGAGAATATTTTTGCGAAGGTGCCGGAGAAGGGGATGGTCAAGGCGAAGACGGCCGCGAGCGGACCCATGCCCAGGGCCGCCAGGAACAAGGTTGCCCAGAGGAGTTCGTGGACCGATCGAGTAAAGGTGATGAGGATACGGGTGATCCCGTAGAGAAGGGGGGCGCAATATCGGAGAAAAAAACGGTACAGGGGATTGCGCATGCCGCTCGAGCGATTGCGCCACCAGGCCGTGGCACCGAAGAAGCCGAAGGCGAGGCCAAAGACCAGGGAGAGGCTTACAGCAGCAGCGGAAATGCGTATGGTTTCCCAGCAGGCAACGATGGCATTCTTCCAGAGTGGGTTCGCCCCGGAGAGCGCGGCACTGTCCTCGTTCGTCAGGGCCGGGCTGAAGGCCGCGGAGAAGAAGCGTTTGCCGAGCTTTAAGCCACCGGGACCGGGATTGAGTTCGGTTAGCTTGAGCCCGAGGATGAAGTACGCGCTGATCCCAACGAGGAGTAGCCCGAGAAGAAGGCTACGGCGGGCGGTGAGCGTTGGTGGTCCGGTCATGGCGGGTTTCTTTTGCCCCCTTCCGGCTGGCTGACCATCCCGGTAAATGCCCGTGCTCCCCGCCTCACGTGAGCAACTCCTTCTGGCTCAAATCGTACAAGGCATTAAAGTCTTCCGTGGTAATCTCCTCAACCTGCTTGTCAAAAGCCACCGATCCGTGACGCAGGCCAACCAGGCGGGGAAAGAAGGCCTTCGCCAGCTCCAGGTTGTGAATGCTCATGACCAGGGTCAGACCCTCCTCCTTGGCAATGCGGGTCAGCAGTTCCACCAGGTCGTGCGCGCGGGCGGGGTCGATACTGGAAACGGGTTCGTCCGCGAGCAGGGCGCAGGGTTCGGGGAAGAGCGCGCGGGCGATCGCCACCCGTTGCTGCTGCCCACCGGAGAGCTTGTCGGTGCGTTGATACAGCTTCTCGGGGATTCCCACCCGCTCGAGTAATCGGTGAACGTGCAGGGTGTCCGCCTTGGATGGATACAGTAAATCCCGCACACTCTGCCCGAAGGTCCGTTTGCCCAGTCGCCCACAAACGATGTTCTGGATTACCCGCAGGTTGGGCACGAGGTCGAGTTGCTGGTGAATAAAGCCCACCTGGCTGCGCAGGGTCCGGATCTGGCGAGGGCTCAGTGTAGAAAGGTCCCTGCCGAGGGAAATCAACTGGCCGGACCGGGGCGTTACCGCACCGACCAGGCAGTTCAGCAGGGTCGACTTGCCTCCGCCACTTGGCCCCACGAGTGCGATGCGTTCGCCCGCTTGTATGTCCAGGCTCAGCGCATTGAGCGCAAGGGTAGAGCCGAAGGCGATGGTGACGTTTTCCAGTTG
>JAPYUI010000350.1 GCA_029936175.1 Kiritimatiellia bacterium
GTCACTCAAGCGGTTCCCAAGATCCTGTCGAGACGTTGAACGTCATCAGACTGCCGTCGGGATTCTGGGCGTATACGGTGCCCGCATCGTCGACCCATACAAGCTGACCCTGCTCGTTCATCTTGGCGTGCGGGGGCGCTGCGGGGCGGCTCAGGTCTGCTTCGAGTTCTTCTAGGAACTGCCCGGTGTTCATCTCCGGTTCGGGCTCCGGCTCGTAGACAGGCTGGACCGGTGTCTCGACACTCTGTGTGTGCTCGGCCGCCTCGGTCGCCGTTGCCTCTCCCTTGCGCCGCATAACCATCCAACCGCCAAGACCGAAGACTAGTATCGCACCTAGGAGAGCGATGATGAAGCCATACTTGCCAATCAGGTCATCCTCGAGGTGTTTGGATGCGTCACTGGGAAAGGCGTCGCCGTTGTCACCATAGCCGTCGTCGTCGGTGTCAGCCCACTCAGTCGGGTCCTTCGGGAACGCGTCCACGGCGTCGTTGAAGCCGTCGTCGTCGGTGTCCGTGTCCTTGGGATCTGTGCCTGCGGCCGCCTCATCGGAGTCAGTCAGACCATCATTGTCGTCGTCTGGATCCTCGATGTCGCCAAGTCCGTCGCCATCGTTGTCCGAATGCTCCGCGGGGTTCAACGGTAGTGCGTCGCCGTCGTCTGGGAATCCGTCATTGTCGTCGTCCGCATCCTCCTCGGTGTCCTTACAGCCATCCGCATCGTTGTCTGATCCGGGGCTGCTTGTCCATCCCATCAAGCCCAGTGGGCACATGTCAGTGCCGTCGCCGACTCCATCGTTATCATCATCTGAGTCTGTCATGTCGTGAATCCGATCGCCGTCGCTGTCGAGGACGCAATCGTCCCAAGAATCAGCACCCTCTTGCAGGGTGATGTGGCTCTCCGGGCAGTCCTCCGTGCTGGTACTGGCTGTTCCTGTTGCATAGGTGTCCAGTGGAGCAGGGGCCTGATGGTCAAGTCCTTCCACGGAAACGTAGTGCCCTGGTGCGGCATCGATGCACGACAGTTGACCAAGTGAATCTTGGTAGGTACCTGGACTGCATGGAGTCTGTGCGGAGCTGGCTTGATTGTCCACGTAATGGCCGAGGTCTGCAAGGGTGCAGTCAGCAGCACTCCCAGAGGCTTCGGACGGGTTGTAGGTCCCGGCAGGGCAGGCTGACTGAGAAATCGCGCCACTGGAGGATACAAAGTGCCCGGAATCGGCATCGATGCACGACATCTGACCAGAATTTGGCTGGTATGTCCCAGGGGCGCACTCGAGGTGCTCAGCAGTACCCCATTCGGCTGAGTAGTGCCCGGGCTCTACATCGATACAGTCATCCCGGTCGTCCGAGCCAGTAGCAGGATTGTAGGTAGTTGGGGGGCAGTCCGTTTGTGAGGCTGAGCCGTTGCTGTCGACGTAGTGGCCCGACTCTGCATCTGAACACGAAGACGCACCAGAGTACGGCTGGAAGGTACCCAATTGACATTCCAACTGATTCTGATAACTTGTCGCGGGAACATAATGACCGGGGTCGGCGAGGATGCATGAGGCCTGTCCAAAGGAGGGTTGGTATGAGCCGGCTGCGCATGGAATCTGCTCGGCTGCTCCAGCCATAGGAACGTAGTTTCCAGCGTCAGTGGGTAAACAGTCGGCCGCAGAAGATGATCCCGTGCTTGGATTGTAGGTTCCTGCAGTACAGGCAATCTGGGACGTGGAGGCCGGGGTGTCGACGTAGTGCCCTGGAGACGCGTCTGTACATGATGACTGAGCGGTGTCAGGATTGAAAGTTCCTAAGCCGCAAGTAAACTGGGAGTTGGCACCGTGTACTGCGACATAGTAACCTGCGTCCGCATTGAGACAAATCGCCTGGCCAGATATGGGTTGATAGTGACCAGGAGTGCATGGAGTCTGGTATGAAGAGCCCCCCATCGGAACCGAGTTTCCAGGGTCTGCCTGCAGACATGCATCAGCACTGGATGAGCCCATAGAGGGATTGTAGGTCCCGGGCCAGCAAGGAGTAGGTGATGTAGCAGCACTCGTGTCTACATAGTGTCCGGCTGGAGATTCAATACATGACGATGAACCAGGGTTCGGCTGGAATGTGCCCGGGTCGCAAGCAGTCTGGTTAGAAGACCCAGTGGTTGGTACATAGTAGCCAGCATCTGCGGTATCACACCTGTCCTGACCATATAGCGGCTGATAAGAGCCGATGTCGCAAGGAGTCTGTGAGGAGGATGCGATGGCGTTCACATAGTGCCCCGGTGTTGCGTCCAAGCAGAATGATTGACCGGTACTTGGTTGATAGGTCCCTACAGGGCAGGCCGTCTGGCTAGTTGAGTTGTAGTACAGTACGTAGTATCCA
>JAPYUI010000132.1:0-8667 GCA_029936175.1 Kiritimatiellia bacterium
GGGATTTCAACATGCCTAATGCCGATATTCGCAGCGTGGCGTTTTTCGTCCAGAGGCTGACTGGAAAGCGCTTCGTGGTCGGCCCATCCGTCACGGGAAAGATCTCTGTAGTGACTTCAGGTAAAGTCCCGGTCGAAGACTTGTTCCCCCTCTTCCTCTCGGCCATGGAATCCAGCGGCCACACGGCGGTAGAAAAAAGTGGCGCGTATCATATCATTCGACTTCCCCCCAGCCTGGTCGAGCCCGCGCCCATCGTGGGACCGAACGAAACGCCTCCGGTCGGGGGCCTGATCCAAAAGATGTTCAAATTGACCAATGCCAACGCGGTGGCTGTGATGAAAATCCTCATACCGCTCGTCCATGGCGGCAAGGACGGGGCCGTCACCGCCTTCCCTCCAACCAACCACCTGATTATCACCGACACCGCCGAACACATTGCCCGGCTGGAGAAGCTGATCAAGGAACTGGACAAGGAAGGGGCCTCGGGCGTCATGGAAGTCATTCAACTTGAGCACGCCTCGGCTACCGATGTCGCAGCCCAAGTCACGGCCGCCATTCGCGGTGGAGAAACGGCAAATGCCAAGGTTATCGCACATATGCAACGCGTCGCAGGATCTGCGGGCACGCTCCCCTCGGGCCTGACCATTGTGCCCTCGCAAGTAGCCAACAGCCTGGTCATCGTCGGGCCCCCGACCCAGGTGGCAGAGGCCAAGAAGCTGATCGTCCAGCTCGATGTGGAAAGTGCCGCCGGCCGCGGTCACCTGAATGCGATCATGCTTAAGTACCTCGACGCAACGGATATCGCCAAGAGCCTGAATAACCTGATGGCCAAAGCAGCCACCCCGAATAAAGTCCAGCGAATCGTCATCGAACCCGACCTGAACAACAATGCCCTGTTGGTCAATGCAGACCCGATCGACTTCAAGTATGTACTCGCCCTGGTCGAGGAACTGGATATCCAGCCCAGCCAGGTGCTGGTGGAAGTCCTGATCGCCGAAGTCGCCACCGAGGATGGCCTCGACCTCGGGGTGGAGTGGGCGACCATTGAAGCACCCCAGAACGGATCGACCACGGCCATCGGGCGCGGGCGAACGGCACCGGACGCGATTCTCGCTCGCGCGACCCAGGCCTTGTTCGGACAGGGCCTTTCGCTCGCCATCACGCGGGGCACGATTACCACGTCGGAGGGAAACATCGTTCGCAGTATTCCCTTTCTCATGCGCGCCCTGGCGGAGGAGCACGATGTGCGGATCATCTCCAAGCCCGCCCTGCTCGCTCGAAACAACAAAGAGGCAACCGTGAGCGTGGTCGACAACATCCCGATCACGGAATCCACCATCCAGGGAGCGGGTGCAGCCAACCGGGACATCGTCCAGAACATCAAGCGCATGGATGTCGGCCTGACCCTCTCCATCACGCCGCAGGTGAATCCAAACAACGAAGTCACGATGAAAATCGCCCCCACCATCGAGGCGATTCTCGACCCGGGACCGGAGGGCACCTTCGCCCCGACCATCACCAGGCGTGCATTCAGCACCACGGTTACCGTCCCGGACCAGTCCACCGTCATCATCAGCGGGCTCATTCGCGAAGACATGGTCAAGCAGGAGGCCCGGGTCCCGGTGCTCGGCAGCATCCCGGTGCTCGGCGCACTCTTCCGGAGGACGACCATGCGGAAGCAACGAACCAACTTGCTCGTATTCGTCACCCCGCACGTGGTGACGGACATGGCCCGGGCGGAGGAACGCATGCGTGTATGGCAGGAGAATACGAACTTGTCCCTACCGGTGATCGAGCCGCGCGCACCCACCGTAAAAGAGAAAAAGGGAGACTGACCCATGCTCATCGGCGAGCTGCTCAAGAAAAACGGCTTGATCAACGAGGAGCAATGGACGGCTGCACTCGCGGAACTGCGGACTGATGGCCCTGCCTTCATGACGGAAATCCTGGTGGATGGCTACGGGGTGAACGAATTACAGATCCTGCACGTCCTCGCCGATCATTTTGCCTGCGACGTCCTGGAAACGGTCGACGCCGATCTCCTGGATGCCGCACTCGTCGCCGACCTTCCGGTAGAGTTTGCGCGTACCCACATGCTCCTGCCGGTACGGTACCGGGGCGAGGTTCACATCCTGACCAACGACCCCGTGGCGGTGATTGAGCAGAACGATTTATCCGTGCTCCTGCAGGCCGAGCCCATCCCCCTACTCGCGCCGAAACAAGCGATCCTGGAAGCCATCGAGACCTGCTATTTCAGCAGGCAACACGACTCGCAGGTGCTTATCGCCAACCTCGAATCAAGCAGCCCGTACCGTGCAAGCCCCGATGGCGCGTCCGACCTGCTGCGCAGCAGCGATCAGACACCCGTCACCCAGCTCGTCAACCAGATCCTCCTCGACGCCCTGAAGGAGGGGGCCTCGGACATCCACATCGAACCCTTCGACAAGTCCATGCGGGTGCGCTTTCGCCTCGACGGCGTGATGTATGACCGACCCGCACCTCCCAAGTCCATGGAAGCCGCCCTCTCCTCCCGCTTGAAAATCATGGCCCGTCTGGACATCGCAGAGAAACGCCTGCCCCAGGACGGCATGGCGCGGGTCAATGTCGGTGAACGGGAGATTGACGTTCGCATGTCGACCGTGCCCGTTGCCGAAGGAGAACGCATCGTACTCCGCCTGCTCCGCCACGACACCACCCGTCTTTCCATGAGTGAGCTCGGTATGCCGAAAGGCCTGCTGCAATCCTTCCGCACCCTCCTCCGTGAACCGCATGGGGTCATATGGGTAACGGGCCCAACCGGCAGCGGAAAGACCACCAGCTTGTATGCCGCCCTGCAGGAACTGGATACCAGCAGACGCAACGTGATGACCATCGAAGACCCGGTGGAGTACCAACTGCCCGAGATCGGCCAGATCGGGGTTAAGCCGGACATCGGACTGACCTTCTCCCGCGGGCTCCGGCACATTCTCCGCCAGGATCCGGATATCATCCTCGTGGGGGAAACCCGCGATCTCGAAACAGCCGAGATCGTGGTCCAGGCTTCCCTCACCGGGCACCTGGTATTCAGCACCCTGCACACGAATGATGCCCTGAGTGCCGTCGTTCGTCTCGTCGACATGGGGATCGAACCTTTTCTCCTGGCTGAATCCACCCGCGCAACCATGGCGCAACGACTTGTTCGCCAACTGTGTCCGCATTGCAAGGTCGAGGACCCGGAACGGGCCTCGGGCGAGGCCCTTGGCGAGCTCGCCCAAGTGCTTGAAGACCAAACGATCTATCGTGCCGTAGGCTGCGAGCGATGCCGTGAAGGGTACAGCGGCCGAATCGGCATCTACGAGCTTCACGTGGTCACGGATGCCATGCAGGAGGCGATCCGCCACAACCAGGGACTGGAGAACCTGAGGCACCTCAGCACCGAGCAGGGAACGAAAAATCTCTGGCATGATGCCCTGCACAAGGTCGCCCTCGGCCTGACCAGCCTGGACGAGGTCCGCGGCACGCTCGGATCTCACTCCGCGCGATGAAAACCTTTGAATACCGTGGCTACACCCAGGCCGGTCACGCAGCCAGGGGATTGGTCCAGGCCTTCGACCTGAAAGACGCCCGCGACAAGTTGGCCAAGCAGGGCGTACTGACCCGAAACATTCAACCCGCGGGCGCTAAACGGGGACTCCATTCCCGAAAGCGCCTGTTCGACACCTCAACCCGCAGCCTGATCTATCGAGAGATGGCGGCCCTGATCAAGGCGGGTCTCCCGCTGGACCAGACTTTCGACATACTCATCGATACCCCCGAGTTGGGCAAAAACACGGGCATTCTCGCAGGAATACGCGATGCCGTGCGCGAAGGCTCATCGCTCGCCAAGGCGATCGGTGACGCACATCCACAGGTCAGCGAATTCGAGCAGGCAATGATTGAGGTCGGCGAAACCACGGGTCGCCTGCACGCATCCATCGATCATCTGGCCGTCTTCCTTGAGGAGGACCAGGTCGTGAAAGAGAAGGTACAGACCGCCCTGGTCTATCCACTGGTCGTTTTGACCCTGGCTTTCATCGCCATGATCATCCTGGTGACCGTGATGTTCCCCGCATTCAGCAAAGTACTGGGTAACATGGATGTCGAGCTACCCTTGATTACGCGCATGATGATGAAAGTCGGGAACCTGATGAACGGACCGGGACTGTTAATTCCCCCCTTGGCTGCCATCGGCATTGCCTGGCTGGTCCGGCGCGCCCGAAGTGAAGCCGACACGCGGAAGAAATGGAACCAACGTATGTTCGGCTGGCCGGTTGCCGGGCGGATTTACACCTCCCTGGTGAACCTCCGCTTCGCCCGGACGCTTTCGCTTATGCTCGAGGGCGGCATTCCAGTGACCCACAGCATGGCCCTCGCCGGCAAAGCTACCGGGAGTCCCTGGGTAGGCGGCTTATGCGCCGCTCAAGCGGAAACCATTCGTCACGGGGGAAGCCTCGCCGATGCCGTAAGCGCGGTGCCTCCCCTGAGCGAAACCCTGCCCGGTTGGATCCGTGCCGGCGAAGCCAGCGGCGAAGTCCCCGGCCTGCTCCAGAATGCGGCCCGGCGTTACCAACAAGCCTGGGAACGCAGCATCGCCCGCATGCTCAGCCTGATGGAGCCGATGATCATTCTCGTCGTCGGGTTGTTTGTGCTCATGATCGCCCTGGCGGTACTCATGCCCCTGCTGACGCTGAACAAGGCGATCCTGTAGGTCGTCACGGTTGCAAAGAAACGGGTGATACGATCGGGTCCACAATAAACGGGAATACGATTGCTTCCCCTGCAACGATCACCGCAATGGACAGCGCCCCAGGGTCTTGAGCGGACGGTCGGTGATCAGCAACCCCAGCCCGAGTTCTTTCGCTTGCGCGATGGCGTGTTCCACGGCCGGTTCCTTCTTGCTATACTCGATCACCAGGATCGGCTTGTTGGCGTTTAGTGCCGGGGTGAGAAAGCGTACCCTATACTGGGTGTTCTTCGTGCGCTGAACCCGGTTTCCACGGGTAAACAGGTCCTCTACGCCCACGGCATCGACGGTCCTCAGATAGTCCGGGTCTTCCAGCAATTGAATGCCGTTCTGGGGGATTACGAGGAACCCAGGCCTCGTCGTGCGCCCGTATTCTGCGATCTCCCGTACCCAGGCGACCATGTCCTGGCGATAGGTATTTCCGCTTTCCGGGTTGCGACGGTGATCCAGCCACCGCTTCGTGTCGGGGTCGTGTTCGAAATGTTCAAAGGCATCAACCAGGTCGAGGTATATCCCGTCGAAGCCCTGGATCAAAATCTGGTCGAGGTGTCCCTTCACGAGTTTTTTCCAGGCGGGATCCCAATAACGAACCTTGTAATTGTCGGGCCAGTCGGGGTTCGCTTCCATCAGCCAGGGAGGGGCCTGTTTATCGGGTTTCCCATCCCCGTCGGCATCCCATTTTTTCTGCCAGTAGAAGCGATACGTTCCAGCCTCGCCAATCGAAGAGTACGCCACCACCCGCCGGCCGGGTTTTCCGCTTCGGATACGATCCAGTTCCTCGCGGGTCCACCGGGTCTCCGCGTCACCATAATACGCGTAGTCGATGACCAGCAGGTCCCGACCACAACCCGCAAGCTTGTCGACTGCGATCGCCCGCTTACCCAATCCTTCTGCCTGCAGCAGGTAGGCCATGGATTCCGGCGCGAAGGGCTTTTCCGGGCCAGCCCCTGCGACAGGGACAGAAAGGACCAGGCCGACACCCGCAAAAATGAAAGATCGTATACGTAGATGCATCATAAAGTCACAACCGGCTGGACCCTGTGCCGACTAGCACATCCTCCTGGGAAAACCAAGGGCGCCGTGCGATTCGGCAGCCAATCCACCGCCCGTAGTGGCCGATAACAGGGCCCGGATCTAAATTCCTTGACTTGCAGGACCTGCGGGGTTTGAATTGCAGCATGTGTTCGAAATCATTCTGTTCGAAGCTCGATATATCCCCCCGACGACCCGCGCGATCCCTGGTAGCGGCCACCTTGATGGTCCTGCTTATCGCCCCGGGGGTAAACGGCCAGGATGAGGCCGCTAAGGATTCGCCCCGGGACCAATTCCAGGCCCTGGTCAGCGAGTTTCAGCGAGCCCAGCGGGACCTTTCCAAGGCCTACCGTGCGGCCAAGACGAAGGATGAACAGCTCGGGTTCCGTCGCCAGATGAGCACGATCGGGGTCGATTTCACTCCCCGGTTCCTGAAGCTGGCCAAGGGCCACCCCTCTGACCCCGTTGCCGTCGAGGCACTCAGTTGGATTGTCACCAGTGCCAGCCGCTTTGGCGGCAGGGAAGCGGGCCAGGCCCTTGAGCTCCTGGCCGGGAACCATATTGATGACGAGCGACTGGGCCCGGTCAGCGAACGACTTCGCCTCAGCAACCTGCGCGAGGCTCCTGCTTTCCTGGAAACGGTACTGGAAAAAAGTCCTCACCGGAATGTCCGGGGACAAGCCTGTTACAGCTTGGCCTGCCAACTCAAGAAGTCGGGCGCCCGGGTCCCGGGAAACCAGCAGCGCGCTGAAAAACTTTATGAGCGAGTCGTCGCCGAATATGCCGATGTTCCGGCCCGGACGGGGACTCTCGGAACCGCGGCCGGGGCGGAATTGTTCGAGACCCGCAGCCTGGGTATCGGCAAGGTTGCGCCGGACATCGTCGGCAATGACCTGGATGGGGTGAAGTTCAAGCTCAGTGATTACCGGGGCAAGGTCGTGGTGATTGACTTCTGGGGCGACTGGTGACCGCCCTGCCGGGCCATGTACCCACACGAGCGGTCGCTCGTGAAACGACTGAAAGATGACCCCTTCGCCCTGATCGGTGTCAACAGTGACAAGAACCTGGATACCCTCCAGGCAGTCCTTAAGAAACAGAACATCACCTGGCGTTCCTTCTGGAACGGGGGGAGTACCCGCGGCCCGATCTCCACAGCCTGGAATGTCCGTAGCTGGCCCACCATCTATGTCCTCGATCACAAGGGCGTGATCCGCTACAAGAATGTGCGCGGGGAGGAGATGGATGCTGCGGTCGATACACTGCTCGATCAAATGAAAACCGGGACGGGTGGGCAGTAGCCCCGCATGTTTCCGATGCAAGAAGCACCCTCATAAAAACCACCACGGCGGGGGCCCTCCTCGGGTCCACCACGACTCCCATCACTCAACAGGACAGACCAATGAAAACCATTCTTCGCTGCACGATTATTTTCCTGGCCGCCCAATTTCAGGCGATGGCCGCCGACGCTCCGATGACGGGGCTGCTGACCACACGCGGTAAACTGTTATTGTGCGACGACTTTTCGGCTGCCAAGGTGGCCGATAACTGGTCGGCAGCCAAAGGCCAATGGGATCTCGTCAAGGGTGCTCTGCGCGGCACCGAGCTGAAGGCCGATCATCACGCCGCATCAATCCGCACCGATATCGAGTTGCCGACGACCTTGGCGCTGCAGTTCGACTTTCGTTTTGACGGCGGCACGGTCATCCACTGCTCGTTCAACGGCAAAGGCCACATCTGCCGGGCCACCCTGACGCCAAGCGGTTTTGTTATCAAGGGCGAGAAAGTGAAGAAGGACGCCGACGACAAGGCGGTTACCGTCGGCCAGGTGCAACAGTCATTCGACCCGGGTAAGTGGTATACCATGCTGATTGAAATTGACGGCGAGCAGATGGTAGCCCGTGTTGATGACGATCATGTCGCCTTTGGCAGCGACGCCAAGATCGCCCGCGGAAAATCGAATGTGGGGTTCCCAATGGCCGGTGTCTCGTCGCAGATCGATAACCTCAAGATCTGGGCGGCGACCAGTAATGCGGCCTGGACCGCAACCAAGGCCAAACTGCCGACCAACACGATTATCGCACCAAAGCCGCCGACCCCAGCCGACCGCTTCGCCAAGTTTGACGCCGACGGCGATAGTCAGTTGTCGCTCAAAGAGTTCATCGGTAAGCGCCCCAAAGACACGCACGAGACCGCGACGAAAGGCTTCAAGCGCAAGGACAAAGACGCCAGCGGCGGTCTGTCACTGGCGGAATACGCCCCGGTGAAGAAGAAATAGTCCCGAATACGCATCCTGATATGGAGGGGTGTGGTTGACCCCGGGGACAAGCAGGAGGGGTTCCCGGCCCTGCTCCGTGAGTAAATGCTATTATTCATTCATTTAGCCTTCCCGGGCCCTGTGTTTCGTCCTAGAATTTACCTATGAATACAAACGAATCCTACAACCGGCGCACCTTCATCAAAACCACCACCGCGGGGGCCTTCCTCGGCTCCACGGCTCCGCTGCTCGCAGCGAAATCGCCCAACTCCGAGACCCTCGCAGCCACGCTCTTCAAAAGCCTGACGGACGAGCAGCGCAAAAAGGTCACCTTTCCCTGGGACCATGAACTGCGACACCGGGTGGATAACAACTGGCGGATCGTGACCGATCGGATTTTCGAAACCTTCAATGAAGATCAACAGCAGATGATCAAGGAGATCTTCCTCAGCCTGCACAGCGAACAATATGCGCAGCAAGTGCTTCACCAGGTGGAAACCGACAACGGAAAAGGCGGCATGGGAAAATGTGCGGTCGCCATGTTCGGCGAACCCGGAACCGGCAAGTTCGAATTCGTGTTCACCGGGCGCCACGTGACCCGCCGTTGCGATGGCGACGC
>JAPYUI010000132.1:8767-12403 GCA_029936175.1 Kiritimatiellia bacterium
CTCCACCTCTCCTATTTCCAGAAAGAGGACATCGGCGATGACGGGGTATGGGATGTCTGGCAGATCGAGGGCCCGCGCATGGTCTGGTACTTCCGTGGCAAGCCGCACGTACACACCTGGGTCAACATCAAGGCTTAAGCAAGGCTCCCAGGTGTTCGCGGAGTGGATTCAACCCGCGAAGCGAACCTCGAGTGCCATGTACACCTGTCATGAGCCATTTTGAAGGCGAACACATTCGCTGCACCATCACCGATCAGGGTGAGGGGATTCGCTGTTTTGGCCACACGGAGGACGGGGAAGCAGTCTTTGTGGAGGGAAAGACCATTCCTGGCGACCAGGTCCTGGCGGAGCTGATCGCACAACACCCGAGCTACCTGGTCGCCCGCCTGCTGGAGCTCACGGAACCGGCAGCTGGCCGGATCAGGGCCCCCTGCCCTCACTTCGATACCTGCGGTGGCTGCAAATGGCAACAGATGGCCTATGCGCAGGAGTGCACATTGAAACACAAGCAGGTTTCGGACGCGGTCCGGCACATTGCACACCTGGAAGATGTCGAGGTGTTACCCCTGATCGCTGCAGACGAGATGTACGGCTATCGGAACAAGTTGAGCTTCTCCTGCCGGGATCACCTCCTGGGTTATCATCTGCCCGGCGATGCCGAAAGGGTGTTGCCGATCAAGTACTGTGCCCTGGGCAGCGAGGCCGCCAACCGCGTACTCGGGGTCTTCAGGGATCACACATCGTTATTCCATCGGCTGACCATTCGCCAGGCCTCGGCAGACGGGCGCATCCTCGTGCAGGTGGATTCCGATCTGCCCGCAGCTGGCATTCGCCTGCCAGACTTCCAACGCTCACTCCCACCCCCGGAATACAGCCTGCGATGGAATGACCATTTGATTTATGGTAAAGCCAACCTGGAAGAGAAACTGGGGGGGAATACGTTCAAGCTGTCCCCGGGATGCTTCTTCCAGGTCAATCAGGACCAAGCCGAAGAATTGTTGCGCGTGGTCCTGAAACTCGCCAACCTGCAGCCAGACGAAGATGTCTGGGAATGCTACGCGGGCGTAGGTGCTTTTTCACTTTCGCTGGCACGATTCTGCCGGCGCCTGACGGGCTTTGAGCGATCCGAGGAGGCCGTCCGGCTGGCCCGTATTAACGCGAAGGCCAATGGAATCGACAACGTGCGCTTTTCCGCACGCGATCTGGATGTCGTGCGAACTGCGCGCATGGAAAAGGACGCCGGCTATCGACCCAAGGTGATGGTCGTCGATCCGCCACGAACCGGACTGGGAAATCACCTGGTGAAAATCATCGCCGAGCTCCAGCCCCAACGGCTGGTTTATGTCAGCTGCAATCCCTCCACCTTCGCCCGCGATGCCGAGCGACTGGCCGGGCAAGCCGGATTGAAGTGCCTGCAGGTTCAACCGCTTGATTTGTTTCCACGTACGGGACATGTGGAATGCATCGGGCAATTTTCCCGAAAGTAGGAAGGCCCCGGATTCCAGCTACGGAAAACCCGTTCGGACCGCACGCTCCAAGCCACTATATCGGCTTCAGCCCCAGGGTCTCATGCATGCGGGACTGTTGGGCGTGACACATGGCGATCGCCAACGCATCTGCAGCATCCTCCTGTGGGACTTCTTTCAAACCGAGAACCGTCTTCACCATCTGCGCGACCTGCTCCTTGCTCGCGGATCCGGACCCCACGATGCCTTTCTTCACCGTTCGCGGTGCATACTCATATACCGGCAGGCCCTTCTGCCCACAGGCGGCAATGACCACACCCCGCGCATGACCAAGTGCCATCGCAGTCTTCACATTCCGGCAGTAGAAAATGCCTTCAACCGCAGCGACATCCGGGGACTCCTCATCAAGAATCTCAACGATTCGCGTTAAAAGGTGGTTCAGACAGCGCGAAAGGGCCCAGGATTTCGGGCAGCTGATCGTGCCGTAGCTGGAGGCACTGGACTGCACACCGTTGCTGCGAATAAGGCCTATGCCGGTTGAACGCAGGGAGGTATCGATGCCAAGAATCTTGATCGCATCGCGGGCCAAGCTTACTCCCCAGTCAATTCAGCAAGAACGACATCATCGATGTCCGCATTATTGTAGACATCCTGCACGTCTTCCAGGTCATCCAGCTTTTCAAGAAATGCCAGTAGCTGCTTGGCATGCTCTTTCCCGGTAACCGGCAAGTAGTTATCGGGAAGCATGGTCAGCTCCGAGCCCTGGATCTCAACGCCCGCGTTCGTGAGTGCATCCACCACGTTCATGAATTGGCCGGGATCAGTGGTGATGCTCCAGCTCCCGTCATCTTGCTCAATCTCTTCCGCCCCGGCCTCAAGAGTGAGCTCAAAAAGCTGGTCTTCAGTAGCGGCATCAGCCGTGAGGGTAATCAACCCCTTGCGCTGGAATGCATGGCTGACGGCACCTTGCTGGGCCATGGTATAACCGGATTTTGTAAAGCAGTGACGAAGATCGGAAGCCGACCTATTCTTATTGTCGGTAAGCACTTTGACAATCAGTCCGACCCCAGCGGGACCGTAGCCCTCATAGACGAGCTCTTCATAAACCAACCCATCATCAAGCTCACCTGTGCCCTTTTTAATTGCGCGATCGATATTGTCCGCAGGCATGTTGGCCGCACGACCTTTTTGAATCAGCGTCCGCAAGGTCGGATTATCCTCCGGATTTCCGCCGCCGACGCGAGCGCAGACCGAAATCTCCTTCGCTATCTTGCTGAATATTTTTCCGCGCTTAGCGTCTTGAGCGCCCTTGCGATGCTTGATGTTTGCCCACTTGCTATGTCCAGCCATAGATCCCCGGATATTACTCAACCAAGGGGAGAAAAGCGCGTACGAATTGAAAGAATTTACGCGGGTGAGGCGTTGAGAAGACGTGCCTATCGCTTATTCAACCACGGGGAGGACGGGGGCGCGACGCTTGAAACGGAGAATGCAGCACCTACCAGAGAGCAGCCTTGATTTCCTCAGTGAGGTAAACCGCATCGGTCCATTTCTTGCTCTGTCCCGGCTCTGCCCACAGCTCGATACTCCCCTTCAACACATCAGGGCGGCTGACCAGGCCGATCAGTTTACCGTCTTCAACCACCGGAAGGCGACGGAAGGAATTTTTAAAGAACATCCCGGCGACCGTGAACAAATCGTCAGCGGGACTGCAGACGATCAGTTTGCTGGACATGTAATCCCGTACGACCCCGCCAGGGATGGTGTCGTAAACGCTCTTGGTAAACATGTGGAGGCAGTCTTTCTCGGAAAGAATCCCAACCAGCACGCCGTTTTTCACCACGGGCGCACCGGAGATGTGATGCTTCAGGAGACTCCGAATCGCATCGTAGATATCCATGTCCGGATCAAGGGATACGATACGGCGCGTCATGAATTCATTTACCAGGGGGACCTTAGACACGCGTGCACGCCCCTGTCGCTATCGTTGCTCGCCTCATAGATTCATTATAAGTGAGCACGCAATCTCCATCAAGCGAATCCTCCATAAAGGAAGCATATAGATGGGCAAAAACCTCAACCGCAGCTGGTTACGTAGCAAAAAAAATAAAGAAACAGTTCGAGGAGGATCCGTCGATGCGCCCATTCATAAAGGCAGGTTATTCAACCT
>JAPYUI010000009.1:0-1560 GCA_029936175.1 Kiritimatiellia bacterium
CAGCCTGTCGATGGACAACGCGAAAATTTCCGGCAATGGCGGCATTCAATTGGATGGCGGGGCCCTATCCGTCACGCTGGATCATCTCGTGTCGAGTAACGCCCCCTCGCATGGGGTTCAACTCGACAATCTCAGTGGCGACCTGACGGTGACCGGCCTTACCCGCGTGATCGCGCCGGGCGCTTCTGGCATCGCGCTGAATACCTCCCCGGGATTTACCGGCTCCTTCGGTGATACGCTGGTGAGCAATGCGGGTTCGGCGGTTCTGGCTGCCGGGGTCTCTCTCGGGAACAGTGCCGGGGCCTTGTCGACCTTCAATACCTTGAACATCACAACCGTACAAGGGGCGGGTTTCACGGCATCGGGTGCCGGAACGGTCAACATTGCCAACCAACCCGTGACCATCGATGCAACGGGCGGTGCCGGTATCGACATCAACGGTACGCAGGGGCAAACCGGCGCTACCCCCGGATGGACCTTTGACACCGTGATGTCAACTACGTCTGCAGGACGCGGCATCGCCCTCGCCAATTTGACGGACGACTTCAGCGTAAGCGGCGAGGTCGTGGTCAGTACGCCGGTCGGTACCGGTATCGATATCAGCGGGTCACCCGGGATCGACCTCAACTTTTCCGGGGTGACGATCACCGGCGGTGGAGCGGATGGCCTGGTCGCCGGGTCCTCTGCGGGGGCCAATCTCACGATCGCCACCCTGGTTGTCGATGTGGCTGGAGGAGGGGTGGATATCGACGGCATCGATGACCTCACCATCCAGGCGAATGTTGCCAACACGCTTCAGACGGCGGACGGCATCCTGTTGGATCTTTCCAATATCACCAATGCAGACATTAATTTCGGGGATGTGCTTGGGAATAATAACGCGGGCCCGGGGGTCATTATGGACACGGTTGTCGGGAACACGGTCTTTGGTTTTCTTGAGATCTTCAGCATCGGCGGCGACGGGATGAACCTGCAGAATGCGGGTAACGTGAATATCACGGACGCGTTCAGCTTTATCAACGCCAGTGGCGGGGCGGCGCTGGTATTGAACAATGTGAACGCCGCGATGGATCTCGGGACGGTTATTGCGGAGAACGGCTTGAACGGGATTTTCCTGGACCAGGTGACGGGTGCCATCAATATTTTTGACGACACGGTGATTACCGCAACGGTTGGCGCAGGTATTGATATCGCCAATTCGGGAACCGGTTCCTTTGCGTTTGGCAACCTGGAGGTCAACACTGCAGCCAACAACCAACCGGGTGTTCGCGTAGATGACGGTGGAAGCATCGGGAACAACCTGGTCGGCGTCAGCACCGTTGATTCGGGAAGTGCGGCCGCGGTAGACATTGCCACGACGGCATTGAGCCTGGTCTTTGCCGAGATTCGCTCCACGGGCGGGGTGGACCCAGGGATCCGTCTCGACACGGTTAGCGGCCAGTTTACCGTGAAGGGCGATAACGTCAACACGGCGCAAGGCGGGAACGCCAGTGGGGGCCAGATCACCGGTAAACTCGGCGATGCGGTCGTGTTGAACGGGGTCGAGAACATAACCCTGCA